>JAJFUZ010000155.1 GCA_021372155.1 Parachlamydia sp. | reverse complement strand
TCCCCTGTGTGCCTCTGCAGCAGGCCGATCTGAAAGGGATCGCCGAAATTCAGCTTAAAAGCCTGGCGAGGAGACTGAATGACAAAGGCATCAAATTGAACTGGGAGGAACAGACTGCCCTGTATCTGGCTAATAAAGGCTATGATAAAGTCTACGGAGCGCGGCCTTTGAAGAGAGTGATCGATCACGATTTAGGCAATATGCTTGCACAAGCGCTGATTGATGAGAAAATCAAACCAGGCCATCAGGTCCGATTACTCCTAGAGGGCAATCAAATTAAATTTAAAACAGATGCAAGAGGTGATGCCAGTGTCTAGTGTCCCCCCTATTCACGTTGAGGATCTGGCCGTTCAGCCAAGCGAAAGAGTGCTGTTTTGCGAAAAAGAGGGCAATTTTGCCGCTTTGTCCAAGGAGAAGCTTGCCGCTGTCGCTGAAGTCTTTGAAATGCTGCGCACACCCTTTGTGGACGAGAGCCAATCCTCCAAAAGATGCGTCACGCCTCTTGAATATCGTACAGCACAGGATCAGCTAGCTTTTCTATGCAAGAAAAGAGAGCTTCACCATCGCCTTTTTGAAGTGCTGAGAACCCCGCAATTTTGGGCGGAAGTGCAGGCCGTTCAAAATCGATTCTGCTCCGCCGAACATCAAAGCCAGTGGAGCAACGGCCGAGCCTTTTGGCTTATGCCCTCATCTCAGCTTGTGCAAATTGCAGAAAAAAGCCTTCCACTTCTCGAACAATTCTGCAAAACCAGCCAGGAGGAGGTCAGGCAAAAGTTAGCTTCGCCCTCTTTAGAGTATGGAAGAGATTTTCTGCCCTTAAAACGCATGGAGCAGTATCTTGAGGATTTCGAAAACTATCTCTTGGAGACAAAAAAGCGGCTGGCGGATGAGATGGCGCTAAGGCTCAAGGCAGCTGATATCCAGAGGGATCCTCTCTATGATGATACCCTCTTTCTTCTTTGTGGAGAGGGGGGCAAATCGGAGCGTGAGCCCGAGAACTCGATTTTCATCGCTTATACGAAATGCACGGGATCGCCGCGACGTTCTTTGACGCAACAGTCCTGGAAAGTGTTTGCTTTGTTTATCAGGCAGTGGGGATCGCATGAGGCTAAAGAAATTTATCAGAATCTTAACTGGCATGAGGAACATGTTCCAAGCCCGTTTTTTGCTCTGCAAGAAACAGAAGGCTTTTTGATTGCAAAACATAAGGGTGTACCATTGCTGCCAGCAAAAGGAGAGCTTGAGGGCGACCAACTGACGCTGCTTCAGCTCTTTTATGCTTATTTGAAGGTCTTTGAGAAGATCGAGGAAGCCTGCAGTGCTCCTCCCAAATATGAGCAGGTTCTTATCCTATTAAAAGAGGTGCAGCAGGCCATTGGCTTATATGCTTCGGAAATCGATCGCTTTCAGCAGGCTGATAAAAAGGCATCAACGCACACTGCTCCTTTAATCGCCCCTCTTTTGCAGCAGTATTTGACTTTGGAAAGAGGTCTCTATGAACGTGCTATGCAACTTTTGGAACAAAGCTCTCAATCTCTTGATGAAAAAATGGCCTGCATGGCGACTCTTTGGGAATCTTTTGTCCAGATGGCAAAAGAGCGAGCAACCTGGAAAAAGGGAGGACAGCTTCCATTTGCGGTGCATACGCAGGAATTGCAGCTTTTTTTCCAAAGGGCTGAGCAGCAAGTTTTAGGAAAGTCGCTGGCACGAAAAGCGGTCGCACAGCTGATCGAGATTCTGGCAAAGCCCGAGTCCTATGCGCGCGAGCTGGAAAATCCACAAGACGGCAAAGGCGGCACGATGCGTTTGAAAGAGCCTGATGTTACAAGGCTTGCGCAGGCAATGCAAGAGCGGACATTGCAGCTTCCTGAAGAGGTGCAAAGGGCTTTTGAGGTGGTTGTCAGCCTTTTGAAAAAAAACAGCGTCAAGCAGCAGGAATTTTTCTCAGCGCTGCAAACGATTGTCAAGCATTCAGGAGCCGAGATATCTGTTCAAAGTTTATTCAAGCTAGTGCTACACAAATGGCTTTTCCCTTTGCTTAAGCCTAACGATGAGTCCTTGCGTCAGTTTATTGGGCAATTCCCTGGCTTCGCTGTTCCAGTCACTTTTGGAGATTCAGAGAAGAAAACATTTCAGTGGGTTTTGGATTTTTTAAATTCTCAAAAAAGCGATCCCCCTCCTGAGACTTTCATTCAGGATCTGCTACAATTAAAAATTGTGCTTGGAGCGCAAAGCGACAAAAGAAAAACAATCGAGCAAGCGATCAGCCAGTTTCTCTTGAAGCAACCTCCCAAACAGCTGTCGTTCTTTGAACTTATCGTCGATCAATTGGGCACTCCTGAGCAGATTCAACGCTATGGCAGAAAAAGGTTTCGATGGCTGATTCGGCAAAGTTCTGCAGCCTTAGTGAAGAATCCCTTTTTTCTTTACCATTATGCAAGCGGGATCCTAACGGAGTCTATCCACAAAGAAATGAGCGATTTTTGCGACCACCATGCCCTGCAGCTATCTCCTGAGTTAATTGATAAATATGCGCGCGAAGAGTCCGTAAAAAAGAGCTTGTTAGAGCTTTATGACAAGTCAGTGCTGACTCTCTTGCAGGCTGAATTAGACTCGCAGCATGTTGACGACAATTTGCAAATTGGATCTCTGCCTTTCCCCAGCAGCCCGCTTGGGGTTGCCGAATTGTACAAGTGGTTGGATCAGATTGTCTACTTGCCTTGGAGCGTAAAAGGGGCGACGCTTCTCGCTAAATTTGGAGTCGACCGCACCTTGGCAGGAGCTTACTTGAAAAAGTACTTTTATGCCAGACTGGTTGTCCAATCTTCAGAAGCTATTCCTCTACCTGCTAGATTGAGCGAAACCTATAAGGCTGCTGGCATCTGGGCAAATGCTTTGCAAGAGCCATCGCGGCAATTTTTCGAACGCGCCAGGCAGCTGATCAAGCAAGGCAGCTGGCAAACCTTGCTAGCTCCTCTTGCTGCGCTGCATGCCTTTGTGGTCGATAAAGAATGCTCTCTGCAGATCCTGCCAACCCTTTTTCATGGTTATCGCGAAATTCAAACGCATGTGAACGAAGCGCAAACGAAAATTGATGACCGATTCAGTTTGCTCGCTCCGCTGGTAGAGAAAAAAGAGTGGAACCGCATCTTCCAAATCATGATGGAAGCATATCAGACCTTGCAAATGGCCATGACAATGGCGGATGAGCCGAGCATGCAGCAGGAGTGCAATGATTTTCAAGCCCTGTTTGTCCATCTGATGAGTTTGCCTTTGCCAGATAAAGGAGGGGAGTTTGATAAAGCTGCCAAAAGCTGGCTCATGATGCACAGGAGTTCTTTTCAACCCCCGGTCAAGCTTGTCGATTTATTTACCAAGTTGGCCTTCCAGGCGCTTGAAATGAATCATTCTGCCTGTTTTAGAATCTTGGATCAATGGGGAATCAATCGCAAAAAGACAGGGCAGAGAGCGGCCTCGTTCTTGCATCATGCTGCTTTCTACGGCAGCTCCCTAGCGATCCTGCAGCAGATCAAAAGTTGGCCCGAATTTAACATCCAAGCCCTCACTGAAGACCAATCGACGGCTCTTCACTCTGCCACAAGAAATAATCATCATCACGTCATCGATTGGTTGATCCACGAGGGATGCCCCATAGATTCTGTGAATGAATATGAGCGGACACCTCTCATACAGGCAGCCTATTCGGGAGCGGTAGAGTCGCTCGAGCGCCTGCTTAAAGAAAGGGTCGACCGCAAGCGCAAACCCAAAAGCACGGATGGGCCTTTGCACGCCGTCATCATGGGAGTGGAAAAAGGCGAAAATGTCGCAAAAAAACGAAAAGCTATGCTTGAGCTCCTCTTAAACTCAGGCGCCGATATCAACGAAAAAAATGGCGAAGGCAAGACCATTCTCCATTTGATCATGGGGAGTTGGAGCGAGCATTCCATCATGGCTGTGGAGGCCGTGCTGAAATTCCTGCTCGAAAAGGGCGCCAATTGCGACGCTCCTGACCCGCAAGGATTGACCCCAGCCCAATTTGCCGAGAAGCGCGGCAATAAAGCCCTTGGAGAATTACTAACGAAGCTTAAAGCTCAGAAGCAGCATCCGCTGGATTCTCGTCCTTCTGGCGAGAATTTGCTGCAGTCAGCAAAGCAGTGATATCAGGCAAGGTATTTGGCCCTTGTTTATGTTTGAGTAAATTTAAAGGAGTGTTCAGAATGAGCGTCAATCCTACCCCCGGATCAAAATCGGTATTTAAACAACTTGCCAGTGCAGTTTCGAATAAACTCTCGAAAAAAGAACCCTCCCGTTCTTCATCAGGAGGAGAAGAAGGGCTTTCAGAAACGACCGTTGTCGTTCAGCGCAAAGTTGGAGGGGAGACTGTTCCTATCCGACTCCAGCCTACTGACAATAGGTCTACTTCTTTTGGAGCCTCCATCCAAACATTTGAGATTAGGCCCGAGGTTCAGGAGGCTGACACACCTTCTTCAAAGCCCCAGAAAACCGCAGAAAAAGCGAATCAAGTTTCTGCTGTTTTACAGAGGAATTCTGATCCTGGCGCGAAAACTCATAGTGTTGAAACTCCCCAACCGAAAGGAGCTTTAGCTGCTGGCAAAAGCCCCTCTGTTCCTATGTCGAAAGGAAGGCCTTTACCCAACGTTCCCGCAACAACCTCACAGTGGACTCCACAGGGCAACGTCGCATTGCAAAAAGGAAATTTAGATTCTGCTGTCGATCTGTTTACGAAAGGTTTGGAAGATGCCGAAGAGAAAAAAAATACTCCGCTGATCATAGAATGCCTCACGGGTTTAGGAAAGGCATTTTTGGCAAAAGAACAATGGGTCCTGGCCTCCAAGATACTCAACGGAGCATTAGCTCTGATTTCTAAAGCTAACGACAAGGAGAATGAACTTTTAGCTTTACTCGCGGAACTGGAAAGCAGATTTTTACAAAAAGAGTGTCGTGTGCAAGCGAAACCTGTTCCCGAAACATACAGATACCGCAAAAAGCAACTACAAACAATGCGAAGTACAATTGGAGATAGACTTAAGACCCATGATTCGCAAAAAACGGACATTATCGACTTTACTCGCGATATTTTATCGCTATTTTCTACATCAGTGGCCTTTTTCTTGGAGGAGATATTAGCTGATGGATATAAGATTCTAGGAAACCCTCCCTGCCCTTTTACTTTAATCAGCTTGGGATCCCTTGGCCGACGGGAGACTAGTCCCTATTCCGATCTTGAATTTGCTATTCTGATTAAAGAGAGCTCTCCCAACCACCTAGCTTATTTCCGCAAGCTGGTCAAATGGTTTGAAATTCAGGTCATTAATCTAGGCGAAACGGAGATAAAGATTTTCGAGCATGGCCTCTCCAGTCCAGTCAAAAGAGGTTTTTCGTTCGACGATGGAGGTAATACTCCTCTTGGAAAGCAAAGTTATGTGGAATTGATCAAAACTCCTCAAGATATGGCTCAATTTCAATCTGAGCGCTTTTATGAAGAAGATCTTATCCTATCGAATGTTTTAAGAACGGCGGGATTACTGACAGGTGATAAGAATCTCTATGAAACCTATTTAAAATCGATGCAAGAAATTTTATCGAAAAAGAGCAACTCTTCGCTCAGTATTGCTCAAAATAGAGCTTTGAACATCATCAAGGGGCATCTTATAGAATTTGAACCAAACATGAGTTCGAATAAAGAAGAGATGCCTTTATTTAACATTAAGGCGGAACTCTATCGTTTGCCCAGTTTTTTAATTGCGGGTCTTGCTGACTATTTTGGAATTGAAGAGCAGAACAACTGGGATAAGCTTGATGCGCTTGGCAAGAAAAATATTTTGTGCAGCACGGCTGTCAACAATCTGAAGTTGGCATTAGCCAAAATATTGCGACTTCGCATTCGCTGCCATCTTCACTATGGCAGAGAGTGCGATGAGGCTTATCATCCTGCCATGCAGAGAAAGCAGATACCTCAAGAAAGATTAAAAGGTGCCTTTATTATCTCAGATGAAATGGTCAATGAGATTGTGGAGATCTATCGTATCCTTTTACCGCTTCATCGGCTCTTCACAACTGCCTCGAAAAAGGGAGACTTCAAATCCCTGGCAAAACAGGATTTTTACGATAATAGCTTAATTACTCAAGCCGAAGCCTATACAAAGGTAAGTAATTACCAAATGGCCAAACGTCTTTGTAAGCAAGCTGTTGCAGTTAATCAGGATAATTCCGAAACACAAATGACATTGATCAATACATTAATCGCTTTGGCAGAATTTGATGAAGCCAAAAAATATTTAGCACGTCTTCCCCAATCTCCGCGGCCTGATCTCTTGATGATGCAAGGGCTGCTGAGCAGTAGTTCGGGAGAACATCAAAAGGCAAAGGATTGTTATCAGCAGGCCCTGGCGATTCTGCGCAAACAAGAAGCTGAGGCACATGCCTCCATAATTGTTTGCTTAGGTAATCTAGGGGGAATTTGGTTGGAATTAGGTAAAGCAGCAGAAGCGCTAACTTGCTGTGAAGAAGCTCAAGTCATAATGACAAAGAATTACGGAAAAAAAACGCCCTTTTCCCCTCTTCTGCTAAACCAGCTTGGCATGGTCCATAAAGATTTAGGTAATTTCAAGAAATCCATAGAAACATTAGAGGAAGCTCTGCAAATAGGCCGGAAAATGTATGGAAATGAACATTCTATCGTCGGCACAATATACAATAATCTTGGTTTGGCTTGGAAGTTATCGGGAGATGTTCAGAAAGCCAAGGAATATTTTGAAAAGTGTTTGGTCGTAAAGAGAGAGAGTTTGGGTAGTGGCCATCCGGATGTTGCCATGGCGGTAAACAACCTTGGCTCATGTTATCTTGCGCTGGGGGATAAGCAGCGCGCCATGCAATTTTATCAAGAGGCTCTTGAGAGTGATAAGAAAACCTTTGGAAATCAGCATCCCAAAGTAGCTGTTCGGCTCAATAACATTGGAGCTGCTTTAAAAGATATGGGCCAAGCTGCTGAGGCAATCCGCTACTATGAGCAGGCGCTAAGTATTGACAGAAAGGCTTTAGGAGAGCGCCATCCCATTGTGGCTGTTCGGTTGACCAATCTTGGGTCCGCTTATGCCGCATTAAAGAATGGAAAGAAGATGATTGAGTATCTGGAAGAAGCCTTATCTATTGACAGGGAAGCTAGAGGTGATATGCATCCCGATGTGATGAATGATTTTATTAGTCTTGGCATCGCATGGTTGGAATTAGAAGAACCGGAAAAAGCCCTCGAATGTTTTGAGCCTGCTGTAGAAATTAGTGTTAATTTAAATAATGGAAAGATGACTCTCGATACAGCACGAATATTTACATATGCAGCTAGAGCTGTAAAAATTTTAGGAGAAGAAAAGGCCATTGTATATTTTTCTAAAGTGATAGAAATTAAGAAACATTATTACGGTAAGACAGATCTTCGTTTGGTATCTGCTCTATATGAGATGGGCCAGATTTGCCAGGAATTTGATAATCTTCAGGAAGCAAAAGAGTGTTTTGAAGAGGCTGTGAAGCTGGAGAAAACACATTTACATCCTAAAGATCCCCAACGTTCAGAAGGGCTTAATTATCTTGGAATCGTATTGCAAAAACTAGGAGATGCCAAAAAAGCCTTCAGTTATTTTGAAGAGGCTCTGGCGATTGATTTAGCACTAGGTGCAGAGCATTCTAACGTAGCAAGAGATTATAACAATATGGGTTTAGCAATGAAACAGTTAAGAAATTATTCACAAGCACTTCAATATCATGAAAAAGCGTTGAACATCAATCGAAAAAACCGAGGCGACAACAGTCCTTATGTCGGTCTTGACCTTGCAAGTCTCGCCGATATTTGGGAAAAAATGGACGACAAACAAAAGGCCCTGCAGTATCATAAGGAGTCCTTGACTGTTTTGAAAATGAATTTTCCAGAAAATCACCCCTGGATTCAGTCTGAGCTCAGATCAATTGCTGAATTAAACAAGAGAAGATAAATAACATGTCATAACCCATAAGGTATTTTCTATGGATCCCTCCCCTTCAGTTGGAGGCCGCTCCTCGAAAACTGCCGTTCAGACCGCAGACAACAAATCTAAGGAAACCGCTGCGCCAGCCCCCGTCACACTAACTATCCAACAAAGTTCTCAGCTTAACCGTTCCATCGCCCGTGTTTTCAATCAAAACCCACGCAACGTAGAACGATTACCCCTTCCCCTTGTGGATCTTCTAGAATCTGTCCAGGGGATTTCCGCATCCGATCCTGATATCCTATTAAATATCAATTGCAAAGCCATGGAAAGCTGCATTTTCCCTTGCCTCGCAGCTTTTGCCCCCGACCATCCTATCCCGATTGACTTCGCCTTTCTGTCCCAAGTGTTTAACTCTTTGATCTTAAAGTAGTTGGCAAGGCAAGCAATTAAGGGCATGGCAGTCGATAAAACTCCGACTTAATATTGTAAATAGGCCTCGTTTCTTTCTTTTTGTCCAAGTCTGGTTCAAAAAAGGTCAGATGGCCTCGTAATTCTTTGGAAATTCGCCCCATAAAAATGGAATGGTATATAATCCCATGGGCTTTTTCGCTCAAAATGCCCGGAGAGGGTAATGAGCACTTCTCACTCCATCTTGATCTCGATAATACAACTCCTGCAAGCATAAGATGTCAGGCTGAAACTCTTTTAAGAGTTTACCTAAATGGTTGTCTATTTTCGCGGCCACCGCCTGGGTTACCTGTTCTTTTGTGATCCCTTCGGCTTGTTTAAAATCGAAAAGAGCATCAAGCTGCTCCCTAAGATCTTGTGAAGGCTCTTGTGATGGGGTAAAATCGCGCCCTACTTTTTCTTTCCATTTGGACCGCGCGTAGAGGTTATGCCAATCTTCAGCAGAACCAACATTAAAACTAGCTACTTTTAATAGAGCGGATTGCATAAATAGGCTTCTGATTCAGTTTTAAAAGCTTTATAAAAGCTTTAGCATTTGCTTGGCAATAAAGAATTTATACTCATAGAAACCTCTGCTGGATTAAGACAATTGCTTACGCAACTTTTGGGCTTGTTCCTTATATGCACGGGCTTTCTGTGGATCGGTTTCTTCCCAAGCAACAGAGAGATTTTCAAGAATACCCTTTTGAAAATTTAAATCAGGATTTGAAAGTTTTAGACAAATTTGAAGCGCTTCTTCAAGCAATTCAATTCCTGGTTCCATTTTACCTTGGAAGAGATAGCACATACCTAAGTTTACCAGACAATCTGCCACATCTTGATTAATAGGGCCGTAGGTACGGCGATAGAATACTAGTGCTTTTTCACCATAAGGAATAGCCTTCTTATATTCTTTTGAATGGCCGTAAGCTATCGATAAATTATTCAAGGACATGGCTACATCCCTGTGGTTTTCTCCATATATCTTCGTGTACATATCTAAGGCCTTTTCATAGAATTCGAAGGACTTTTTAGGTTTGCCCATTCGGACCCAAGCCAGCCCAAGGTTATTATAAACTGCTGCCAAGGTTGGGTGATGGGGGAAAATTGATTGATAAATTTTCAATGCTTCCATGTGACATTCAACTGCTTTTTTTCCTTCTCCAACGTCAGAATATAGACTACAAAGATTGGTTAATATACCCATATGCTCGGGAATAAGGACAATCCTCTTTCCCCCACGGTTGTAGACTTTAACTAATTCTTTAAAATGCTTCACTTCTTCTTCATAGAGTTGGATGGCTTTTTTCTTACCCCCCATCCCCTCGTAGATACCTGCCATAATAAAAACATTACCTAATCTATCGCTCTCTTCAATTCCTGGAATATTTTTCGCTATTGTTAAGGCTTCAAGGGCCTTTTGGGGATCTCTCATTTCAAGGTGTACTGTGGCGCGAATTTTGAAAACCTCGCCTTTCTGCTTGCTGTTTGCAGGGGTAGACTCGTTCGCAATAGCTTGCGCTTTATCAAGGTGTTCCAGCGCTTCATTAAACTCCCCAAGTTCCCTCAGCAATTCCACAAGCGAAATAATGGCTTGGATGTCATTTGGGTTCAGGGCTACAGCGGTATAATAGAGATCTTTTACATTTTTAAATCTTAACAGATGCCTATTGGCTGCATCTCTTGCCTTAACACTATCCTCATAAAAGGTTTCTTTATGCAATGCTGAAAGATCTCCCGTTTGAGAAAATTCTTTAAAAATGCGATGCAGAGGAAATATCACCCGATAAATTTGCTCCAATTTTGCAATATCGTCATCCGAAAGAGTAAATGCCTCCTTAATATACTGATCGTTGGGGTTTTTGATTTGCATAGAGGGATGATAGATTTCATCGCACTCGCGTTTATAATGCAAGTGCGCACAAATGCGAAATCGCATAATTGCGCTAAGAGCATCTTTGAGATTTTTAACCCCTTTAGGACATAGGATATGTCGTTCTTCGAGTGCATCCAGTTTATCCCATGCACTCGACTTTTCGATGCCAAAAAAATCCGCAAGCGCCGAAATTAAAAAGCTGGGCAGTCTGTACATTTCAGCTTTAATGTTGAATACCGTTCTTTCCTCTTTTTGCCTATTCATCTGAGGCTCAAATTCTACAAGATGGCCTGCCAACAAATTGCCCGCTCGCATTTCCCGAAGGGTTTGTTTGCCCTTCACGCGAAAGTTTAAAAGGGCCTGCATCGATTGAACATACCCATCATACAATTTTTTGCTCCCAGTAATGAGAGCGACACTGCGAAGAACATTAGAGAGTATTAAATCCTCTGAATAAAATTTCTCGCTTTGACATTGAGCGAGTTCTTGGGGTGTTTTGATCAACTCAAAATAACTTTGTTTGCCGATCGGCGTATTGCCTCCATCATCAAAAGAAAATCCACGATGGACAGGACTTTTATTTCCCCCTGCAAGCACCTTAATTTCCGTTTCCCCCAGACAGATAACCTGCAACTCCATCCATTTGACGAGCTTATGGAAATACTCGCGTATCTGAGGAGTATTGGTTTCAATTAAACACGCAAATTCAAGATCGGAATAAGGACTCATCTCTTTACGGCTGAGAGATCCCAGAGCCAAAAAAGTACAATCACAAGGAGGTTTTCCAAATAATGAATATCCTTCGTTTATCACTTCTTCGACAAACTTAATGATGGATGCTGAAAAGCTCTCAAGAATTACTTGAGAAGGAAGGTCATTGCTAATCTGCGTGGAAACCGCTTGGCGAAAAGACTGCAGCTTCCTGCGCCTTTCCATATAGATACTTTGCGATACGTTCTTTTTGATGCCGCATTCAACTTCCAAAAAACGCTTTTCAAGCTCGGTTAGGAGATCTACAGTTTCTTGTTCGCCTATGTCATCAGCAGCTTTTTGAAAAAGCGCCCATGCACCGTTAAGAATTTTCGCAGCAAAGTGCCACTGCTTTTTCTCTATAAAACCCCTCCCTAGACCTCTAAGACTAAAAGCCATGTTAAGGAAATCATTGCTTCTTTCTGCCTCTTGAAGGGCTTTGGTATAACATTCGATAGCTTGCGCTGTATCTTTCCCTTTGAGATGGTCATCACCTTGCAGAATCCAAGCGAGTCGCGAATCTGACTGTTGAGGCTTAGGCTTCTGGCGACTTGCAACACTTGTCTTCGGTGTTGCATTGATCCTGGATGGATGTGGAGCGCCTTTTGAAGGAAGAATAGGTAGAGGAGGAAGGAC
Organism: Parachlamydia sp.; assembly: GCA_021372155.1. Classification (GTDB taxonomy): domain Bacteria; phylum Chlamydiota; class Chlamydiia; order Chlamydiales; family Parachlamydiaceae; genus JAJFUZ01. The sequence continues at coordinate 7,755 of JAJFUZ010000155.1, read as the reverse complement.
GAGAATGCTAGGATCATTTTTCGGCAAGGGCTTAATATTTGCTAAAGAGACTGCGGGATACTTGTGTGCAGCAAGAGATAGTGGTTTAGGTTTGGGAACACTTTGTACAAATTGCCCCATTTCCGTGTTAGATGAAATTGTTCCAGCATTTTTTGGTTTAGGATTAGGTAAAGGGGGTAGAGGCCTCGTGTGACGAGCTGGTGGCGTTGGTTTATCAGGTAGCATAGCAATCTCCTTAAAAGCAGAACAACTATCTTGGACTATCTAAATTATTTTTGACAAGCACTTGCTTGAAGGTCTAGATTAGAGCTCTTTTGTTCGTTCATCACTAATATGCGATTCACACAATTCTTCCAGTCGGGAATGTGGGTGACATAAAGATGTAGTCAGGAATCTAGGTCACCTTGACCTTGCTTGGTGAAAAAATTGGTAAGCGATCGATTTTCGTGTAGGTGAGCCGTTTTGAGTGGCTGGTCGTTTGGAAAAAAACGAAAAAGACGCCAAATCTGTTTTACGATTCAAGACTAGTTCAGGACAAATAAAAATTGAGGTTACAAAGTTACAAAAGACTGCAATCCCTTGCGCGGTCTGCTCCTGGGCTTTGTGAAGCACCAAAATTTTTAAATTTTTGTACTTTAGGATGATTATCTGGATATTTTTTTAATGCTAATTTAAGCGCACGATCAAAATAATCTCTTGCATCGGGTTCACCCAGATCTAATTTTGCTTTGGCAAGATTATAATACGCGAAAGCCATATCAGGATGCTCTTCTCCCAAAACCTTTTCGTCGACCTTAGCACGGACTTGTTGGCCATCGGAAATAAAAGCAAAGCCATACAGTATTTGCTAGAATTGTTGAGAGTCTACTCAATAAGGTATGGTGAAAAACATTCTAACACTATATCAATAGGGCGATTGCTTGGTACGCTGGTGTAGTCTGATACATCTGACGATTAAGGGGCATTTCAGGAACAAAGCCAATGAAATCTATCATTATTGCAAAAGACATATGGGCTCAAGGTCTGTCAACTGTCGCTCAGTTGTTCTTGTGCTAGAATGTGCATTACCATATATTTTTCTTTTGATTAACAGTGATTCCTGGAAATATGCACGCGCTTTGTCCTTTTCACCCAAAGCCTTCCACGCTGCGCCAAGGTTGTTGAGGTCTCTCGCCACACTTAGATGCTCATTGCCATACACCTGCTTGTCTATCCTTAGCGCCTCTTCATAATACTTGATCGCTTTTCTAGCCTCTCCTAAAGTTTGCCATGCGACACCAAGGTTATTGAGAGATGTCGCCACATTAGGATGTTCATTTCCATCAACCTTCTTCAAGCGCTCGAGTGCCTCCTCATAATACCCGATCGCTTTTCTAACCTCTCCCAAGGCCTGCCATGCCCCACCTAGGTTATTGAGAGATGTCGCAATATTAGAATGTTCGGTGTTGTAGAATTTCATATAAAGATCAAGCGCCTCTTGAAAATACTCAATCGCTTTTCTAAACTCTTTCAAGGCTTGCCACCCTAAACCTAAGTTGCTGAGAACTCTCGCCACACTTGGGTGCTCGTTGCCATATATTTTCTTGTCGATCTCTAGCGCCTGCTCAAAATATCCAATCGCCTTTCTAGCCTCTTCCAAGGTTATCCACGATGCACCAAGGTTATTGAAACTTATTGCTACGTTAGGATGTTCATTTCCATACACCTTCTGAAAGAGATTAAGTGCCTCCTCATAATACCCGATAGCTTTTCTAGCCTCTCTCAAAACTTTGAGCAAGTAGGGTTTATGTCTCTTCAGATCCTTATCACCGCAGGATTGCACGGTTTTGCTTCTTTTAAAGCATGTCTTAACTATCCATTGAACAGTTAAGACTGCGAGCAGGTCGAATAAGCATTGTACTCAAGCCTCAGTGCCTGCGATTTTTATTTTTCCTTCTATCTTACGGGAAAGGTTCAGCTGGAGGGCATGGGAGAGGGATAGTTGTTGGTTCAATGGGTTGCATAGTGTGCAATCACTTTATTTAGCGCGTTTTGAAGCCATGAATGGTGGTTCCATAAGATATCCCCTTATCTTTTACACATTCATAGTCTTATGCTAGTTCAGTTTTATTGCCGCTACTGAATGTTCACCGTCGAAGACCTTTTTGTTAATACTCAGCGCCTCTTGATAGCAGTTATTGGCTTTTGTTGCGTCCCCTGAGACTTGCCAGGCATAGCCTAAATTAGTGAGATAAGTTGCTACTTCGGGATGCTGGTCACCATTGTTTTTTTTGCAAATTCTAAGAGCCTCCTCATAGTAACCGAGTGCTCTCTTTGGATCCACAAGGTTTAGCCAAGCATCGCCTAGATTTTTGCAACAAATTGCAATTTCAGAATGATCTTTGCCGTAAACGCTTATGTTAATTTCCAAAGCCTCTTCAAAACAGAGGATAGCTTTTTTTGCATCACCTGAGACTTTCCATTGATTTCCTAGATTGTTGAGAAAGACTCCTTGTAGCTTTAAAGCCTTAGAGACGATCGTCTCATCATTTTTTCTTTTTCCTAATTCAAGAGCTTTATCAGCATAATCTTTTGCTTCTCCATGCTCTTCCAATCTCGACAATAGATCCGCTAAATTCAAAAAAGCTGTGGCATCGTTAGGATTTATTGCAACAGCTTGCTCATAATAGTTTCTTGCTTGAGTATATCGATGAAAATTTTCATGCACTTCGCCTTCTATCAGTAGGCTGTTACCGTAAAACAACTCTTTGGATAATTCAGTCAAGTTTCCGGTTTGACAGAACTGTTTGACGCTGCGATAGAGTGGTAAAATCACTCGATATATTTCAATGATTTGATTGATGTCAGTATCAGACAGCGCAAACTCGTTCTGCTGTATATTTTCTGCCCCTTTCTGCTGCTTGCTCGGATAGAAAGGGACTTCTTGCTCACCAAAAAAGGCGTGAGGGAAACAGATGCGGACTGGCATGGCGGCGCCCTTTGTATCCTCAAGATGCTTGGTTCCATCTGAGGTAAAGACGCGTACATCTTCGCGAGCTTCACCATAGTAAAGATGGCAACGGATACGTAAACGCATGATTGCAGCCATTGTTTCCGCAAGATGCTTGGCTCCTTCTGGGCATAAGACATTTGCCTTAACTAGTGCCTCTAGCCTTTTCCAACTGTTTTGCTCGCTGATTCCAAGATAGTTAGCAAGACCTGCAACTAAGAAATTCGGGAGACGATAGAGCTCCCTGTTGATGTTAATGACAGTGATTCCTTCTTTCTTTTTGTCCAAGCGCGGCTCAAACTCGACGAGATGTCCCTGCAATAGATTTAAAGCTCTTGCTTGCGAAAAGGATAAGGAAGTTTGCGCCGATTTCGTGCTAAGTATGGCCTTTACGGATTTGATATATCTCGCATAGAGCGTTTCGCTGCCCATGAGGATGTCAGCATTACAAAGCGTGTTTGATAAAATGAGATCCTCCTCATAAAATCGCTCAGATTGAAACTGTGCAAGCTCCTCGGGGGTTTTGATCAATTCAACAAAACCCTGCTTCCCTAAAGGCGTGTTGCCTCCATCATCAAAAGAAAATCCGCGTAAAACAAGACTTTCATGGCCTCGATCGAGGATTTTAATCTCCGTTTCACCAAGATTGATTACTTGAATCTCTAACCACTGGACCATCTTGCGAAAGTAATAGAGTATATCGGGAGAGCTCTTGTCAATGAGCAATGCAAATTCTAGGTCGGAGAAGGGGCTCATCTCCTTGCGTGCTAAAGAACCTAAGCTAATCACAGTATAATCGCAAGGCGGCTTGCCAAAGATGCTAAAGCCACTATTAAGAACTTTCTCTAGAAAGCGAGAAATTCCTTGGGAAAATTCAAGTAAAATGGTCTGAGTAGGGATGTCATTTTCTATCTTTGAATGCATTTCTTGTCGCAATATTTGGAAACTTTGTCGTTGATCTAAATAGACTCGAGGATTAACGGATGTAAGGATGCAAAACTCCTTTTTCAAAAAGCGCCTTTCCACTTCTGCCATGAGGGCAAGTGTGGTCTGCCGCGATTTGCCATCGCATGACTTTTGCGAGAGCGCATAAGCGCTGTTGAAGATCTTCGCCCCCAAAGTCCATTGTTCTTTTTCAAGAAATATTCGCCCAAGGTCATTTAAGCACTCGCCCATCAGTTCCACATTACCCTTCTTCTCAGCCTCTTGGAGAGCATTTGTGAAGGCATCGATGGCCAGATCAAGTTCTTTGCGTCCAAGGTGAAATTCGCCTCGGTTTTTCCACGTCCACGTCATAGATGCGATATTTTGGAGAGAAGTTGTTGGCTCTTTGTCAATTGTTGGATTATGATGAGACGTTGGAACGGTTGCTGTTTTGGTTGGATGGGGAGACACAGTGTCATTTGGCAAATAAATGGGCAATCGAGAAGAGCCAGCTGGTTGCATGATATTATTCCAAGTTAAAATATATTTGAGCTTATACCGCCATACACACTTTTGTTCAAGGGAATTTTTCTTAACCTCAGATTATCATAATACAAATTTTCGCCCGAACGGAGCGGAAAAGAGAGGTTAGCCCAAATCTACGATAGCGTACAGGAGCAATCTGATTTTTCATTTTCAGTTTCCGATTGAAGAGTCTTCTCAGTGCCATAATCTCTTCCTGACAATTCATGAGATAAGATGACGTATTCTTCTGAGTTTTCAGCTTGCGACAGAAGATCTTTTCTTCTTTGCAAGGCGATGTGAAGATGTTTGAGCCGCATGGCCACTTTAGGGTGCTGATCGCCATAGGCCTTTTTGTCAATCTCATAAGCCTCATGATGGCAGATAATTGCCTTCTCAACATCACCTATAGCAAGCCAGGCATTTCCCAGGTTATTGAGATCAACCGCCACTTCAGGATGTTGCTCACCATAAAACTGTTTATCAATTTTCAAGGCCTTTTTGAAGTAGCTAATAGCTTTCTCGGCATTTCCTGAAGTCCCTAAGGCATTGCCGATCATGCTAAGACGAATGGCCACATTAGCATGTTGCTCTCCATGGACTTTTCGATCAATTTTCAAAGCCTCTTCGAAATAAATGAGAGCATTATCAACTTCTTCTAAAGCTAACCATACATTGCCGAGATTGTTAAGACGAGTCGCTATGTTAGGATGTTCGTCGCCGTGCTGCTTTTTGTCTATGCTTAATGCCTCTTCAAAGCAAGTTTTGGCTCTGAGGGGGTTTTTCAATTCAAGCCACACAGAGCCAAGTTCGTTAAGAATCGCGGTTATCTTAACATGCTCGTGACCGTATAATTTTTGGCTCATCGTCAAGGCAGCTTCAAAATAAACTTTTGCTTTTTTCATATTCCCTAAGGTCTGCCAACCTCGACCGAGGTTCCACAAAATTTGTGCTACCGAACAATGCTCGTCGCCATACACCTTTTTACTAATTTTCAAAGCCTCTTCAAAACAAACAATCGCTTTCTGAGAGTCTCCTGCTGCCATCAAAGCAGTTCCCAGGTTATTCAGAGAGGCAACAACATTGGGATGTTCTTCACCATGTGCTTGCTTGCTTAGCCGGAGCAGCGCTTGATAGCTGCTGACGGCTCTTTGGCCATCTCTTGCTACTTTCGCAAGTGTTTCGGCACTCATTAAGGCCGAATCCATTAAAACGGCATTCTCATCAACATCATTCGCCTCCTCAACATAGTCAGCTGCTTCTCCTGAAGCTTGCCGGGCGGTTTGGAGATTTCTTAGAAAAATTGCCGTTTTTGTATGTTTTTCGCCATGCACCTTTGTACTTATTCGTGCTGCTTCTTCAAAGTATCCGATCGCTTTTTTCGCGTCTTTTGAATTTAAATAAATCAGACCAAGCTTATTGAGACTTAACATCACATTGGGATGTTCATTTCCGTAGACCTTTTTATCGATGACCAATGTCTGCTCATAATGGTGGATCGCTTTCTCCCTATCACCTAACTCCATGTAGACATCTCCGAGGTTGTTGAGAAGCGTCGCGACGCTAGGGTGTGTTTCTCCCAAGACTGTTCTAGTAATCTTAAGCGCCTGATTGTTATAATAAATTGCATTTTCTAAATTTCCTAAAGCTAGATAGGCTGCCCCGAGATTGCTGAGTCGATTCGCTACATTTGGGTGTTGCTCACCAAAGACAGATTGATCGATTCTGAGCGCCTCGTTATAATACTCAATAGCCTCCTTAGCAAAGCCCAAGTGCTTTAAAGCCAAACCATAATTATTGAGACAGATAGCAGTTTGAGGATGCTCATCCCCGAAGATTTTTTTGTTAATCTTCAAGGCGTTATTAAAATATGCGAGAGCTTTTTGGGGATTTTCACAATTAAGGCAAGCAAGGCCGAGATTGGTGAGAATGGATGCCGTTAGGAGATGCTCTTCACCGACGCTTGCTAGAGCTTTATCTAGGGCAGTTTCGAGGTATTCAATGGCTTCCGATACTCTTCCAGCATCTTTCAGGGCGCCGCCAAGATTGTTTAGATGATGGGCCATATCCGAGTGAGCTTCACCCAAGCCTTGTATGAGCTGGAGAGCCTCTTGATAGCATTCAATCGCCTTAGAGAGTTCTCCTACTTGATGCCAAGCAAAGCCAAGGTTGCCGCGGATGCTGGCGGATGAATGAATCGTTGATTCAGAGGGCTCTTGGTCTAGAGCTTGCTCAAGATAGCTGATCGCCTTCTTATGTTCGCCCAATTCCGCACAAATATTTCCGTGTATATTGAGAGATTCGAAAATGACCTCAGCATCTTTTTTCCGCCGACCCAATTCTAACGCTTTTTCGGCATATTCTTTTGCTGATGCATATGCGGTTGTTGTTCTGAAAACATCAGCTAAACGGATCAAAGCATCGGCATCATCGGGATTCATCGCAACTGCTTGTTGGTAGCACGATGTAGCTTCTGCATAGCGATGCAGTTTTGCATACGCTTGTCCCTGTGTCATGAGGCTCTTGTCATAGAAAGATTCTTGGACAAGAGCATCAAAATGACGAGTTTTGCAAGCTTCTTTAACCTTGCGATGGAGAGGTAAAATCACGCGATAAATTTCCATGATCTGTTGAATATCAGGATCAGTCAAAACAAAAAGACTCTGCAGTTTGCTACCCATCCCTTTCTGCTCCATACTGGGGTGATAGGCTTCGTCACACTCCTTGCAATAGTGGATGTGACTGCGGATGCGAAGATGCATGATTGCGTTCATGGCGACTTTTATGTTCTGAGCGCCCTCTTCACTTAAGATTTTTGCCTCTGCGAGCATTTCAAGTCTTTTCCATGTATTTTGCTCCTCAATTCCAAAATAGTCGGCCAGCCCCGCAATCAAGAAGTTCGGCAGACGATAAAGCTCAAACTTGATGTTATAGATCGGGATCTCTTCTTTTCTTTTGTCCAGGCGTGGCTCAAACTCGGCTAAGTGGCCTTTCAAAAGATCTAGAGCCCGTTCTTGACTCAAAGTAAGCAATGATCCCCGCGATTTGACGGTCAAAATGGCCTGTGCAGCCTGATGATATTGACGCCCGAGCAATTCACTGCCAAAGATGACGGCCCCCCCGCGCAAGATGTTCGATAAGATGAGGTCTTCTTGATAAAAACGCTCTGTTTGAAAACTTGCCATCTTGATTGGCGTTTGGATCAGTTCAACATAGCCTGTCTTCCCGAGCGGTGTGTTTCCTCCGTCATCATAGGAAAACCCGCGAATGACCGGGCTTTCACAGCCTTGATCGAGTATTTTAATTGCAGTTTCCCAATG
>JAJFUZ010000153.1 GCA_021372155.1 Parachlamydia sp. | reverse complement strand
CACGCTCTTCAAGCAGAATCTCTCTACGCATGCGATCACCTACATGCCAGTAAAGCAGAGTGAGGCTTGAATTAATTGCTAACGCTACCGACTGCCGAGCTTGTTGGATCATTGTGTGAAGATCTTTGAGCAAATCTCCTTTTGTAGCAGGTTGCTTTGAGGCTTTGGGTTTTTGTACGCTGCGCTGTTTTTTCATGGGGAAACTCCTTGGAGAATTTGTTCTGAGATGGTTTTGCTAAATTTTTTTGTGACCTGGGCATCGAGATGGGTGTAATCAACCCCTTAATGCGAATGACCGCACCCCAACAGCAGGTGCCGTCTTTATTTTTTCTTTTGAATATAGAAGCCATTGCTCAAACCTTATATTGTTATGGTTCGAGCGGCTGGAGGTATGCTGGAAAAGATTGTTTTTAACTGCACCGCCATTGCACCGCGGGGTAAGGATTAAAATTGAACCTTGAGATTAGATCAAGCTAAATTTTGCTCGCAGGTGCGCATGGATCTGATGAAAAAGTGGGGCAACTAGGACATGAACCTACGACAAAGTCTGTGGATTTCACACATTAGTCACTTGCTCACAGCAAAACTTGACAACAAAAATTTTATTTTTGATAGTGATCCACAAAGAGGAACCACCAATGAAAATCAAATTTATTACTCTTGCTTTAGTAACTGCTACAGTTAGCCTTTTAGGTGATCAATCTTCTCCATGCAATTCTCATCAATGCAAAAACAAAAAGACCCTGGAGGCTGATATCATCGTAGTGGGTGGTGGAGCGGCAGGTTGCGTATTGATGAACCAGCTATCGAAGAAAGGTCGCTATTCAGTCTTGGGAATAGAGGCCGGTGCAAATCTAACAAGTGATCCAGCATTAGAGGCAGTGGGTCTCCCAGCGTTCCTGTTGCCTGGGACATCAGCGTACAAGTATTTCTGGTGGGGATGGAAGCAAACCAAGCCACAGCCAACGCTCAATGGACGAATAGGGAGTGATTGGATAACAGGAATGGTGTTGGGTGGTGGCTCATCGGTTAACGGATTATACTATGGTCGTGGCTCGAATGCCGTGTACTCGCGTTGGGAAGAGGTTTCGGGCAGCGATAATTGGAGTTTGGACAAAATTCTGCGTACCTTCGAGGCTCTTGAAAACTATCAGGGATTGACAATCACACTTGGAGCAAGGGGAGACAAAGGTCCTGTCAATGTGCTGCAGACGCCTACGGTGTCCCAGATAACAGCTGACAGACTATTGCCAGCTTCACTGGCAGCGTTTCCTGGAATTCCAGCGGTGGTGGACTATAATGATCCGAGTGTTCAGAATTGCATAGACCCTCGTGCTCAGTGGTTGATTGACCCCACTGGTACAAAGCGAGTGAGCAGCGCGACAGCGTTTTTAAACAGCGATGTGATGACGCCAGAGGGTCACGGAGTCAACGGACACACCCTGCGTGTGCTCTTCGAATCGGTCGCTGTGAAAATAGTGTTTAACAAACAAGGGCGCGCCGAAAAAGTCCTATTTTTGCAGGATGGTCAACTCTTGGAAGCACATGCTCGGAAAGCTGTTGTTTTGGCGGGAGGCATCCACAGCAGCAAGTTGCTGCAACTTTCGGGCATCGGTCCGAAGAAAACCCTAAAGAAGGCAGGGATCGAGCCTGTATTTATCAATGAGAACGTAGGCAAACATCTCCAAAACCATCCGCTCATCGCCATTTTTTTGCTGGCCAATCCGTTAGATAATGGAATACCAGATGGAGCACCGTATGCCTTTACAATCAATAACGTCTACTTGCCAGAAGTGGGTGGTACAGCCAGCGACCCACGCATGCTGCAGATCTTGTTCGAATTCATACCAGCCGTCGGAACGACAACACCAGCGCTAGTAGCCATCGGATTTGAGCTTTTGAATCCAAAGAGTGAGGGGAGTGTCAAAATCCAAAGTGACAACTCTTTTCAGATAGCCGCTGTGAACGACGGCTTTTACCAGGATCCTGTAGACCTGCAGAATATGAAGAATGCCATCAAGGTCTATATTCGCGCTCTCCTCGCGAAACTCGCCCTCGTCAACCCCCCTTTCTATCAACCCGTTCCAGGTGACCCGATCAACGAAGTCATCGCTGATGGCTTTAGCGATGCATCTGTTGAGAAGTATGTGAGAAATAACACCAATCTTATAGGGGATGGACGCCACTTTACATCACACTGTAAAATGGCTCCTCTGCATGCTGGAGGTGTAGTAGATGGCAATACACGTGTTTATGGCACAACGAACCTTTACGTAGTGGACTGCTCCATCTGTCCCGTGATTCCCGATATCAATACGACAGGACCTGCATTGATGATCGGATTACGGAGCAGCGAAATTCTGAAACGTCTCTTGCGCAAACAAGAAAAGTCACAATGTGAATAAAGGCCCCGTTTAGACGGATTATCTTTATTTGATTGTATATAACTTATTAATTTTTAGTTATTTAAATGATGCGTTGGAATTCTTGTGGCGTATGCTTGTGGAATTTATATATACACAAATCTTTTTAAAGTAGAAGATAAACTTAAGGAGTCTTTTTTGCTGAACCACTCCTGAACGAAGTAAAAAGGAGCGTTTTATGGGTAAAATGATGGGTTTATGGTTACTAGGAGTTCCTATAATCATTATTATTTTATTGAAAGTCTTTGGAATCATCTAAAACATGTGCGAATCTATGAAGAATTTAAACAAAGAGAGGTTTTATGAAAAAGGATCTTAAAGATCTACTTATTGATGAATTACATGACATACTCAGTTCCGAAGAGCAAATCGTGGAAGCCTTACCAGAAATGGTCAAAGCTTCAGAATCTCCAGATCTCAAAAAGGCCTTTGAATCTCATTTAAAAGAAACAAAAGGACAGATACAACGTCTGGAAAAAGTTTTTAAACTTCTTAAAACTGAAAAGAAAGAAAAATTTTGCAAGGCGACGAAAGGACTAATTGATGAATGTAAAGAGGTTCTCAAGGATTTAAAAACAAAATCCGCACTGCGGGATGCAGCTCTTATCTCCAAAGCACAACGGATAGAACATTATGAAATATCTGCTTATGGAACAGTCCGCACATATGCAAGTGAATTAGATCTAAATGCAGTGGCGGATTTGCTCCAGGCAACCTTAGAGGAAGAAGGAAATGCTGATAAAAAATTAACAAAAATTGCTGAAGGAGGATTGCTTAAAACAGGAATAAATCTACAAGCTAATTTATTAAAAGCACCTAAGAAAATTAATAAAACAAAAACTAGTACTGTAAAACGTAAATCATTGGCTAAAAAATAGATTGTGAAAAAAAGCTATACATATCTCATTGGAACCGTTGATAAAATCGAAGATAAGGAACTAGCCTTTCTTTCAAAATTAAAGCAACTAAGTATTTTATGCGAGCTTTAATCTTTCATCAACCAAAGAAAGTCTCAGTAGACACTGTCGATGATCCAAAAATAGAAAAACAAGATGACATTATTGTAAAAGTCACTTCGACAGTTATTTGTGGATCTGATTTACACATCCTTAACGGTTTTGTTCCCCAAAGTAAGCCCCTTATTATGGGTCATGAGTTCATGGGAATTATTGAAGAGACGGGAAAAGAGATAAATAATTTAAAAAAATTTGACAATGCTGTTCGCTCATAAAGCTTGGAGTCAATCTAATTTCGGAGTGTGCGAACGTTCAACTGTTCAATTCGGCACATTTCAGCATAAAAGTCGCGTTTTATAGGATCTTTGATCGGGATCAACAAGAGTAAATGGGTCCAGGTCAATTGTCGCATCAGCTATGCGACAATTTGCTCATCAAAGAAAACCTCAGCAAACTGAATCATTTTTCTCAAATATTTCTCAGAAAAGCCAATTCCATAGTCCTTTGACAATTGTCGTGACAGTGATGCGACAATTGTTCGCCCATATTCAGCTCGTTTCTCTTGTAAAATCTCTAGACGAATTCGATAGCCTATCTTCCAGTAAAGCGCAGTTAAACTTGAATTGATTTCCGATGCTATAGATTGTCGGGTTTGTTCGATCATTTCCCGGAGATCCTGCAGCAAGTCTCCATTCTTGTTTGGTTGCTTAGAGTCTTTTTTCTACCGAAGGCTTTGGTTCTTTATCATGAGAGGACTCCTTGAAGAAGTTGTTCGGATATGTTCTTGCTAAATTTTTAGGTGAACTTGGGGGCAGTATTAAACTTGATCATCGATATATGATCAAGATGAATCTTGACAGCAGAATCTTGTCAGGAGAATCTTGCTGTTGGTTCTTGTAGAGGAATGGGGCAACTAGGACTTGAACCTGTGCAACGGAGGATGAGTCGGTTGATCTTTCGTAAGAGAGCGTAAAAGAGAGTACATAGTCGTCCCTGAAAAAGACCGAATTTTCACAAATTTAAACGACGCTTTTCGTCATTTCCGACAGCCTGAGTTCTTGGTGAATGCTAAAATTCATCAAAAAGACTCAATCCAACGATTTTTAG
>JAJFUZ010000151.1 GCA_021372155.1 Parachlamydia sp. | reverse complement strand
ATGACAATCAGCGGATTAGCAGGTAGCATCACTCCTCACACGATCCGCCATACCATTGCCACTCACTGGCTGGAAAATGGGATGGACCTCAAAACAATCCAGGTGCTGCTCGGACATAGTTCCCTTTCCACCACGACAATTTATACACAGGTATCCACCTCTTTGAAAAAGAAAGTTTACGACGCTTCCCACCCTCGCGCTAATTAACCAAATCGCATTATTTTAAACTAATTAATTGTAAATATGTGATAATTAATTATAGAAATAAAACTATAATTAATTATGAATCCTACTGGCGACACAGCACATATTCCGCCGGCGGAACCCTGGCGTGCCAAGTTCAAACGTGAGCTGGACAAGCTGGAAGCATCCTATTGGGTAATCCGGCAGCCAATCAAACCCACTGAATATGAAAGAGTTGTGACGGACATCCAACTGCAATGCCAGACGATCTTCAGCCGCCTGGGTGAACTGGACACTCTGGATGATTCAGCCAAACTCCTTAACTATATCTCAGAGAAAAATCAACAAATCATCCACCGCATTGAAAAACGTCAAAGCGGAGCAGAAAACACGGCAGCATTCGAGGCGTGCATTCAGAGTTTGTGGAATCTGGAAAAGCGCGTGATGGACATTGCCCTTAATCTGGCTATCGCCCATGAAGAATCCGCCAATTCCCTAACAGGGAGAATGACCCATGCAGCCGGAATAGGATTAGATCTTGTGGTGGGGATTAGCCAGGGCATTCCGATCATGGCACAAACGGCGATCAAAATGACAGATGAAGCCATGACCGCAGGCGTCAACCAAATCGCCGCCCAGTATTTGCCGGCGATTGCAAGAGGCTATGCCCCCGATCGACTCCTTCAGGGCAGATACCCCGATATGAAATCCTTTGCCAGGGCTATTTTATCTAAAGTGACGGCAAAAAAAGTCTCCTCTGTTCCCATGATTGGCGACTCCCGAAAAGTCCATCGAGTTGTCGAAAAGAGTGCGAGGAAGGTGACCAGTTTCGATGATAAGCTTTTGGCTCCCTTGCAGCAAAAGCTGTTTACCTTAACGGCGCCAGGCAATTTTCAGCAGATGCTTGGCCGAGCGCTGATTTCGACAGCCCTCTGCCTTGAGCTGATCCAGGAAGCCGAGAAGCTGCCAGGAGACCTTGCGTTGCGCAAAGAGTTTTTAATCCGGCGTCTTCTTCCGGGAGCTTCGCTGGATGACTATGCCAAAAGAATGGACAAACAGCGCGACGCGCTGATGATAAGATTCTTAGGGGGCTCTGACGAGAAGAACCTGGCCTCCAAAGTTGTCCAAGAACTCCTGATCCGATTTTCCAGATTTTCTGGCCTCACCAACCTGATCATCGCCACCACTGTTGAAACATTGACCCAGATGCCCCAGCCTGCTCGGTTAGTAGAACCCCAACTGGGTCAGACGCTCGCCGAAATGCATCAGACGATGCAACGAGATTATCCCCTCGCTGCGGAATTATTGAAAGTGACGGGGGGTTGGGAGAAAATGAGAGCCCTGGAACATTATGCCGATATTGCTTCGATCTTTATCCAGAACCAGCTTCTCGAAAAGGCCATCGCCCTGGTTTTGCAGCCCAAATCCTCACAAACTGCCCAGACAGCAGCTTTTGACACTGCCATGCGTCAGCTGATCGACACTGTGCATTCCCTGGTTACCAACGACAAAACCTGGGACCATTACTGGCTGCGCCTCTTTACCCGTCTGCCCAAGCAGCAGATCCTCAAACGCGTCGACTGGAATCGTTTACTTGCCGAGCCCCTCCGTGTCGAGTGGCACCAGTGGATTGCAGGCAAATAATCTCTAGACAAGTTCCTCAATATTCTCTATTTCCAAAACAAAAGGGGTACATGTTCACTACCCCCCACCCTTTCTTGGGAGAGCGAGACGGATGCACCAGATTCCGTCGCAGCCTCCCAGGTAAGGGAAGAGGTGGTGAACATGTACAACTAAAGGGGTAGATGTTCATGGATCGGAACAGTTTTGGCGGAAGGCTCGTTGTGGGACTCATCATCGCGGCAGTTGCCTGGATGATGTACATGAACCAGGTCGAGGTCAATCCAGTCACGGGAGAAAAGCAGCATGTCTCGATCTCTCCCAAGCAGGAGGTCCGGCTTGGTCTGGAATCAGCCCCCCAGATGTCGCGAGAGATGGGCGGAGAATTGCCGGCTGGGGATCCTCGCACACAAGAGGTCAAAAAGATGGGCGCCTTTCTTCTCTCAAAATCGGATGCCCAAAACAGCCCCTGGCAATTTCAGTTTCACCTTCTTGCCGATCCGAATACTGTCAACGCCTTTGCTTTGCCTGGAGGGCAGGTTTTCATCACATTAGGGCTCTACAACCGCATTGATACGGAAGCGGAACTGGCAGGCGTCCTGGGACACGAGATGGGCCATGTCATTGAGCGGCATACTGCCCAGCAGATGGCCAAAAGCCAGTTTGGCAAACTGCTCGTCGTGGCTGTGGGCGCGGCGGCGTCGGATAGCGGCCAAAGTTCCCAAGGGGGCTATTCGCCGCTTGTGCTTGCCTCGATGGTGAACCAGATGATCCAACTGCGCTACAGCAGGGGCGACGAATCGCAGGCTGATACATGGGGTCTGCAGATTATGCAGCAGGCTGGCTTTGATCCAAATGCCATGATTCAGGTCATGGAGGTCTTGAAATCAGTGGGAGGAGGCAAAAGCGTCCCCCAAATTTACCAGACCCATCCCGATCCCGACAAGCGCATCCGAGATATCAAAGCCTATCTGCAAGAGCATCCTCCAAAACCCGGACTTTCGCAGGGGCGCAAATTGAAAACACTCTCCTACTTTCGCAATGCAAATGTGGGTGAATAGCTGCCGACCAAGGTGCGCCTCCACCATTGGCCCGTGCGCTTTTTAGTCTGCCAATCTGTAAACTTATAGTCATAAATCAGGGCGCGGACGTACTTGGGTGGTCTTTCTGGAAAGGGGTTGAAGCGAATCAAAGCAAGCACATGCTTTGAGCCCACCAAAAGGTGGGTCATGAAATTCTGAAACCACTCCTCGTCTTGATAACTGCTGAAGGGCAGAAACCAGATCTGCCAGTCAAGCCTCGGCTGATAGGGAGAGATGCGCCGAGGGCGGCGATCCAGCTCCGACGGTTTGTAATAGAATCCATACTCTTTCCAGTTTTCGTCGTCATCGCTCCCCTCCACGACCACCTCGTAACGCTTTGTCGTCATCACAGCAAAGATGCCATACCTGCAGACGATATGGAAGGGCTGGACATTCCCGAGCAGCCGCGCGAAAAATGCATTGGGATAGTAAAGATGATTCCAGAGGGTCATGAGCTGCATGGTGACCAGGAGAATCCCCGCAATCGTCACAATCCCTTCCACAACAAGCGGACTCTGTCCCTGTGGCAAGGCCCCAAAGAAAGGGTGCAGGAATGGGCTCAGATATCTGTCGCTCACCAATATGATCGAAAAGACCGCCGTCAAATGGTTAAGGTAGGAAAAATTGCCCGTCAGCCAGATCATGAGCTGGAGATACATGAAACAGAAAAAGACCGCCAGCCTCACCTCTTCCCCAAATAAAAAAGCTGGCGTAAAGATCGCGAAAGGGACAACCAGTTCGACGAAAAACATGATAGCTGTCGAAGCCTTATGAAACCATAGAGGCAGCTTATGCGCATACCAGGCGATCATGTTGGGGATGGGCTGTGTCTGGTAATGATACGCCACAGCTGTCAGATTGCGCCAATTCACATCGCGGCTGAAAAGCTTGACAATGCCTCCCTGAAAATGAAAGCGAAAGAGGAGCAGATTGAGGCTGACCCACACCGCCGGATTGGGCGTCGCCGTCATGTTCATGAGAATCGCGTTGACGGTGATCTCCATCAGGAACATCTCCCAGCCAAAGCTTAAAAAGGCCTGCCCCACCGACAGGATCGAAAGGTAGAGGATGTAGATCAGAATCAGCATCAGAACTGGATAGACATAAAAAAAGAGCAGAATAGAAAACAGCGTCCCCAATGCAGCCACAGCCATGAGGGCCTCATCGCTAGCATTCAGCCAAAAGAGGGTCGGCACATACCTGTAAGCCTTTGTGCCCGCCCGCTGCCAGATCCATTGCAGGAAGCTCTCAACGGGCAGGATGCCCTCTCTTCCCATGAGACCGCGGATCTGAAAGAGAAATGCTCCAAAAGCTGCGAAATAAATCAGCCCCAGAAGCTGAGTGAAAAGCTTTGATGCTATGAGATAGTTCTGCGGATCAAACATGCGCCAACAGCCTGACGATTTGATCCTGCACACCCCCGGTGACCTCGCTCTGACCATCCTCATGCACAAGGATGTCATATTCGAGACGCACGCCAAACTCTCCCGGCAGATAGATGCCCGGCTCGATCGAAAAGCAGCTCATCGGAGTCACTAACCGGTCGTCGCGTGTTTCAAAGTTGTCCATATGGGTGCCCGGACCATGGTCTCGCTCTGCAATATTGTGGCCAGTGCGGTGGATGAAATAATCGCCATAACCTGCTCTATGGATCACATCACGGGCTGCCTGGTCAACCTCCCATCCCATCAGAGGCCTCTTATCCCGAAAACATTCTTTCACCAGCTGCGTCGCTGCTTCCTGAGCTTCCCTTACGATCGAAAACACTTCCCGCTGTCTCTCTGTGCACTCTTCAGCAGCTACAGCCACGCGCGTAATATCGGCATAGACCGACCCCTCCCCTTTCTTTCTGCACCACAGATCGATCAGAATGAAGTCCCCTTTTTGAATGATGGATGAGTTCTCCATTTGAGGAGCGTAATGGGGATTCGCGGAATGCTCATTGACCGCGCAGATTGGCGGATCATCCGACACACAATCTCGGAAGCCGAAGCGCTCCAGGATAAACTGCTGCACCTCATATTCTGTCAGAGCCCTTCCTGCCTCCAAACTCCTGGCAATCCACTCCCAAGTCTCCTCTGCTGTGGCATCAAGAGCCTCTGCAGCCTCGAGGTGGGAGCGAACTTGATCCTCATGCAAAGGCACCTGCAGCAGATTGGCAGAGCTAACCACTTCGACACCATTACCTCGGACTAGTTCAATCGTGCCAGCATCTACGCGGGAGATAGCCGGAAGCGCGTTTCGAGGCGAATATTCCATCGCCACCCTCTTCGCACCTTGCAAAACTTGCTTAAGAGCTGCTTCCAGCTCTTGCCAGGTGCGATAGCGCACAGTTTCACCTGGAAGATGGTGCAGAACCTTGTCCTCAATTGCCTGGACAATTTTTACCGGTGTCCCTTGCGTGGGAATCCAGTAAAAGAACCGACGCGTCAGGAGCTGCTCAGAACGAATTGACAGGAACTGGCAGGCAAGTTCATTAGAGCGGCGAAAATCATAGAGGAGCCAGCCATCGACACCCCATTCGGCGAGGTTGCGTTGTATCTCTGTGGTGCCTTTTTTCATTGTGCATGTAAACAGTTTAAGATTATTGTCCACAAAATCAAGAAATAATTCCAACTGGATTTTTTATTGCTATTCTGAGATAGTTGAGAAACGTATATGTATTTTCACCATTATTTATATCGCCTTCCTTTTCTTTTTCTTTTATGCGCCATGATTGCCTCCAGTGCTGGAACCCTCACTCCGGTTATGGAGAAAGGACACCATTGCCGAATCGACTGTAACAAGCGTCTGGAAAAAAGCGTGGTCGTGGAAAGCAGGGAAAGTGGTCGTGGAAAGCAGGGAAAGCTGCCGCTTTGAATGCGATCTGCTTTTAAACCGCCTATTGTCTTTCATCGGCATCGACCCCTCGGTTTTGGTGTCGCGGCATTGGAAGTGGCAGCACTTCCAGCACTTTTTGATTGATCGATCTTACAGCCGCTGCAATCTATCCATCTTAGCCTCCAAGCATCACCCGCCTACATTGTAATCCACGCTAAATAAGCAGGAGCACAGGCTCCCTGCACGTACACAATTAATATTAAAAATGTAGGATTTCTATGAACGTTTACATGCCGCCCCCTGCCAATTTGTCTCCGGAAATCTGGAGATCCCGTGATGAGGTCTTCAATCAAATTGAAGGACAGAAAAGAGATCGCGAAGCGATTTTAAACTATCTGGCAGAGGCAGGAAAGCCCGAGCCAGCTCGCACCTATATCCCCGAGACGGGTCAAAGCAGGTGTTGCGACACGACGATTTTCGACATCTTTTTACGCATTGTCTGCAATCCCTGCCGCCTCGTCAAGGATGCCGCCTGCGGCTGTTTTCCAGCCTGCGCCATGCCAACGCCAGAAGATAAGACCTACATGCCTGAGCAGGTCTACAATCGCCTCAGGAGCGCAGATGTCTATCTCAACCGCAACACCTGCTTGCTCTGTTGCGTCACGCCCGTGGTGCTCAGTTGTTTCCCGTTTGTTGGGTTTCTCCCGCTGGCTGCAAAAAAAATGCGCTGGCTCTCAGCTGTTGCCGGATGCAGTACCAACGACTGCGGCATCTTCAGCGCGGGATGCCTCACCTACTTCTGGTCGGGTGACTTTGGCGGCAGGGAGCAAAAGTCTTACGAGGAGCTCAAGGTGATCTTCGATGATCTCGCTGATTATCTGGATCAAAAGCGCAAAGAGACGGAGAGGAGCGGCGATACGGCATCCCTCAAGCAGCTTTGCGAAAGACTGAGGCGCAATAGCCGCAATATCATGGAGGGACTCAAGAATGCCGGAATCTCTTCCCTTCATGCTCAAGACATCACCAAAAAATTCTTCCTGGAGATTCTAGAGATTCTGAAAGGCGAGCCCTTCGCCTCCATCGATCAGCTGGATGTATCGGAAGCAAAACCTCCAAGGCAACTTCTTATGCACATATAAAAATAGACTTACTACAAACAGGATTAATTTCCCTTCCTGCACATTCTGCTGCCTTAGACCTTTTCCAGTTTGCTGGCGGTTTTATTTTTGGTGTCTCCTTTGCTGAGTCAGTGGAGTGTCTTCCAGACAATGAGCTGCTTAAAGCCACGTGGCTCGAGTTGAAAAAGGATCATCCCGACAAGCTCAAGCAAAAGCTGTTGGCTTTTGGCGTACAAGAAATTCAGTATCCCGATAAGTCCCACTTTTACTTCCAGGCGCCTGGTGGACATGTTTTCCACGTTGCTGCAGCCTAATTGCTATGCTGGACCACGCCAATTAAAAGAAGCGGGTTTATATCCAGCGAGACTCGCACAGTATTCTTGATAACTCCTAGGTTTTTTATAAGGAAAGGCCCCAGTCCTGGCAGCCACTTCCACATAGCGCATTTCAAAGCCAAGTTCAGAACAATAGGCAGCAATGTCCTTGAATACATGCAGAGGGCTTTCCGGGGATGGATTTTGAGACGACAGTTTCTGAATAACTTATGGAGTGCTTATTCATCAAGATAGCTAATACTACACACAGCACAAATTCGATTAAAAATTGATTTAATTTACACATCAAATTTATGATTTTATTTACGTTCAACGAAAAATGATTTATGGATCCAGTCAATTATTATAAGTTAATTCATCACCCTGCAAAAACCTGACATACGATCTTCAGCCGTTTGGTACCAGGATCTTATTGAAACTACTTTGGGGCGAGATCTCGGAGATTTAGCGATACGTATCTCTGCCCATCTGATGCACTGTCATTCGTCCACACTTGAGACAATCGCTAACATCAATGCACACTATCATGCAAAAGGACAAACAGATTTTGATGCCTTGGATAAGATTGAGCAAATGGCAATGACGCTCAAAGATCTTTCTCAACAAGGATCATAAGCACAAATCCGATTACTAGGAGGGCGATGATGCTCGCCATTCCAATGCGCATGCTGGCGGTCAGATAGGTCAGCCAGCCCAGCAGCATGGGGCCGAGGAAAGCCGTGACGCGGGCAGAGAGGGCAAAAAATCCAAACATCTCATTGCGCAAGTGCACAGGGGCCTTGCGGGCCATGTAGGAGCGGCTGGAGGCCTGCGCAGGTCCGACGAAGAGGCCAAGTAAAAGCCCCGCGATCCAGAAGTGGGCTTCGGTTTGGGCGAGAAGAGCTGCTGTGCCGGTGAAGATGAGGCCAATCAGAGCAATCATGATGGTCTGTTTGCCGCCGATGCGGTCGTCGAGCAAGGCGAAGGAGGCGGCGCCCAGGCCTGCGGTGATGTTCAGAGAGACACCAAAATAAAGAATGCGCTCCTCAGACATGTTAAAGACTGATGCCGCGTAGACTCCTCCGAAAGCAAAGAGCGTGAGAAGCGCGTCATTGAAAAGCATGCGGGCGATGAGAAAGCGGAAGAGGTTGGCATAGGAGCGGATCTGACGGAAGGTCGAGGCAAGCTGCTGGAGGGTATTTTTGAAGAGAGACGTATTGATTGGTTTGGTCGCTTCAGTAGAAGGGATATAGAGAAAAATCGGGATGGCGAAGAGAACGTACCAGATGGCGCATAAAAGAAAGGTGGCGCGCTCTTCCTGACCCGTCACCTGGTCGAGAGAGAAAAGCGCGAAGCGCCCGATGAAGAGAACGAGGCAGAGGATAAGGGCGATTACCCCTCCGACATAGCCCATGGCCCAGCCCCAGCCCGACCACCTTCCCACGTTTTGCGGAGTGCAAAGCTCAGGCAGCATGGCGTTGTAAAAGATATAGGCAAACTCAATAGAGGCCGAGCCGATGGTTGCGAGGATAAGCGCCGGCCACATATAAGTGGGGCTGGGAAGAATGAACCACATGAACAGGGCGCTTAAAGCGCATAAGATAGAAAAAAGACCCAGCCAGCGTTTGCGGCCGCCTCCCTGATCGGCAAGCGAGCCGAGGAAGGGGCCTCCGATGGCCACAATCAGGCCGGAAAAGCCCATGGCAAAGCCCCAGACAGCAGCTCCTTCGGTAGCATCAGGAGCAACGCGCTTGACGAAATAGGTGGCAAAGATAAATGTAAGGATGATTGTAGAGTAAGCACTGCTGGCAAAATCGTATAAAGCCCAAGAGATGAGACGTTTCAATGGTATAACGTCTCCAATAGGGCTGCAGCGGCAATCAACCGAAGAGAAGGATAAGGCTCCTGCAGTTTGGATACAAGGAAAGGAATCGTCGAATGGACACCTGTCCGCCCAAGTCCTTCCAGGATTTTCTCCTTGAGCTGCCTGTCGGCGTCCGGATAAGCCCCTTGCATCTGGGCGAGGGCCTCATCGCCCCTTCCCCACAGACTCAGGATCAGCGCCGCCTGCGTTCTGATCTTCTGATCGGGATCTTTGAGCAAGCCCTGCACGGCATCGACAGCCTCCTCGTCGCCCTCTTTGAGCAGAAGCACCGCCGCCATACCGCTGATTTCGAAATTGCGCTCTTTAAGATAGCGTTTTAAGAGTGCTGTCGTCTCGGGATACTTCATGACCGCCAGGACATTGAGAAGCTCGAGACGCACCATCTGATTGACGGCTTCGGGATAGTTGGCAATGGCCTCATCATGTTTGAGAGTACTGGGAAGAACCATTTCAAATCCGCCTCGCTCATCCAACATCCAGCGCTCCTGCTGCAAAAGGACCTCAGCAACTGCTGAACACGCTTCTTTAGTCTGAACACGCTGGCCCAGCAAACCGAGAGCCAGGTTGAGGCGCATGGAGGGCTCCTTTGTCCTGGCAAAGATCGCCTGGGCAAGAGGCAATCCATACTGCCCTGTCGCCGATAGAGCCGCAGCTGCCAGAAGGCGCACCTCCTTCTCCTGGTGGGCAAGAAAGGGTTCCAGTGCGGCCTGTCCAGTGGTTGGATCTATGAGTGTCAAGGCCCAGGCTGCTGTGATAGCTACTGAGGGATCGGGATCGCTGAGGCTTTTTCTGGCAAGGTTGGAAAGCGATTGGGCAGGCTCGACTTGAGAAAGCCGCAAAGTGCCTAAAGTATGCCAGGCTGCCGCTCTGACCTCGGCGCGATTGTCGGAGACAAGCTGCACCAGCAGATCGGCATCGCGCTTAAGCTGCAAATGTCTGATCACTACACACGCCAGCTGGCGCAATCCGGCTCTGTCGCTTTTGGCCAGTTTCTCCACCTCATTCCTGTCGACAGTGTCGAGCAGGTTAACCAGGGCTGTCATCGCGGCAGCCTTCTCTGCCGCATGGCTTTGTGTGCTGCCGACGATCGCGACGAGCTCCGGCTGCAGGGAGACAATGCGCATCGAGCCGGCAGCCCGGATCACTTCGAGACGCGCCTGCCAGTTGCTCTCGCTGCGAAAGAGGCGTCTGATCTCATCCTGCAGCGTGGCATCGAAGAGGCGCCCCGACAATTTGACAGCGATAGTGCGTACCTGAGCGTTGGAATCCTTGAGACCCTCGCTCAAAAGAGCAACTCCCTTGGCATCCTGCGAAAAAAAGGCCCCCAACATAGCCATGATGCGGATTTGAGGGGATGAGGAGCGAGCGCCATTTTCGATGACACCCCAGGCAAGATATTCGAGCACTTCGCGCCTTTCAAAAGCATCGGGAAAACGCTCTGAATAAGATTTCCAAACCTGAGAGGCTTCCTTGCCATCGCCTTTTTTGGCAAGTGTCTGCAGCCATGCTTCCCAGAGGATGCGCGAGTCGGTATATTGGCGGACGCCCTCCCTGGCCTCCTCACTGGCGGTGTCATAATCGTGAACGAGAAGATGGGCTCTGATCCTTTGTCCAATTGCCTCTTCAGATCCGACTAAAGGGGAGAAGAGGACAATCATAAGAAAGATGAATGATTTGAGGATATTCACCCTATCGACTTGATCAGTGAGGAGATTTGCTTAAACTCAGGCGCTTTTGCTTCGCGCAGAAGTTCGAACAGCACCGTTTCCGTGCTCGTGACGCGGACACCGATGTCGCGCATCTCAGCGATCGCTGTGGAAAAGTCATAGATCGAGCGGGAGCTGATGGCGTCGTTCAATACGGCAACCTGTTTTCCCGCAGACAGAAGGTCTTTCGCACTTTGCAGGACGCAGACATGCGCCTCGATGCCCATCAAAATCCACTGTTTTGCGGGATGGCTGAGAAGGGTCTCCCGGCATGCCGCGTCGCCAAGGCAGGAAAAGGTGGTCTTGGTCAGGAATTGCTGGGAAGCGGGCAGGCACTTTTTGATTTCGACAATGGTGGGCCCTAAGCCCTGCGGGTACTGTTCCGAGACAAAAAGCGGCAGCTGGAGCAACTGGAAACCTTTGAGCGCCGTTAGCAGAACGCGCAGGATGTCCTGCGCACGTTCGACATGGTCGAAAAGCCTCTCCTGCACATCGATCAGGAGGATAGCGGTTTGCGAACGGTCAAATGTAAAATTCTGCAAGTTCTGATTCCCTTATGCAATAAAACATCATGCATTCGTGTTTTTTAATACCTGGTCCAGCGCCTTGAGGGCATCTTCGCGAGTTTCCCAAACGGAAATAAAGCGCCCTTTATGGCAAAAGATTGCGCCAGAGATGCGGGAAGCGCGCTTCAGCTCCTCGTCAAGAAGACCGGCCCATTCTTTGGGCAGCGGAAAGCGCACCTTCATCTTCTCATCCATGGAAGGAGGAACACCGCGCAGCTTCCAATGTTTTCCTGAAGGCATGATCACAAAAAGGGCGGGATGCTTGATCCCGTCGAGCTCAAAAAAGAGCTCCAGCCAGGGAAGCGCCTTGTCAAACATGAGGCAGATCTTGCCACCCGCCATGGCTTCGGCGACAGCTTGTCGGCAGGTTTTCATATACTGGTAACGCTTCCAGAGCCGTTCGAGGTGGCCGCGAGCGAAGTGCAACGCTTCAAAAAAGGCCGCATCCTGGACTGCGTCTGAGACATCATGTGGGATAGGGGTGAAGTTCGTGACTACATTGGAATAGGTGCTAAGGCCTGGAATCTGGGGATCGCGGCCATTGTCATGCGCATCGACACCTAAAATTAGCGACAGGTTAAAAAAATTGTAGGCATGGTCGCTGATAACACCAGTCTCCTTCAGGTGGAGCAGGATCATCCCTGCGCTGCTCATTCCCCCCTCATACTCTGCCTGATGGTGGTCGAACAGCTTGCGGGAAGGATCGTAAATTCCGCCGACATCGCAAACATAGTCGCATTGTTCCAGTACCGAAAGGTCGCGCGTTCGCACAATTTGATTGGAATCGATCAGATTGAAAAGGAGAAGAAGGGCG
>JAJFUZ010000133.1 GCA_021372155.1 Parachlamydia sp. | reverse complement strand
TAGTTTTTTTGATTTAATGCGATACGCCCTAACCTTCTTTTAATTCGGACGTAATCGAACTTAACTTCAAAACCTTCATACTGTCCAGGACGTACCGCGATAGCCTCAGACCAGCGATTTGTCGTGGCGGTTGCTTCTTCATATTTATCGCATGCTAAATAGGTAACGCTCAAAACATCTAGGCAATTAAGTTCCATCTTTCGTATCGTATCCATTGGTATGTGAACAGCCATACTGCCCTTCACTTTAGGTAAAACCTCTAGCATAAGCACAAGATAGGTGATCGCAGTCGGATAGTTTTTTAATGTTAGTTCTAAACCTGCCGCAGCATCAAGCATGCGGGCAAAATCATACGCCACATCAAAGTGATCGCTCTCTACGTCTGGGGATTGTACAGCAGGATTTGTTTTATGTTGTTGATAGAGGGGCAGTTGGACCCGCAAAGCTTTCGCCAGGCTTTCCCGTGCTTTTTGAAGTTCATTTTTTCCATAATAGAGGTTGGCCAATCGATGGTAGATGGCTGCTTCATGAAGAGAATCGGGTGGCACAGCTTTGCTAGCTGTAAGGTAATGATTTAATGCTTCTTCGTTTTGTTGATGATCGGCTTCATGTTCGGCAAGCCTGAAAGCGCTGACCCAATCGTTAGGGTTGAGAGCTAGCGATTTTTGATAAGCTTCTTGCTCACCAATATGCTGACGATCCATTTTGTCGAGCTGTGCCCGTACTTTCTCATAAGTAAGATTTTGCATGGAAACATTCGATGGCATCACATAGCCTCCCAGACCCTTTATTTTTTTAGGCAGGGCTTGCATCTTGCTGGCTGCTTCTCGCGTTGTCAGCCGGACAAAGTCAGATTGACTAAATACCTCTATTTTTTTTGTCTGAGAAAAGGTCATCGCACATGTATGAAATTCCTGCAGAGTCGCATAGATGCGCTCCAAGCGCATATGATCTTCAAAATCGATATAAAGCATTCCCTTTTCATCCGTTTCTCCAGGAACGGATAACAAATAAAAGTCGCATTCATCTTGATAAAAAAGATGGGCTTTGACTCGAAGAAAATTAATATTTATTACGGCATTTCTTAAAGAATTTGCTCCCTTATCAGAAAAAATCTTGTCCCTTTGCAATGCTTGGATTCTTTCAACGCTGCTTTTTTCTCGCAAAGATTGTCGAAGGGCCAAGCATCCAAGAATTTCCTGAAAAGGTCGATAAAGCTCTGGTTTTACACCAAAAGCCCTGAGAGCTTCTTTATTCATGGACAGATCTGGCTTAAATTCTTTCAAGTGGCCCGAGAGCAGTTGATAAGCGAGACGATCTCGGTTTGAAATGCCCTCTTTTTTTTGCTCCAATACTTTTCGCCTCTCATCTTCAAAGAACTCGACAAGACGCGCATCACCTGTAATCAAGCAGACGGCGCTGAGCGCATTGGGCAAAATAATGCTTCTCTCAATCCAATCCTTATCAACAAATCGTGCTAAATCTGCTGAAGTCCCAATTAATTCATACAGATCTGGCATTCCAAGCGGCGTATTACCTCCCGTATCAAGCGAAAAGCCACTAGGAGTAACACTTGGATGTTTTTTATCCATCCCACTAAAAATCGGAAACTTAGTTTCACCTAAATGAATGACCATTATAGAGATACATTGAGAAAGGGAGCGGAAGTATTGCAACGATGTTTCACTTGCGTCGTCGATCAGAAAAGCAAATTCAATATCAGAGTAGGGAGACATTTCTCCACGTGCCATAGAGCCCATTCCCATGCACGCCCATTTTACAGGTGGAGGTCCCAGATAAGAAATAGCGGCATTCACTATTTCTTCGAGAAGTTTTTTATTGTATTCTGTGATGGTCTGTAGTACTTCGTGAAGCTTTTCCAAGCCTCCAGGCATATTCATGAATAGGTCGCTTAGATCCATCTCTTTTATTTTTTGCTTAAGTTGTCGACGCTGATTTTCTAAAAACAGTCGTTGTCTCTGAATTCTCGAAGCATGATCCTCATTTGAAAAACACCCTAACGTTTGTAAATATTTTTTCTCGACATCTTCCATTTTTTTAAACAAACGTAGCTTTTCGTCTCGCCGCGCATAGACACAGGCTCCACAAAGCAGGTTGGCTGCTTTAAAAAAGTCGCCTCTTGCAAGGAACAGTTCGCTCAACTTTTCGAGCCATAAGCTTTGACCTTTAGCATCCTTTTCTTGCCTGGCTTTTAGCAAACGTTTATAAAAATCACCTTCCTGATCAGCCTGTGAAGGTTCGGGGTTTAAATGAGAATCAGATGAACTCGCAGAATGACTTTGGCGAAGAACTGCCCCAAGTGCACTCATTTTTTGTTGGGATAACTGAAGTTGAGCCGATATTCCTGCCATTATCTTTGCGACTTCATTCTGTGCTCCAATTTGAGTGTCTATACCCTCTCTCAAAGAAATAGGCTGCATTTGTTATCCTCCGCTAGCTTGATAGCAATTTAGTTTGATACTGGTTTCCATCGTATTCCTCATCTATGTAGGGACCCACATGCCTGTTGAATTTGTGGTGGTAGTACTCCTTTGGCCTAAGATTGCTTGACGCATGGATTTAGCTAAACCGAGACATTCCTTCGATTCAACGGTCTTGCCTAATTTTTGTAATATTAATCCCTTGTAGTAGAGAGAGTTTGCGACATCGAGATGATGCTCTTTGAAATGATGTTTGCGAATGGTGAGGGCCTGCGAGACATCTGCTAAGGCCTCTTCATAGCGGGATAAATCGTATAAAATCAAACTGCGGTTATGGAAGCCGCGCGCGACATTGAGGTGGAGAGGGTCGTGAGCTTGGAGCCATAAAGTACGGGCTAGTTCGATGTGTTTGAGAGCTTCGAGATAACGTTTCAGATCTCTCAAGATCATGGCATAGTTGCTGTAACAGAGTGCGTTCCAGGAAGGTTTGGGCTTAAATTGGGAATTGTTGATGCCAATCGCTTTGGTCATGGGAACCAAAGCCTCTTCATAGCGCTGCAGATTCCTGAGGGTCATGGCAATGTTGCTGTAGCATAGAGAAACGTTTGAACCATGTTCTCCCTCCTTTACTTTCCAATCGGCGAGAAGCTTATGTTCATTTTCAAGAGCCGCTTGTTTTTCACCTAGATGACTGGCAACAGCATTTAAGGCAGTATGAAGAGTATTGACGTGGGGACTTTTATCTCCATAGATAGGCTTGTAAATGGCCAGAGCTGCTTCCAAATGTCGCAGGCTTTCATGGGGTCTGGAAAGAAACAACAAAGTAATACCCAGCTGTTCATGAATAAAGCCCACGTCGGGATGGTTTTTGCCTAGAGTTTTTATTCGGATGGCAAGAGCTTTTTCTAAATAGGCCATCGATTCGCTTGTGCGTCGAAGTCGGTGTAATACAATACTGATGGAATTATAGTTGTCGGCGACATCCTCATGGCTTTCACCTAATTGTGCCAACCTAATTTCAAGAGCTTGCTCCAAGTAGCCCAAAGCTTCATCATGCTGCGATAGATTGCTTAGCTCAGCTCCGATCATTTGATAAGAGCTTGCAATATCGAGATGTTGGGGCATTAATGTCTCTAAACGAAGTTGCAAGGCTTTACGATGATACTCGAGAGCCTCTTGAAAGCGATTCAAATCGCGCATGCAGAGGCCGATGTCATCGTAAACCTCTGCAAACTCCAGTTTGTTGCGAGCACCTTTCCTTCTCTTTAATACACTCAGACGCTCCTCGTTATACTTGAGAGCAGAAGCGGCATCACGAAATTTGATTTTCATGCGTTGTAAATTATTTAAAGCATCCAAGTCATCTGGAACAAGAGCGGCATTTTGCGTATAGGCAGCTAACGCTTTTTGGTAATTCAGTGCATTTTCATCAGACTGATCGCCACTTCCAATTGATGAATTATAAAGCGGGCGAGTTTGAAAAATGTTGTGCTCTCCTTGACAAAATCGTGTAGCTGCCTGGCAAAAGGGGATCAAGACACGGTAAATTTCCAGCAACGTTTGAGATTCTCCACTACTGATTACAAAAAGACCTGTCGCTTTTTGATCAAAACGACCGACATAAATAATTTCTTTTGAACCGTGATAGAAAAGATGCGCACGCAGTCGAAAATTTAAAATCGAATTTAACGTTGTTTGCAATATTTGTGCGCTTTGCTGACTTAAAAGACCCTGACGCTGTAGTTCAGAGATGCGCAACCCCGTATTTGAACTTGTGATTCCTTTGTAGAGCGCCAAAGCGCCGATGATCAACTGAATGGGGCGATAAAGATCTTTTTTGACATCAAAGGCGCGCAGGCCAATCCTTTGTTCTTCCAACCAAGGTTTAAATTCAGTCAGATGGCCTTTTAGTAATTGCAAGGATTGCACATGCCGCACATTTGTGCCCTGAAGGTTAGTTTTCAATACATTTTGCCTGCAAGCTTCAAAAGAGTCAGCCAAAGATTGATTTCCTGTAAGAAATGAATAATCATGGAGGGCATTGATTAAGATCTCTTCGCCTTGATTTTTAGTCACCCACTGAGGGTTGAGATATTGGGCGAGCTGCTCAGCAGTTCCGATTAATCGATAGATCCCCTCCTTCCCACGAGGCTCTAGGCCTCCGATATCCATGCTGAACCCATGCGGCGTCAAACTTTTACTTTCGCTCATTTGATTGCCCATACGCCTAGGGCGGATGAGAGGCCATGCGGTTTCTCCCAGATTGATGATCCTAAACGCTAAAAAGCTCGTTAAAAGTTGAAAATAGGTTTGGATTTCTGGCGTATCTTTTTCAATCAAAATGGCAAATTCGATATCCGAGTAAAGGCACATCTCTTGACGGCCTAAAGAGCCAAGCCCCAAGATCGCGTGAGGGGGAGGAGGCGTACGCATCTGCTGCTGAATGTCTGCCATCAGGTCGTAGAAAAAGATTTTAAGTAATTTCGCCCACTCGTCTTGAATCTCTTTCGTCGTCTTGCCAGCTTGCATTAACTTTTCAATATGTTGGCGATGGGTGGCTAGTCGATAGCGCCAGTAGCGTAAATTGGATTTAAAGTCCTTCTGCAGTGGGAGCTGAAGATGCATTTTACAATATAGCTCTTCCAAAATTTCTAATTTCTTATACAGACTGCTCTGCGTTTGTTCGTCAACTTCGTAACGTCTCGCTATGGCAATGGCGCTATTGAGAAGATGAGCTGCCTGCAGATAGTCTTTTTGTGAAGCGTGCAGAGCGCTCAATTTTTCAAGCCAGAAGAGCTGCTCAAAGGGCTCGGATTGATCATAAGCTTGTTCAAAATAGGTATAATAGCTCCCGCCCAAGTCTTGCTTATCCAGTTGCCATGCGGATTCAATGCTGAAGCCTTGATTTTGGAGCTCGGATCGATAGAGCATTTCCTGCAGTCTCAAGCAAAATTGCATCTGCAAAGATAACGTCTCCGCCTCTTTCAGCTCTAATAAACTCCCTTCTAATAAATTCCTTTGGCGATGAAATAAAAAAAGTCGAGCGGCTTGGTTCTCAAATTGCAGGCACCGCTTTAAACAGGTCGTAAAGGCTGTTTGTTCAGTTGGAGACATCGCGTTCCACGAGATGCCACTCTCACAGATATTTCTCCTGCCATCAACAGGAACATCAGAAGGAAAGTCAAAAGTGAAGCAGAAATGCATTTTAGCTGTGCGAGCTGCTGTGATCACTCCTTGCGCATCTTTTATCCAAACGCATCCGGCATAAGTCAGATTCTTGCCGAGGATCGCTGTGTCTCCTGCAGCTGCGCCTGCAGCCAGAAGCTCAAAAAATCCAAGCAGTGGAACTAGCGTGCCTTCAGATGATACGAGTTTCTCAGGAGGTCTATGATAACGCTGGAGATAGTCTGCAAAGGTGAGGCGCTCTCCTTGTGCATCGACAGAATAGCATTCACCAAAGTGCTGATAATTGTCTAGGAGCCGCGTCATCAAACAAATTTCAGATAAGTTAGATACTCGTGTTTTTGGAATGATGTAATGGCCACAACTGACAAGCAGATAAAAATCGGCAGCTGCTTTCTCTCTCATTGTAACTAGAGGTGGGTGCCATTTTCCTATCCATTTTTTTTGGCTATTTGTCTTACAATAAATAGCTTCTCCGATAGCACTTTGAGCAATTTTGTTAGATTTTTCTATGAGAATAAAATGAAAGGGTTGGCCAAGCCTGTTGGTTTGAGGACGAAGAAGATGAGGATATGCTTCGATCGCTTTTTTTAGATCATTTGAAACCGGTAAATTCAACGTCATAGGATTCACGAGATCCTCTGACAGCGCTCATAGTGCAAGCCTTCATGCCATATGACGATGACTTCTGGAGGAACGCTTTGCTCTTCAATTTTTTTCGAGACAATTCGCTCGCGATTAAGTAGCAACACGTTTTTGCTTGATACATAGGCCACCATTTCCAATTCCATGTGGGTGAGGTAGTAATCCTGATGGGCAAAAATTTCCAAATAGTGCTCGAGATTGTCTTGGATGAAAGTATCGAGGAGGCGGTTTCTCTCCTGACTCCCATGCAGTTGACTTTGCAGAGTTTCAAGAGGCTTTCGCAATAGAGAGGATCCTGTCAGCATGGGATCAAATTCGCTTTTTCTGGATCCAACATTTTGGCTTAAGCCTTCAAAAAAAGCCCTGAGCTGCGGCAAGAGGGCAGAGTTTTTTTGCATCCAGGCACGTCGTAGGCGCTCTCCAATGACATTTCTTTCCCCTTTCCATTCAATAATTCCATTTTCATTGGGCTCGCCGAGCAGGGCATGGATGGCACAAAAACCGTCACCCTTTGTCACACAGCGTTTGAAATGCTTTAAGCCGTAGACAAATTCTCTTAATGGTTCTGGCAAGGATTTAGCTTGCGTTTGGTTTACTGACACAATATTTTGAGAAGGTATTTCAACATTCATACATTCCAGCATTTTGCAAATGATTCGCTGATTAACCGGAATCTTAAGTTTGAGAAGCTGCTGCGCATGGTTGGGGTCTTCTGCATGTTGCACGGACCTCCATTTAGGGTGGCCGACGATAAGAGCTGCACTGACAGAAGCTCCATCAATTACAGCATACCAGAGGGGTCGATGTTGATGAAGATCTGGCAAATTGACATCAAGAGTGGGCTGACGGATCAGGATGCCGGCTATACTGAGCTGTCCTTTTCTCAGGGCATCGTGGAGAGGTGTCAAGCGAGTTCCTTCGTCATTTGTTTGTGCGTTGATTGGAGCTCCCTGTTCTAATAAAAACCGGGTCATCTCTTCCCTGCCATTGTGAGTTGCCATGTGGAGAGGTGTGCGATCAAAATGACCGAGAGCATCCACAGGTGCCCCATGGCGCATCAATTCTCTTGCAATTTGAACATCGCCCACCTGTGCAGCACGATGGAGAGGGGTATAGCCCTCAGCATCTTTGAGGGCTACTTTAGCTCCATGATGCAGCAGTAACTGGACAACCTCCAGCTGACGAGATGAGCAGGCGATATGAAGAGGAGGAGAGCCTGCCTTATTAGGGGCATTGACAAAAGCTTCAGGGGTGATATTTCCTGTGATGGATGCCAACAACTTTATCGATGAGCATTTGGATATTTCTG
The DNA here is from genome assembly GCA_021372155.1 of Parachlamydia sp. Classification (GTDB taxonomy): domain Bacteria; phylum Chlamydiota; class Chlamydiia; order Chlamydiales; family Parachlamydiaceae; genus JAJFUZ01. Next base: position 4,063 of record JAJFUZ010000133.1, on the reverse strand, counting down.
TCTGTAAATAGCGCACATCCCCTCTCGCACAGGCAGTCCAGCGATCTAAAGGGGAACTTAAAAGAGTCTCGCGGATTTTTTGCAGTTTGCTGATTTCCTGTTGTAATTTTGCTGCCTCCGCCATGATGGGCATCTGAGAGTTATGCATGCGCTGATAAATATCTAGATTGGTGCGCATTTTTTGACGAATCGCTTCACAATCTTGAGCGGATTCAATGCGTAAACCCCCGTTCTGATGCAAATATAGAGCAAGAAATGCCTCCATCTTTTGAGAAAAGAGAACCAGCATCTCCTCTCTTTTTTCTTTCGTCAGTAAGACTTTATGTCCATTTTCTTCTAGGGCTTCTGTTGCTGCCAGAAGATCGCGATACTGTTCAATGGCATTAATTTTCATCACCTCAAGGCGCTGTTTCATTAACGCCTGAAGCAGACTGAAATCGCGTTTAGCCGAAGACTCTTTCTCAAATGATTCCAGGATATCGATTTGCGCTTCCGTCACCTCGGCGAGAGTATTGACAATTTCCTTAAGAGTAGCATCCACCCCCCTGAGACGACTTCGAAAAAACTCCGTTCTTTTCTCAAGAGCTTCTAGCTTGGCGCTTAACTGATTGTAGGAGTCGAAGGGGTTTTCTGGCTGGCTTGTGGACTGCGTTGCTGCTGCCTGACGCAAAATGGTGACTTGAGACAACACCGGCAGATGATCGCTCAGGATTTCTCCAGGACTTTGTAAAAGGGCCGGCTGGTTGATCCCTGGAATCAGCTGATCGGTGATAGTCACTTTCAATTGGCTATTGAAACACCTGGCGAAGATATAATCATATTTTTTGGGACGTAGATCATTGGCATCTATCAACGTTGCATTCTGATTGGTTGCATCTGTGGTGTAATGATACATGTCGAAAAGCCGCACACGTTTGGGATGAAGGCGTTCTTTAGGGTCTGTGCTGGAGTGTTTGCTGGTGCTATTGGCATCCAGACCGTAAATGACAACATCTGGGCACTCTTTAAGCTCATGAAGTGCCTGAAGGGAGCTGTCTAAAGCGCAATCCCCTTCCGCGGATTGAGGACGGCGTTCGTGGTATTTCCTACGCTCTTCAAAACGCTGCGGTAACGGAAGCTTGGGCCCCGACTTTTGCGCATGCTTTTTCTGCGCAATGCTGTTAAACCCTCTCACATGGTCGGAAACGGCGCGAATCATAATGCCGGTTACACGGTGTTTCAAATCGGCAAAATAAGCGGGTTCATAGATCGTTTCAGAAAAGAGAGTGCCCGTTCGCACGCAATCAAAAGTAGCCTTTTTGTAGGCAATTGCTCGATCCTCATGACCCGGTCTAGAATCTTCTGTCAGGGCGTATCCTCGATTTTCTAAAAATTCCCGGATCGGGTAATGCGCACTTTTCACCCCATCTTTATCTCGATAATACAGCTCCTGTAAGCATACGATGTCAGGCTGAAACTCTTTTAAGAGCTTACCTAAATGGTTGTCTATTTTCGAAGCTACCGCCTGGGTTACCTGTTCTTTTGTGATCCCTTCGGCTTGTTTAAAATCGAAAAGAGCGTCCAGCTGCTCTCTGAGATCCTGTGAAGGAGTAAAATCGCGCCCTGCTTTTTCCTTCCATTTGGAACGCGCATAGAGGTTATGCCAATCTTCAGCAGAACCGACATTAAAACTAACTACTTTTAATAGAGTGGGCTGCATGAAGGGGCTCCTGATTCTGTTTTAAAAGCTTTATAAAAGCTTTAGCATTTGCTTGGCAATAAAGAATTTATTTTATTAAATGATGGCAAAGTCCAGCAAAAAAACCTCTTCCGGGGAAAGGGAAGATTGGAGATCTCTATTTAGTCCGGCAAAAATATGCGACCGCGTCAAAGGTCTATGCTTGCGGCTTAGCGCTGTTATCGTCTACAGATAACTCTCAACACATGCCCTTTTTGGAGAAATTGAAAACCGTTGAGCAATTTTACTTGACAACGACTTTTTTGCGGGCACCTAAAAAAAGCTGTCGGCAGAACACATTAGAAAACTACGAAGCTTCGACCTATCTCGATTTCCCCCAGCATGCTTAGAGTCTGCGAGACAAGTAAAAATAAAATTGTTACAGGCCGACTTTCATGGGGAGGAGGATTAAAAGCTGGCGGTGGAATTTCGTCAGCGACTGATGGCGTCACAGGTGCAGGTCGGTCCTGGTCAATATTTGCTGAAGGCATAGATGTAGCTGCACTGTCATAGCCCTGAGCTGGTTTCATAAGACTCCTGTTCTTACGATTGTAACCTTTGTGTGTCAACGATGGGCTGTTCATTAGCTTTACGTGCATTTGCTAAGTTATGCAAAGTAAGCTCTATTAAAGGATGATTTTCGTCGTAAAACTGTTGAAGAATTTTGTGAGCTTCATCCAGATATAGAATGGCTTTACCAGGATTTCCCGATTTTATTAAAGCGAAACCCAAATGATTGAGATTTTTTGCAGTGTTGGGATGAGCATTGTAAATTTTTTTGTGAATTCGAAGAGATTCCTCCATCAACTCTAACCCTTTCATTTCTTCACCACGTTCAAAGTAAGCAGAACCCAAATTGCTCATTGTCAAGACGACCTCGGGATGTTCACCATGGTATATCTTTTTAAAAATTTTTAAAGATTCTTCGAAGGATTCCACTGCTTTTTTCCATTCATTTAAATCTTGCCAGGCTTCCCCACGCCTATTCAGACTTCTTGCAATACAATGATGCTCATGAGGCAAAGCCTTTTTAAAAATTGCTAGAGATTGCTCTTGAAGGGTGATAGATTTCTTGGCATCACCTAAGGCTTGCCAGGCACTGCCCAAATTGTAGAGATAGACAGCTATGTCAGGATGCTCATCGCCAAAGACCTTTTTGCAGATCTTCAAAGCCTCTTCATAGTATCCGATCGCTTTCTTGGCATCGCCTAAGGCTTGCCATGCACTGCCGAGAGAGTGGAGAGAGACGGCCACAGCATGATGCTCATTGCCATAGACCTTTTTGAAGATCTTCAAAGCAACTTCAATGTATCCGATCGCTTTCTTCGCATCGCCTAAGGCTTGCCAGGCTCTGCCAACATTGTTGAGAGAGATAGCTACAGCAGGATGCTCATCGCCATAGACCTTTTTGTAGACCTTCAAAGCCTCTTCATAGTATCCGATCGCTTTTTTCGCATCGCCTAAGGCTTGCCATGCACTGCCAAGATTGCAGAGAGAGCGAGCGTCATCAGAATGCTCATCGCCATAGACCTTTTTAAAGATCTTCAAAGCCTCGTCATGGTATTCGATCGCTTTCTTCGCATCGCCTAAGACTTGCCATGCACTGCCGAGAGAGTCGAGAGAGACAGCGCCCTCAGGATGCTCATCGCCATAGACATTTTTGCAGATCTTCAAAGCCTCTTCATAGTATCCGATCGCTTTCTTCGCATCGCCTAATTCTTTCCAGGCATCGCCGAGATTGTTAAGATGTATAGCCACATGTGGATGCTCATCGCCAAAAACTTTTTTGTTTATCGTTAAAGCATCTTCATAGTATCCGATTGCTTTCTTCTCATCGCCCAAGTCTTGCCAGGCTCTGCCGAGATTGTTAAGAAGTCTCGCGACATTTGGATGCTCATCGCCATAGATCTTTTTGTCTATCCTCAAAGCCTCTTCATAGTATTGGATCGCTTTCTTTGCCTCGTCTAAGTCTCTCGAAGCACTGCCGAGATTGTTGAGAGAGATAGCCACATCAGGATGCTCATCGCCATAGACCTTTTTGTAGATCCTCAAAGCATCTTCAAAGTATCCGATCGCTTTCTTGGCATCACTTAAGACTTGCCAGGCACCGCCGAGATTGTTGAGAGAGCGAGCAACATTCGGATGCTCATCACCAAAAACCTTTTTATAGATCCTCAAAGTATCTTCAAAGTATCCGATCGCTTTTTTTGCATCGCCTAATTCTTGCCAGACACTGCCGAGATTGTTGAGAGAGTTAGCCACATGTGGATGCTCAACGCCAAAAACCTTTTTGTAGATCCTCAAAACCTCTTCATAGTATTGGATTGCTTTCTTCGCATCGCCTAA
>JAJFUZ010000119.1 GCA_021372155.1 Parachlamydia sp. | reverse complement strand
AGCGCGATCCCAGCCTGGTAGAACCTCAAGTACCTGTCGACCTGGTGGTCGACCATTCGGTGCAAGTCGATCTCGCTGGCTCACCTGAAGCTTTTCTTTATAATCTTAAGAAAGAATTCGAGCGCAATGGCGAACGCTATGCGTTCTTGAAGTGGGGCCAGCAGGCCTTCAATACCTTTCAGGTGGTGCCTCCAGGGATTGGCATCGTCCATCAGGTTAATCTGGAATACATCGCAACTGTAGCGACGGCAAAAGAGACCAATGGAGCGACCCTGATCTATCCAGACACACTGGTCGGTACGGACTCCCACACGACGATGATCAATGGTTTGGGGGTATTAGGCTGGGGTGTCGGCGGAATCGAAGCTGAAGCGGCTATGTTGGGCCAACCCGCCTTCCTGCAGATGCCTGAGGTCATCGGTGTCCACATGTCTGGAAAGCTTAAGGAAGGCGTCACAGCCACAGATTTGACTTTGCGAATTACAGAGATGCTGCGCAAGGAGAAGGTCGTCGGCAAGTTTGTCGAATTTTTCGGAGAAGGAGCTGCAAGTCTCACAGTCGCAGACAGGGCAACAATCGCCAATATGGCACCTGAGTATGGCGCGACGGTCGGCTTTTTCCCCGTCGACGACAAGACCCTGGAGTATCTCCAGATGACCGGCCGCAAGCCGGAGCAGATCAAGCTGGTTAAGGAATATCTCCAGGCGCAGGGACTCTTCGGCATTCCCCGAAAAGGAGAAATCGATTGCACCAAGGTGCTCGAACTGGATTTAAATTCTATCCAACCTTGCGTCGCAGGGCCCAAGCGCCCACAGGACCGCATCGACCTTCCCGATCTTAAGGCCAAATTCCTGGAGCTGCTTCAAGCTCCCGTAACAGCAAGCGGCTATGGGAAGACACAGGAATCTCCCAAAATTTGCGTGCATGCCGGTGGCTCCTATGCCCTAACGCCTCATCAGTCAGGCGGCTCTTCAACCCTGGACACGGAAAACGCGCCTCCAACCTGGAGCGAGGCGGAGATGGTCACCAACAAGCCCATCACGCAAACAATGGAAGAGCCGGGAGCTAAGGAAGAATCAGCCATTGCCTGCGACATTGTCCTAAGCCACGGCACTGTCGTCATCGCCGCCATCACGAGCTGCACGAACACCAGCAACCCCCACGTCATGCTGGCAGCAGGCCTTGTCGCCAAAAAAGCGGTCGAAAAGGGTTTGAAAATCAATTCCATGATTAAAACAAGTCTTGCTCCCGGATCGCGCGTCGTCACCGATTACCTTGAGAAGACAGGGTTGCAGAAATATCTCGATGAATTGGGGTTCGATCTGGTGGCCTACGGCTGCACTACCTGCATCGGAAACAGCGGTCCCCTCAATGAACACATCGAATCAGCCATCAAAGAACACGACATTGTGGCCGCCAGCGTGCTGAGCGGCAACCGCAACTTCGAAGCCCGCATCCATGGATCGGTGAAGGCCAACTTCCTTATGTCTCCTCCCCTCGTGGTTGCCTTTGCACTCGCCGGACGAATAGATATCGATTTAGCTCTAGATCCCATTGGCCGCGACCGTTCGGGTCAACCGGTCTTTCTGAAGGACATCTGGCCCAGCCAAGCTGAGATTCAACAGGCCATGGCAGCCGGTGTACAGCCACAGATGTTTACGCAGCGCTATTCAAATGTACGCGAAGACAGCCCCGTCTGGAAAGAGATCGCTCCTCTCACAGGCGCACAGTTTCCCTGGGACCCCAAAAGCACCTACGTCCAGCGCCCGCCCTACTTTGAAATGGTCGCCAGCAGGCAGCTGACCGACCTTCGGCCGCTCGCCCTCTTTGGCGACTCGGTTACCACCGACCATATCTCGCCTGCCGGCGCCTTCAAGGCCGACTCCCCTGCCGGCCAATACCTGCTCTCGCTTGGCGTCAGTGAGCATGATTTCAACAGCTATGGCAGCCGCCGTGGCAACCACAATGTCATGATGCGCGGTACCTTCGCCAACATTCGCCTGCGCAATAAGATGGCCGATGGCAAAGAGGGCGGCTTCACCAAGCTGATGCCTGAGGGCAAGCTCACAACCATCTTTGACGCCTGCCAGACATACGCCGACAAAAAGATTCCTCTCATTGTTATTGCCGGCAAAGATTATGGCATGGGCAGCTCGCGCGACTGGGCGGCGAAGGGCACGGCGCTCCTTGGCGTCAAAGTGGTCGTGGCGCGCAGCTTCGAGCGCATCCACCGCAGCAACCTGATCCAGATGGGCGTGCTCCCGCTCCAGTTCATCGGCGAGGAGAGCCTGGAGAGCCTCGGCCTCACAGGCGATGAGACCTTTTCCATCCTGGGTCTTAGCGAAAAGCCGACGTCTAAACAGGAACTTACACTGGAGATTACCAAAAACGGCCAGAAGAAGCAGATCAAAGTGCTATCGCGCCTGGATACTCAGAGCGAAGTGGAGTACTATCAGGCCGGGGGTATCTTGCCGTTTGTCTTGAGGCAGTTGATGAGGTCATAGATAAAACCGATTAGAGAAATGCTTATTATGCTTCCAGCGGAGAACCGAAAAATCTTCGTCACAACTCAGGATGTTGCCGTGCCCCAAAAACTCGGCTAAAATGATGATGGAAATATCCGCAAGGTCAATCTCACGATCTTGATATTTTTCCAACAGTTCGGTTGCTCTTTGATAGTCTGAATCTTGGAAAGAATAAATACTAAATAGCCCTCTTTGTTGATCGCGCCATATTCCCAAAGCAAGCCTTCTTGGAAGCATGTGACATAACTCAGTCATCACGGGCAATGTTGTGATCCAAGGCTGTTCGCTAAAAGTAATGCTGAGCTTTTTCGCTTTTTGGTGTAAGGGATCATTTTTATCCGCCATGGCTAGGAAAAAGCCAGTATCAATCATCAGGCTATTTTTTGGACGAACGCTCATATTTTTTTCGCAACGATTCTTTAATTTTGCGTTTATAATTCAAACGAAGAGGCTCTGTATCTCTCTCATCCAGCAAACCGATAAAATTCGATGTTTCTATAATTTCTTTTTTTGTTAAAGCGGTCTCTTGTTTGACCTGAGATGCTGCTATAGCCAATGCTTTGCGGGCAATTTCTGATCGATCTAAATTCCAAGCTCGACCTAAAAACTGAAGATGATATTCATCTTCAGGACGCATCCGAATGTTAAGGTGAGACATACCTATATCTCCTTATGTGTTACACATAGCGTAACACAAAGGGAAATTGCTCGTCAACATCTTGACTTTGCTCCATCTATTTCGTAGTGTCGCGTTTAACCGGTTAATGAAGGTTTCAATGACAAATAACAAAAAACAAGTGGCCATTGTCACGGGCGCATCCAGTGGCATCGGTCTGGGGATCACCCAGGCACTGCTTGAAAAGGGCTACAGTGTGGTTGCCAATTCACGCACGATCAGCAAATCCAAGGATTTAAAACCATCCCCCGATCTTGTTCTGGTGGATGGCGACATCAGCAAAAAGGAAACGGCGATCCAGGTGGTTGACGCGGCTGTGAAACATTTTGGCCGCTTAGATCTTCTGGTTAACAACGCGGGTATTTATCTGCCGAAACCTTTTACCGAATATACGCCCGAAGATTTTGAAACGACGATTCGCATCAATGTAGGCGGCTACTTTTTTGTCACACAGCAGGCGGTTGCTCAAATGCGCAAACAAAAATCGGGACACATTGTGAGCATTGCGACGACACTGGTAGACCAGCCGCTGGCAGGAGCGCCCATCGCGCTGGCCGTCATCACTAAGTCCACTCTTCCGGCGTTCAGCCGCGCGCTAGCGATGGAATATGTAGCAGATGGGATCCGGGCGAATACGATTTCACCGGGTGTCGTGGACACGCCGCTGCATGCAAATGACGACCATGAACTTCTGAAAACATTAAATCCGCTGCATCAGTTGGTCCAAGTCTCGGAAATTGTGGATGCGTTGCTGTATTTACAATCAGCACCCAATGTGAATGGCGAAAATATTCGAGTGGATGGAGGTGCGCATGCAGGCGCCAAGTGGTAAAAACCGCGTGAGCGCGCGTTTAGCCGAACTCGGAATCGCGCTGCCTGAGGCTCCCGTGCCTTTAGGGGCTTATGTCGAAACATCGGAAGCAGGCCATTTGCTTTTCGTCAGCGGAACGCTGCCTGTGGTAAACCGGAAACTGGCTATTTCTGGCCGCCTTGGTGAAAACCTTTCGGTCCAAGAGGGCCAGGAAGCCGCGCGCATCGCATCGCTTAATGCGTTAGCAGCAGCCAAACAGCATATGGGCACGCTGGATCGTGTGAAAAAACTGGTCAAACTGACGGTCTTGATAGCGACAACGGAGCAGTTCATCGAACACCCAGCCGTGGCAGACGGGGCTTCCAATCTGTTTGTTCAAATCTTTGGGCCGGAGGCAGGCCACACGCGCCTGGTCTACGGCGTGCAAAGTCTTCCGATTCACGCACCCGTCATCGTGGACACGATTTTTCAAATTGAAATGATTTAAGGGATTTCCAATGCTTGCGCGTCTATTGCTTCTTGCCACTCTGGCAACCCCCTTTCACGCTCTCCTTGATGGGCTTCCCGCACAGGTGATCATCATCCGCCACGGCGAAAAACCGTCCAAAGGCAACGGGCTATCGCTTAAAGGCGAACAGAGGGCGGATGCGCTTGTCGCCTTTTTTCAAGGCAATGCGGAGGTGCTGCAATTTGGAGTGCCTGCAGCCATTTTCGCGGAACAACCAGAATCCGATGGCAAACACGAGCGACCTCTACTCACCATCACACCCCTGTCAGATGCCCTAAATCTGGTTCCCAATACGAGTTTCAGCAAAAAAGATATCACGGGCCTGACGGACGAAATCAAGAACAACACTGTTTATGAGGACAAGATGGTCCTGATCTGCTGGGAACATAAGGAAATTCCCAGCATTGCAGCAACCCTTGGAGCTAACAGCGCCCCTTCTAAATGGTCTGGCAAGGTGTATGATCGCGTCTGGCTCATTACCTACGACACGGGAAAAAGCAGTACCAAGACCGATTTTGCCAACCTCCCGCAGCAGCTGCTTTATGGCGATTCGACACACTAAAAATCTTTTTCAAAAAGCGTTTTTTCTGGGTGAAGCGCTTTTAAGTACTCTTCGCAAGGCAAGATCAAAATGCCTTTTTCAAATCGTCTTTTCGTTCCTCTATAAAGAAGCAATGGCTTAGCTTCCGGATATTCTTCACTAAAGGCAAGTAACCCATGCAAATCTTTTGGAGAGATGGATTCGCTGTTTTTTACTTCAATGGCACAAAACTCATTGGCTCCATACACAATAAAGTCCACCTCAAGCTGTGTTCGGGTACGCCAAAATGAAAGCTGGTATTCATCTTGTTGCAGGTCTATCCAGGCGCGCAAATGCGAAGCGACAACCCCTTCCAGGCTAGGGCCACCTATTTCTTCTGGTTTATCAATAGGTCCTTTCGGCCTGACGGCATGATAGATACCGGAATCAAAGAGATAAAATTTTGGATGTTTGACGACTTCCCGTTTAGCACGTTTAGCAAAAACTGGAAGCGTAAATGCGAGCAACATATCAATTAAAATCTGTAAATAGGTGTCAATTGTGTTACGACTCACATCACATTCGCGGGCTATATTGCTGGTATTAAGCTGGCTTCCATGCGAAAAGCTGATCGCCTCAAGAAACCGCTCATAATTATGGATATTGCGCACAAGACCCTCGGCCTGGATTTCTTCTTTTAGATATAGGCCGCAATAATTTTTTAGCACTAAATGAGGTGTTTCAGAATCCCAGACAAGTGGAAGAAGCCCTTCTGTAAGGGCCTTTTCCAATGAAAAATATTCTTTTAATTCCGAAGCCATAAATGGGTGCATATGAAGCATGAACGCTCGTCCAGCCAATAGGTCCACCCCTGCTCTTTTTAATTTTCTTGCGCTCGAACCAGTCAAAATGAATTGATATTCCTGCTTTTCTTCAATAATGGCGTGGATCAGAGAGAGCAATTCAGGAATTCTCTGAATTTCATCAATCACAACCTGCTTATTTTGAGAGTGCGCTTTAAGTGTTTCCCTGAGCCTTTCTGGCTTTGCTCCGTAATATCTTTGGTTATCCGGTTCTAACAGGTCGATCCATATCGCACCAGGAAACTGCTGTTTTAACCATGTCGATTTTCCTGTTCCTCTTGGACCCAGAAGAAAAAAGCTTTGCTTGGGAGCCCGCAAAAATCGAGAAATGGAGGGAATGCTCTGCATTTTATCAGTCCTACTGACATTTTTACACAAAATATATCAGTGGCACTTACATTTTGCAAACATTTTTACACGGGCGACGATCAACGCTAAAGCTGCGCTCCTAAAGCAGCACTCAATGGTTGGAGCCGAAAAAAATTAACAGAATCTTCAAACAAATTTAGTATTAAATATACAATAATTTGAAATAATGTGGTTTTTACAAAGGAAAATTATGTTTATTGCTTCTGAATGTAATAGTATCACCGGCAAATTTCTATACAGCGACAGCTATCGTGAACAATGGTGCTGCACAACCAACGTTAACGATCTTCCCCTATTGAACAGCTGCTCTAGAATTCTGATCCTAGGCAGCTTGGCCGGCATTACCCGTTGTGCATTGGCTATTATTCACATGGTCGGGCATGCCTTTGCTGCCTTGATTTTCTGGAACCGCGGGCATTTTCCCCATATTGCCAAGGGGGGAGCCGAATTTGTGCGCGGCATGATTGAGGCGCTTCCCGTTATAGGCAGGATCTTTGCCTGGCAATATGAACCATGCCCTGCTTTTGGATTCGACCTTGATGAACGGAAGAAAGTAAGTGCCTACTGCGAGGCTCCCCACCATGTGGATGTGCGCGTCCGATTTTTCGTCGTCAAAATCTATCATCCAAAATCCATTGACCGCATCACACAAGTCTTTGTCGATAAGGGCCGATTGAAAAGGTCTGACCTGGAAGCAGGTACAACCGTGAACCTTTTTCGAAGCCGATAAAACCTCATCTTCGGCTGATGGGACAAGTATTTTTGCCGATGAGTTGATAGAAGATGCACCAGCTGGCCAAAGCTTCATAGAAAGTAAACAGCGATATAGCCAGCAGGATCCAGCTGTAATAATACCCTGCTAAAGCCAGAAGGATAATTGCGAGGACGAGGCGAAAAAGCCGATCGGCATTGCCGATATTTTTTTCTGGCATAGACACCTCCTAAAATTTAACTGTTCTATAAGATAGGGATTTCTGTCAAAAATCTGTTGCATTTCTCTTTCTTTGAGTACTATGAAAAA
>JAJFUZ010000118.1 GCA_021372155.1 Parachlamydia sp. | reverse complement strand
TCTCAAAACCTGTTTGCAGCATACCTAAACGTTAGTTTGAATACGATTCAAGCCTGGGAACAAGGATCACGTCGCCCAAATCATGCAGCATTGCGTTTACTCGAAATTATGGATAAAGGCCCTAAATTCCTAACCTCGCTAACCAGCGCATCTCAAAAAAAGACTGCCGGCTCTCCGCATAAAATTCAAACACGCAAAGAAGCTCATTAAAAGGAAATGTCGGCCAGGATACATGCTTGCCCCATTTTCGCCCCACTAAATTAAAACTTTACTAATTCAAAAAAATCGCAAAATGCGACATGCCAAAAATGGCCAGCTATTGTCAATTGTTGTGGATGAGTGGGGCAGAATTGGGGCAAAACCCCTGCAGAAACAAAAAAGCACTTCGAAATTGCTCTCGAAGTGCCTGCTAACCAGAATCTCCGGAAGTAGGATTCGAACCTACGACCAATGGATTAACAGTCCACTGCTCTACCGCTGAGCTATTCCGGAATATAAAGGGACAAGCTTAGACCATCCTGGATTTTTTGTTCAATTGGATTTATTCGCAGCTATTGAGCATAGCAGCATCGGCATCGTCGACCCAGCCGCCGCCGAGTGGTGCTGTGGTTCACGATGGCCATGAGGTGTCGGCTGGGATTGGACAAGAGCGAACTGGACGTTGAAGAGGGAAAGCTCGGAGTCGAGGACGTTGAAATAGTCGACCTCACCTTCATTATAGCGCAGCGGAGAGAGATGAATCACGTCGTTGAGGACCTGCTTTTTATGTTCGGCAACGAGCTTACTGTTGCTTTAGACTGTGCCGAGAGCGTTGTCGAATTCGTAAAAGACGTTCAAAACAGTCTGCTGATAGGTGTGAAGGGTTTATACGCGGACTGATTTGGCCTCTTTGACAATGAAGGCTTCAAATCCTTTAGGAATCCATTGCATATATATAATACTTGAAATTACAATTTTACACTGCTTTGAATCAGGCGCATATGGACGTAGATAGACGCCTTGACGATTATAGGAGAGCGTCTGACATGAGGATTGCAAACAGCCACTACAAACAAAGGTAAATATATGAAACGATATATCATGTCTGTTTTTGTCATCATTCTTCTTCAACCTTTCAGTCTGCTGGCGATTGCTCAGCGCTATCAGTTGATAGATTTGGGGCTTTCGACATTTACATCGAGCGAAGTGTTAAGCATCAATGCCAAGGGGATAGTCTGTGGCTATGTGATGGATGGAAGCACCTCGCGCATTATTGTGGTCGATCCCAGCATGAACAAGAAGGCAATTCGGCAAGAGAATTTCTTTTCTTATCGCCTCAAGATCAACAACAGCAACATCGTTTTTGGCTCTATTGCATGTCTCACTGAAGAGGAGGGATCAGAGGAGGAATTGGAATCTTACATCACCGCAGAGATAGTATTTAAATGGCAAAATCCCTTTCATCTCGTTCAATCCTTAAATTTCAAACATGTCGGATACCCTTTTGGGCAGAAAACAACTGCTGACTATTTCAAACCCAATGTTTTCTGGGATGCCAATGACCTGGGGCAGATTCTGGTTATGGATAGCAGAGCCTATGAAGATATCATGAGTGAATTTAAGCCCACTAGCGTATGGCTCTATGACAATCATGCTTTTGAAAAGATCGAGCATCCTGAATTTGAATCGGGATTTAAATTGAATAACCGCGGTGAAATTTTAGGCTGCTACCATACTGGGAGCGCTTTGGACAATAACAAAGAGGCGCATGTCTCAATCTATAATTTTCATACGCATACGAATAGGACGCTTGATTTGCAGGATGCAATGGGGATAGATATCAATGACCTCGGGCAGGTTGTGGGGACTTTTTTTCATCCACAAGAAGACAAGATGATGGGCTTTTTTGCTTCATCCACAGGGGAATCGACTCCAATTAATAACTTTCTGCCCTTTGCAATGAACAATCTTGGTCAAGTCGTCGGAGAATATATGTACGGCCCGAAAAAAAATAAATCTGCGGTTTGGGAGAATGGAATATTTTATGACCTTGCAGATTTGACCGGACTGAGGGACGACAGAGGAAATATCTGGGATTCCCTCGATAGTCTTGAAGCAATCAACGATAAGGGCGACATCATCGGCAATGGCACAATCAATGGAAAGAAACATGGCTTTCTATTAAGGCCGCTGTATATGGGACTTGAAGCTCAGCTGTAAAGCGGGTCTGTAGGACCTTCTTCGTTTTTCTCATAGGCCTGAATCTAACGCCATTCCTATAGCAGAATCGGCTGCCCCGTAATAGAGAAACCAACGATCCTTAAAGTGCACAAGACCTTGAATAAAGACTGTGCCATCTTGATACTGGCCACTGGTTTCATAAGGCCTTTCAGGTTTGAAAAAGGGCTCTGGCAGACGATCAATCAGCTTCATGGGATCGGACGCATCCATCAGGACCTGGCCTGCCGCATAGGCTCCAGGGCAAATCCCCGGATAACCCCTTTCAAAATCGTTTTTTCCATTGTACAACAGGACGATGCCATCTTCCGTGAGAATGGCGGGAGGACCTGATTCTACTAAAGCGCTGTCAAAATGAAAGGGGCGAGGATTCAGGATCGGAATGGGGTTTCCCTCCTCATCCAGAACGGGTTCCCAGGCAATTAAATCTTCTGAAGTTGCTGCAAAGATAGACCCTTCACCCCAATACATCCAATACTTGCCTTGAATTTTCGTCGCAACCAAGTGGTCCCCTTCCAGACTGGTGACAATAGCACCCGATTTCGACCAGCGCCTCCCGAATCGGCCCTGATCCGCCTTTTCGAAGATATAGCCATGCTTTTTCCAGGAATAGAGATTCCTGGATGTCGCCACCGCTAGAACGGCGATCTTGCGATTCCATTGTGTATAAGTCATGACGAAGGTGCCATCCTTCCCCTGGACAATGCGTGGATCTTCACACCCTCCGGCCCATTCATGCTCCTCCTGATCATCACAATTGGGAAACAGAACAGGGGTCCCTTTGCGCTTAAAATGCCACCCATCATCACTTACAGCTAGACCAAGACGAGATGTATGCTGGCCAATTCCTAGTCCAGAGTCATCCTCAGCGCGGTAGATCAGGTAAACCTTGCCTTTATGAACAACAGCCCCGGGATTGAAGGTGTGATCGCTCTCCCATCGGATAAACCCCTTTGCCAGCGGACAGGAAAAGGTCGAGGATCGCTTAGGTGAGATTACAGGATTGACTTCGTCAGCCCTATGGAATGGCCCAATCTCCCATCCGAATACTTGAAAGGGACTCAGAATAAAGAAGAAAAGGGCCAGTGCCGCATGAACCATTTTTCAGGGATTAACCTGCTGCTGCTGGAGCGCCTGTAGAAAATCGCCGAACTGTGCCAAAAATGCAGGGTTCAGAGCCGCTGCCGGCTGTTGCCCTCGAGCTGGTTGTGGCACTGCTGGTAACATCGCAGGAGGAGGAACAGGGATTGCATTTTGTTGCGGTTGAGCTGCTGGTGTTGCAGGCAAAGCTTGGGGCAGAGCTGGCACAGCTACCTGCTGTTGCGCTAATTGTGCAGGTCGACGTCGTGGAACTGCTGGTAGCCTCGCCGGACGAGGAACAGGGACGGCGGTTTGTTGCGGTTGAGCAGCTGGTGCAGCCGCAGGAGCTGTTGACTGATGGTTTTGCTTTTCCAGCAAGTTGACAACATAGATGCCAAGACCAAACGCGGCGAGATTCCATTTCATGGGAGCTGCAAACAGGATGAGAAATGCAGCCAATCCAATCTTGCCCAGGTTTGAACCTTGCCACGCTTCCTTCACTACTAAAACAATACCCTCTTTCCATGTCTCCCCTTTAGCTACGCGATAGAGAGCTCCGGAAGCAAAAGAAGCGATCATCATGAGAATGTTGCCGGCGAATAGCATGCCGACTGATGCGGCGACCAGTGCAACAGGAAAGAAAGCCTTATCATGCCTCTTGAGCAGATTGTACTGATTGGAAACAAAAACTTTGATATTTTTGCAATACAGACGGCCGTACTGCATTAGCTTATCACTTTCTTTGGCCGCGTTCGCATAAATATCTCTGGGCGGTTCAGCACGAATAATTTCGGTTGCCATATTCAAACTCCTTGATACTATATTTTTTACCACCAGTTATTCCATTCTACCTGGAATTATGGGGTTGTCAACCAAGAACCTATCCTAATAAAAAGTTTCAGTCGCTTTTCGGGTTCTTTTGAGCCTAGATTCGAAGCAAGTGATTGGGGCAATATTGGCTTAATATGGCCCCAACCATTTGCTTCGAATCTAGGCCAAAATAATCCCAAAAAGCGACGAAAAATTTTATTAGGACAGGTTCA
The DNA here is from genome assembly GCA_021372155.1 of Parachlamydia sp. Taxonomy (GTDB): domain Bacteria; phylum Chlamydiota; class Chlamydiia; order Chlamydiales; family Parachlamydiaceae; genus JAJFUZ01. The sequence goes on along the minus strand of JAJFUZ010000118.1, from coordinate 7,559 downwards.
AATAAGGTGACATGACTGAACTGTCACCTAACTTTTTAAAAGTAAAATAAAGATGATATAAAGATTATGAAGCTATCCAACTAAAATCGATGTAGTAGCTGACGCGTGCTGTTGCGTAGGCAACGACCAAAGAATTTTGACATACTTGAAGAAGTAGGCAAAAATGCTTTGATCGTGGCCTACGCAAAATGACGTGTCAGATAGGCTATCGATTTAGTTGGATAGCTTCATACAGTGATCTTCTTTTTCAGAAGGTCGTTGACAACCTGGGGCGAGGCTTTTCCGCGCGACAGCTTCATCACCTGTCCGACGAGAAAGGCGAAGGCTTTATCGCGTCCAGCGCGGAAATCAGCGACTGACTGGGCATTTTCGGACAGCACCTGGTCAACCAGCTTTTCGATTTCGCCCTGATCGTGCAGGGGCTGGAAATCGGGATTCTCGGCGACGATCGCGGCGCAATCTTTTTCGGGATGGAGCACCATTTCATCGGCGACCTGTTTGGCGATGCGGCCTGTAATGGTCCCGTTGTCGATCATGGCAACCAGCTTCGCCAATTGAGAGGCAGGGATTCCCAGCGAGATCAGGTTTTTGCCGGAATCTTTCAAGCGGCCAGCAAACTCGACGATGATCCAGTTGCAGAGGCTGCGGGCGTTGGAAGAGCCTTTCAAAGCCTCTTCAAAATAATCTGCGAGCGCCTTGTCACTGGTCATGATGAAGGCGCTGTCGGGCGCGAGGTTCAGTTCTTTGATGTAGCGGCGCAACCTTTGAAGAGGAAGTTCGGGCAGGGCGCGGCGGATCTCTTCGATGTAGGCCTCGGTCAGGATAATGGGCACAAGGTCAGGCTCAGGAAAGTAGCGGTAATCGTCTGCCGACTCTTTGCGTCGCATCAGCACGGTCGACTTCGACTCAAGATCCCAACGATAGGTGGCCTGCTGGATCACTTGATGATGAGGCTTGTCCGGATTGGCTTTATAGGCGGCAATCTGCCGTTTGATTTCTGCCTCCAGCGCCATCTCCATGTAGGAGAAAGAGTTCATGTTTTTGATTTCGATCTTGTTGCGTAAGCCCTTCTCCCCCATTGGTCTGACCGATACGTTGGCATCGACGCGCAGCGAGCCCTCTTCCATGTTACAATCGCTGGCATCGATATACTGCAGAATAGCCTTGATCGCCATGGCATAGGCAACAGCCTCTTTGGGGCTGTGGATGCAGGGCTCAGAGACAATTTCCACTAAAGGAACGCCGGCTCGGTTGTAGTCTACCCCTGCAAAGTTGCTGAAATGCTTCAACATGCCGGCATCATCTTCCAGATGGACGCGGTTGAGCTGAAAGCTCTTCTCTTCGCCCTCTACCTCAGCGATGACTGTGCCTCCGATGATAATCGGTTGGTCATACTGGGTGATCTGAAAATTGCGGGGACTGTCGGGATAAAAATAGGATTTGCGGTCGAATTTGCTGAATTTGGCGACAGTAGCATTCAGAGCACAACCTAGCTGAACGGCCTTTTTGACAGCCTCTTTGTTCAGGACAGGGAGGGCGCCTGGCTGCCCTGTGCAGACTTCGGTGATATTGCTGTTCGGTTCATCGCCAAAGCGATTGGGAGCGACGCTGAAAAGCTTGGATCTGGTATTTAATTCGGCATGGATCTCCAGGCCAATAACTGTTTCCCACTCGTTATTTATGCTTGCGTGACTCATGCTTGCACCATAGTTGGAAGGATGTGAGAAAAGGGAGTGACCTGCTCAAAGGCGTGGGAAGCCAGGAGCACCTGCCTGTCATGCTTCTGAGGCCCGATAAACTGCAGCCCAACCGGTTTGCTTTCGGATGTGAAACCACAGGGTACGCTCACAGCGGGCAATCCTGCCAGGTTGACAGCAATTGTGTAAATATCTGCTAGGTACATCTGTAGCGGATCTTTGATCGCACCAATTTCAAAGGCTGGAAAGGGTGACACGGGGGTCGCAACGAGGTCGCACTGTTTAAAGGCCTCTTTGAAGCGCTGGATCAGCAGCGTGCGTATCTTTTGCGCCTTTTTGTAATAGGCATCCTGATAGCCTGCCGAAAGCACATAGGTGCCGAGGAGGATGCGTCGCTTCACTTCAGCTCCATAGCCCTCTTCTTTGGAAAAATCGTAGACCTCGTCCAGCGTTTTGGCACGCGATGAACGCACGCCGTAGCGGATGCCATCAAAGCGCGCCAGATTGGTCGAAGCTTCAGCTGTCGCCAGAATGTAATAAGTAGCCAGAGAGTATTTCAGGATGCTGAGGTCGACATCGACGATCTCTGCCCCAAGCTGTTTCAGGACTTTAATCGAGATGTCGAAGCGATGCTTGGTCTCCTCCTCCAACCCCTCTAGAAACTGCCAGGGCACGCCGATCTTCATCCCATTCATATCCTGTTTAAAATGGGTGAGATATTCTTCTGGAGGCAGAGGGATACTTGTTGAATCATGTTCGCAGTGACGGCCGATCACCTCCATGACAAGGGCACTGTCGGCTGTGTAAACAGACATGGGGCCAATCTGGTCGAGAGAAGAGCCGTAGGCCACCAGACCATAGCGGGAGACACGTCCATATGTGGGCTTAAAGCCTACAATCCCGCAAAGACCCGCCGGCTGCCGGATCGATCCGCCGGTGTCAGAACCCAAGGCAATCGGACATAGTCTTGCAGCTACTGCCGCCGCACTGCCCCCAGAAGAACCCCCAGGCGAACATTTTAAATTCCAGGGGTTGGCCGTCTTCTGCAAAGCCGAATTTTCGGTCGAGGACCCCATGGCGAATTCATCCATATTGGTCTTGCCGATCAGAATAGCATCTTCGGCTTCCATGAGGCGCACAGCTGTCGATTCAAAGGGGGCGCGATAATTGGTCAGGAACTTTGAACCGCAAGTCGAAAGTTCACCCTGGATATGGATATTGTCTTTAACTCCCACTGGAATGGCCGCCAGCTTGCCTACAGGCTTTCCGGCCGCACGTTTGGCATCGAGCGCTTTGGCTTTCGACAAGGCGCGGTCATCCAGCGTGCGCAAAAAGGCGCCGATCTTTCCATCATGCTGGGCGATGCGGTCGAGGAAATAGCGCGCAATCGCTTCGGCAGTCAATTCTCCGTGGATGAACTTTTCGCGCAGTTGCAGAGCTGAAAATGTATGCATGGGTTGCAGGGGGTTAACTGGTTTTGATGACCGGAGGCACGCGAATCATGCCGCCCACATGGGAAGGTGCGTTAGCAAGAAAAACATCGCGGGACAATGTTGGCCCGACAGCATCCTCGCGCATGACATTCACCATGTCCTCAAGCACCTGGTTGCAGGGCGGGACATGGGTCGTATCGATCTCGTTGAGCTGCTCCACATAGTGCAGGATTTTCTTGAGATCCTGAAGCAGGGACTCCTGCTCCTCTTCCGTACAGTCGATCCGGCTCAATTGCGTCAATGATTTGATCGCCTTCTTATCTAATTCCGCCATAATATACTCAGTTTATAGAAAGTGGGAAGTATAGCTTTTTGCTTGAAATAATGACAAGAAAAGAGAAAGATTGATCCACTATGCAAATATCTATTGTCTGGTTTAGGCACGATCTGCGCATTCACGACCAGCCTGCGCTTGCAGCTGCCCTGGCGCTGAATGGACCGGTTATCCCTCTTTTTATATGGTCACCTGAAGAGGAAAGAAACTGGCCCCAGGGCGCCGCTTCGCGCTGGTGGCTCCACTACTCACTCATGGCCCTTCAGGAGGATCTCCGGTCGCTGGGTCTCAACTTGATCATCCGCAAGGGAAAAAGCCTGCAGCAACTTCAGACTGTCATCCAAGAGACAGACGCTCGACACCTTTACTGGAACCGACGCTATGAACCCTGGGCCATTCAGAGGGATGCTGCCATCAAAGCCACGCTACGCGACCAAGATATCGAAGTCCACAGCTTCAATAGCCATCTGCTATTTGAACCCTGGACGATTTCCAACAAGCAGGGCAGGCCCTTCCAGGTCTTCACTCCCTTTTGGAATAACTGTCTCACAAAGTCTGTTTCCTCGCCCCTTCCCCCACCTTGCCCCTGCAGTAAACCGGCTCCTAAAATCGACTCTTTGACAATGCAGGAGCTGGATCTGCTGCCGCATATCGCTTGGGATGATGGACTAAAGAAAGCCTGGAAGCCTGGAAATGCAGGGGCTGAGGCCTTGCTGCAACGCTTTTTGCAGGAACCAATTCTCCACTATGCGCAAAACCGCGACCGGCCCGACCTGGAAGGCGTCTCCAGGCTCTCGCCTCACTTGCACTTTGGTGAAGTTAGCCCGCGCATGATCTGGCACTCTGTCAAGAAGCTCTACCCAAAAGGCGCTGGAGACTCCTATCTCAGGCAGCTAGGTTGGCGCGAATTTGCCCATCATCTACTCTTTCATTTTCCCAACACCGTTGACACCCCCCTGCAAAGCAAATACGCCGCCTTTCCCTGGCTCCAAAACAAAGATTGTCTGCATGCCTGGCAAAAGGGACAGACAGGCTATCCGATTGTCGACGCCGGAATGCGCGAGCTCTGGACGACCGGCTGGATGCATAACCGCGTTCGCATGATCGTCGGCTCTTTTCTGGTCAAAGATCTGCTGATCGACTGGCAGGAAGGAGAGCGCTGGTTCTGGGATACGCTCGTCGATGCAGACATGGCGAACAATACGCTGGGGTGGCAATGGGTCGCAGGCTGCGGCGCCGACGCCGCCCCCTACTTTCGCATCTTCAATCCCGTCCTCCAGGGAGAAAAGTTCGATCCTCAAGGCCATTATGTCAAAAGATGGGTGCCGGAACTGGCCCACCTGCCTCTCCGCTGGCTGCACAAACCGTGGAAAGCCCCTGAAGATGTTTTGAAAACATCTGGGATATCAATCGGAAATAATTATCCAAAACCTATCGTGGACCACGATGTTGCGCGCATGCGCGCCTTGGCCGCGCTAAAAACGATTAAGGAATCGCATGTTTAAACTAAAATCCATTTTGCTCTTTTTCTGGATTACCCTGCTGCCTCACGCAGGAGCCCAAATTGCAGGAGCCCAAGAAGCCTATGTTCGCAACCCAGTCATTTCCTCGGCGGTATGGGATCACGTGCAGCCCTACCTTCTTCCTCCCGACCATCCCATCAAGCCCAAACTGGACCGCATTTTCAAAAAGGGCGTCTTAACCGATGCTGAAAGCCTGCGCAAAGCCGGATTCAAGTTCAAGCTGCGCCGCGACCGATTCATGATCATCGCCGGCCATCGCGATCTCAAGGGCTATGTACTCAAACTTTATGTCGATAAACAGAAACTGCGCGAAGGCGAGTGGCTCCAGTGGATCAAGCGCATCGAGGGAGCCGATCGCATCCGAACCAGCATCGAAAGCAACAGCTTTGGACACTTTATGAAGGTCCCCCAGAAATGGATCTACCCACTCCCCTCTCAAGCCGTTGCAAAGCCAGCAGGCGACTGTTTCCCCAAATTTTTTGTCCTCGTTGCGGAAAAGATGGATATCGTCACGCACGGCAAAAACCGCGCCAAATATCGCTTTATGATGCATGAAGAGCTGTTGGAAGCCCTATTCGTTGTGATGAAAGAGAATCTCTTGATCGATTCGATGTTTCTCGACAACATCCCCTTTTGCAAGGACCATCGCATCGCATTTGTCGATACGGAACACTCCAACACGCGCATCAAGCCGATGCCCTATGAACAGATGCTCAACCATCTTTCCCCCAAAATGCGCAAGTTCTGGAAAACGCTTATTGTAAACAAATAATCTTAATCGAATATTTACAATATCGTGTTAATATCATGAAATTATGAAACTAGATAATTTCATCCAGAATTTTTCGCGCCGAGCACAAGTAGAAGCCAACAAGGATCCTCAACTCCAAAGCACTGAGAAATGGAGGAAATGGGTCCACAACCACTCCACACTTGTGAAAGTCATTGAAGTGGCGGGCTTAATTCTCGGCTTGGCGTCCATAGCAGCGGCACCTGCCGCCTTTATTTTGTTGGGACCTGTTGCTCTGCTCATCCCTATCGCCGGAACAGCGCTGGTAGCGATCTCCTATCTGGCGATGACAAAGCTGCATCTTCTCTTGTCCACTGCCCACAGCATGAAAAATCACACCTTCAAACCGGCAACTTTTGGAGCAGGAAGACTGTATTATCAGGGCAATATCCCAATCCTTGAGCTGAAAAGCGACGATCCCTATAAAGCCGGTGAAGCCCACGGCTATCTCCTGGGTGCTCAGCTGCACCGTACACTTCAGACACTGCACACCGTCAATAAGTCCTCGTTGAATCCCCATCGAACTCCCTCGCCCGCCTCTATTCCCCACGTCATGAAAACTCTGCGCGCCCAGATTCCAGAAGATTACCTACGTGAAATGCAAGGACTCGTCGACGGGTATAACAAATGGGCTAAAGGCGGATTCCTGAGACGCGCCGGCAAGGTGACACTCGACGATTTGATTCTCATGCATATGAAACCAGACAGCCTGCATTTCCAAGGTTTTGATAGCGCTCACGCTGCTCAGCCTCAACTTGCCTCAATACACCCTCTTGGATGCACCGTAGCCATCGACAAAGATGCCAAAGAAGGCATCATTTTCGGCCGCAACATGGACTGGCCATCTTTGAATATCTTTGGGTCGCACACCCTGATCATCAACCGCAAATATTCAGGACACAAGCAATCGACGGTCGAAGTGGGCTTGCCAGGCTTTGTTGGAACTCTTACTGGTATGAATAAGCAAGGTTTAAGCCTCGCCATGAATGTCTGCAGTGGCAATACCAGAAAAATCGAAGGGATGCCCGCGGCCTTTTATAACCGGTACTGTCTTGAGAACTGCAAAACTGTCCAGGATGTGGCTGCAAGAGTGGCTGAAAAGCACCCGCTTGGCGACTACCACTTGAGCGCGGCCGATACGAATCATGCCATCGCCTTCCACTTCAATCAGGGAGACAGAAATGGCCCCCAAAAGCATGTCGTGAGAGAATGGGACCAGGCAGCCCCTCTTGTGGTGACCAATTGCCGCTATCAAGCCGATGGCTGTGCTTCAGCAAGGTCGCATATGTTCTTCAGCAAAGAGCGGGAAGAACTCTTCAAGCGTCTGATCAATGAGGCAAAAGAGACCTTGACGCCTCAAGAGCTGTCAATGGACAAAGTAATCGCTGCAGGCCTTGCGCTCCCCTACATCAACAACACCTTGACAACGCACAAGGTTGTGATGCTGCCGCAATCTAGAAAAATGCGCGTGGCCTTTGACAACGCCTTTGCAGGCAAGCGCCCCCTCCACGATCTGGATACAGCCGCGCTGTTTGTTTAATAAAATGCTTGAGGTCAAAACATGATTAGAAACTTGTGTCTTTTTCTTTGCCTGTTATGCCCTATTCAAATCACATTATCTGCGGTCGTCAATGAGAGTTTTGCCAAGGCAAACCAGAAAATGGCGGAAGCGGCCATATACGAAATCGTAGAAATTCTGAATTGGAAAGATTGCGATTATGAAGGAAGAACCTTCAAGCTAAACGATGGTTCCTCTTGGTACGCGGTCGCAGAAAACACGCC
>JAJFUZ010000110.1 GCA_021372155.1 Parachlamydia sp. | reverse complement strand
TACTCTAAATTCCCTGCCGGAAGACAAAGGTAATTATCAGGGGGTCAAGAGTGACCCCCTGCCCCTGCCCTATTTGCCATTCAAAGATTCTTCTTCACTCGCGACCCTGCCGAGGTATTCGGGCAGTTTGAGCCCTGCTGTCTCTGCAATGTCGTGTAGAGCCGGAAGCGACTTCACCAGGCTGCTAAGGAAATTAGCGGTCGAACTTCCCTTTTTGTTCTCACCGCTGCCCGAATCCCACACGGTGATCTTGTCGATCTTGAGATGTTTGATTGCGTCGGCCTGCAGCCGGACAATCTCTTCGAGCTTTTCGATCAGGAGCATCGTCGATGCGCCGCGGGCATCGTCACCGCACGCATTTACGAGCAGCTGGTAACCCTTGGCCTTGGCTTCCAGAACCTTCTGAATCCCTTCCGCTTCGGCTAGCTTGATGGACAGGATCGCTTCGGCCTCTCCTTTGGCGATCAGCATGCGCTTTTGAGCCTCGGCTTCGGCCTCGATCTGAATCTTCCTACGCTCAATCTCCTGAGGCACGATCTGTTCAGCCTCCATGCGCTTGCTGAGTGCCAATGCGCGGGCGGTCTGAATCTCGACTTCCGCATTTTGATTGGCGATTTCACTGCGCATTTTGGCGCCGGCCTCTTTTTCTGCCAGAGTGGCATTGGCCGCAGCAATCTCTCCGCGCGAATCGTTTTCCCCTTTGACGGCTTCGGCATGGTAGGTCGCGACCTTGATGCGGCGGTCCTTGTCAGCGAGGCTTTTTCCGATATCCCCCTGCTTGTCCTGCTCCGCCACGTCGATTTTAGCCTGGTTGACAGCTGTAGAGGCGGCCTTTTTCCCGATGCTGTCGATATATTCCGATTCATCGGTGATATCGGTGATGTTGACGTTGATCAGCGTCAGGCCGATCTTATGCAGCTCAGGTTCAATATTGTTCTTGATCGATTCCAGGAAGCGCTCGCGGTCTTGGTTGATCTCCTCGATGCGAAGAGAGGCCACAGTCAAGCGCAGCTGGCCAATGATAATCTCAGTCGCCATCGCCTCGATCTCTTGATGGGAGAGTCCGAGGATGCGGACAGCCGCATTGTTCATGACCTCTTCCGTCACACCAATTGCCACGGTGAAGGTGCTGGGCACATTGACGCGGATATTCTGGTGGGAGAGAGCTCCTTTCAATGGAATGTGGATAGTGCGCGGAGTCAGATCCAGGTACTCACAGTCTTGGATCAGAGGCCAGACGAATGCGCCCCCGCCATGAGAGCACTGGACGGTCCGGTTACCTCCCACTCGTCCGTAAACGACGAGAATGCGGTTGGAAGGGCATCTGCGGTAGATTCTGGCCAGGAAAAGAATCGTGGCTGCGATGAAGCATATAAAGAGAGTGATTGAGATGACAAAAAAATCTAAGGGCATCATATACCTCTATTTTTGAATAACGACTGCTTTTTGTCCGTCGAGGATGCGGACGACCTCAACCTGGGTGAAGGAGGGTATCTCCTGCGCGTTTGCGGAAATAGCCTCCATCTCGTGCTGAAACCCTCCATAGGTCACGATGATCTTGCCGCTCCCTTTGGCGGGGATACGATGGTAGACGAGGCCGCATTTGCCCACTGCATCGTTGAAATTCAGGCAGCGCCCTCGGCTCACCAGCTTGTGCGCACCGCGAAACAATTGGCTCAGCACGAACATGCAGAAAAGTCCGCATCCAAACGCCACAAGCGTCGCCCATTCAACGTGTAGATGGAACTGGTGAAGGGCAGCCAGACCCGTCCAGCCGAAAATCATGAAAAAGCCAGTCATGGAGTGGATGGAGAGCATTTTAAAGTCAGTGTCAGCATGGTGGTCATCGCCAAAGCCTTCAACCCCTCCAAACCCCACAAACATCAGCAGAAAGCGCAACAGGAAAAGGAGGGTGCCCGCAATGGCAAAAAACCAGAAGAATGTGTCGATATAGGAAAGAAGTTGAACAAACATAACTCGACCATGTTTTACAACATGGTAATTTAAACATGCTAATTAAGTCAATTTCAATCCCAATTAAACTTTCTTCCCAACAGATTTTCTAATTTCTGATTGTAGGGTTTGAAATATGCCTTTAATTCATTTCGGAGCATGGGATCCATGGGTGGGTAGTCAAAGCGATTATCTTCATCGGGGTAGGAGACGGAATAAGCGGGAAGACCCAAAAAGGCAAAGAGGCCGTTCATCGTATCAACAGTTTTCTCTTTTAACTCGCGAGACGAAAGGATAAGGATCTGTTCGCGCGGGAAATACTTTAGCCAGCGTTTGATCTGCTCCACATAGATACCACGAGCGAGATAGGAAAATCTCTGATAGGAGCGGCTTTTGTAGCCTGGGTTCTTTTTCAGTTTCTGTTCTTCTCCATCTAGCCTGGAAGGCTCTGCTTTCAGTGCCTCCGCGAAGCTTAAGGCCTCACGATCATCCCTCACATTGTGCCAGTAGTGCGAGTAAGCTCGGTCAATTGGATTGCGCAGAATGATAATCAGCTTCACATGAGGATAGAGAGTATGCACGCGCTGTGGCACCTGCGGATGGAATAAATAATAGGGACTCTTCTCTCCAACCAGAAAATGTGGCTCAGGTCTATCTGGAAAACAGCTTTGATACCATTCGACCCCTTTGCCATATTGAAGATCAAAAAAATGAATTTCTCCCTTTCTTTTGACCACCTGAGGATGCTGGACTAGCATATGGTAAAGCGCCGTTGTTCCCGACTTTTGGGCGCCAAGAACTAAAAAATCGGGAGCCCAAGAATTAACTAAGGCAGAGTTGCCTAAAGCAGGAAATGCGATGAGCAATAAAACCAGAATGTACATGTCCTATTCCTTTGTTACAGACACCAGGCTATTCAAAAGCCCCTTCTTATCCATTTTAACAACCCAGATTTCGCGATCCTGTCTTCCATAGACTACCCAGACAAACTTCTCATCGACGATCAACCCTCCCGGGAATACCACCCACATATTTCTCCAGATGGTCCCCATGTCCCCTTCATAAAATCCGCTTCCAATAATCGGGTGCGGGCTGATCCGCAGAATCTGAAAGGGCGGATGGCGCGCAAAAGTGTACGCTCCCATCAAATAATGTTTGACATGCATGCCCTGCGATTGCTTTGTCTCCATTTTCTTGCAGGAGTGAAAAAAGGCGAGATAGTGATTCCCATCGGCCAGCGCGGGAGTGCCTCCTCGCAATTCCCCCCAATCCCAAGAGATGTTTCCTTTTGTGATCGCAAAGAGGTCGCATGTTCCTGCTCCTGCAATAGGACTTAGAATTCTGTGAGGGCTGAGACTGTAAGCCAGCAGAAGATGATCCTTATAGCTGAAAGGCACCCAGTTTTTCTCATCCCGCTCTGGCAGCATGTCAGGGAATTGCGTCAGATATTCAGGCTGCTCAATCACAAACTGGCCGGCCTGTTTCTGCAATTTGGCCACACACATTCGACGCTTGTTTTGCTGATCCATCCTGTTATAGACGATATAGAGAGCTTCTCCCACAGCGATCAAACGAATATCTTGGGCTCTCACATCCATTCCTGAATGGGCTCCCAGGATGTCCAGAATCTGGGGAACTCCTGAAGGATTAAAGCATTCGTCAAGTGGTATCAAGCCAAGAGTATTGATGGGAAAGGTTGCGCGATCATAAGAGCGAAAACTCATCCACAATTGCCCCTGCCAGCGGATGATCGAGGGATTGAAAGCCGCAGGATATCCTGGTATATCAATTTTCTTGGTATCCAGGACAAAACTTCGGGTCAGCTCCTCAAGATCGAACCAGGCGGAAAGCGGTGCCCACCAAACTAGCAATAGAAAGATGAGTTTAAACATGGCTAAATTTTTATGGGATTATTGCATTTCCAGCAAGCTCTTGCTTTTATTTCATAAATGCCTAAATATCTATGCCATGCAAAAGTATGTCCTTTGCCTCCTGATCCTGATCTGCTTGCATCAAGAGCAGTTGATGGCATATGGACTGTATTCTAAGCACGAAGGAAATACGCCGATCACAAGGCTGGCTCTTTTTTCTGAAAGGTGCTCCGGCAGCAATTACACTCAAAGTCTTATCCTCACCAATGTGGAGATCGCGCTTGATGATTCATGCCATAAACACTTCCCCCCTTGGCTGGAATTGCACCCTTCGAATTACCTTGGCCCTCCCTCCCACTATACGTTTGAGGGTTCCGATGACCTGCTCGTTGTGGTGATTTTTCGAAACCCTTACGATTGGGTGAGGAGCTTTCACCGCAGACCCTGGCATGCCGCCCCTTGCTTGCTGAAGATCCCTTTCAGTGAGTTTATCCGGCAGACTTGGCAGCTGAATCTAAACCAGCCAGGGATTGTCCGATTACAGAAGCAACACCCTTTGATGGATCTCAATCCTGTCGATGGCACAACCTTCACAAATGCCCTGATGCTGCGCACGGCCAAAATCCGGACAATGCTGAAGATCAAAAAACGAGCAAAAAATGTGTATTACATCAATTATGAAACAGTTCGCGACTATCCACAGGAGATTCTGCAAGAACTCCAAGAAGTTTTTGGTCTGCGCATGAAGAGTGAATATCAGCCTGTGCTCTATTATAAAGGCATGGAACGCTGCGGCATTTATCAGGAGACAGACTACGATCCTATTTCAAATGAAGATTTGATACATATCAATTCCTATCTCGATGAAAAGCTCGAAAACGAGATCGGGTATATTCTCAACTCAACTGATGGCACTGAAAGTAGACATAAAGAATGATGAAGATCCAAGAAACCAGAAGGATCGCGCTCTATCAAATTACTATCCATTTGTCTGTGGCGATAGGGTCTTTAGGATCCCGATAAAGCATCGCAGTAGCAACTCCCACCTTTAGCTTTCTTTTAATTTTAATTAAATATAAAATTTAGCCGACTGTATTTAATTAAATTTTTAAATGTAATTTCAAAATGACAGCATCACAACCTTTCCTATCGATTAACTCTCGCCCGGTTCAATCGGAC
>JAJFUZ010000099.1 GCA_021372155.1 Parachlamydia sp. | reverse complement strand
GTGACAGGTTGCAGGGTAGGACCCGCATGATAGGCAGAGGGAAGCTCGATTGACTTATTGGCTTGAGATAACAGTTGCTCAAATTCGCCCGTTTTTCTTGTACTCGATTCTGTGTTCATAATTTTATCTTACATTTTTTCGATTTTTCGAAACTAGATATTTATTTCAATAATAAGGCATTTAAAATTAATTTATAATCAAAGATAATATAAATATAGTAATAAATTGATTTTTGGAGGCAATTATGGTTTCAGCTCCTCTTCCTTCTCCTGCTCCAGAGCCTATCAGTTCGAAACCTTTGCAACCCGCGATTTACAAAAAAAGTCTCATTTCTTCCGGCGGTCAGGTGACTCAGCAAGGGGTTCATGTACTCAGGCAGCAAACGCGCAGTTTGGAGGTTTATGAACAGAAAAAGCAAGAATTGGCAGAAGCTGAAAAAAATCTCAAGGTATTGATGGGCGTCATGAAAAAGATTGATAAGACAACGAATTCGCCCGAACACGATAAGAAATTAGCAAAAAAAGTCTATGAAGCGACTAAAAAGACTTTTTCAGAAAATCAAAAAATGTTGGGGATCTTCAGTAGAAGCCAGGTAGACCATGGTCAACTCAAACAGGCTATAGAAGGGATCTTAAAGAATCAGAGCGCCTATGTGAGCGCGCTGAAGGAATCCGTGAGCAACCTGCAATCCCCCAGTGAAGAGGATCGAGAGATCGTGGCCTCCGTGAAGGTTGCGCAAACATACACCAAAGTTCCTGAGGTCGCAAATCTTAAACCCGGGGAATTTGTGACTCTTTCAAGAAAAGGAGTCCAGCAACAAACTGGGCATCCCGACCTTCCCCGGTCAGTCGATATCATCCGAACATCTGATCCAGCTTGTCCCTTTATCTTTCTGGTTCATCAACATAGCAAGACTCTAGAAGGCAAATTGGCTTCTGGCGCGAGTAAGGAGTTGACCAAAGGAGGCCTCAATCGCATCCTGAAGGGGGAAATCGAAGAGGGGCACTTTGCACAGGGCCAACTCCCCGTGATACGTAGAGTCGCCACTGATAAAGCTGCCGATCCATCCACTGTCACGGCAAGGCGGCAGCGCGAGACAGAAAGGGCATTAGGCGGAGCAGCGAGAACCGAAAAGGCGATCGCCACCGCCGCCCCTCTTCAAAGGAGGGAGACAAAAGCTGAAAAAAGAGCGATCAAAGGTGGTCGGGGAGCGATCTATGGACAATTACAGAACGAAGTGAAGTTCTTAGTGGATGGCGATCGGATTTCCAAACAGGAATTAGATGAATTTAAAAGGATAAACAAACCGAATATCAGACAGATCAAGCCCCTGCCCTTTACGCAGAAGTGGGCGAACTTCTGCCGCAATGAATGCCTGGGATTTGCCGCGATGCATCAGCAGGGGATTTTTCATATGGACGGCGGTCAGAAAAACATCGGCATCGATCTGGAAGGCAATCCGGTGGTGCGCGACTTTGATACTTGTCTGCATTTTTTGGCTCCGATCGATGATGAGCTGTTCAATTTACAAATTCTGGGAACTCCTGCCTGGTTTCCGCCGGAAATGGGAGCAGCCTTTTTTCCGATCAAGGATCCTGATGGGAAGCATGAATTAAATCATCTGGAGAGGATGGTAAAAAGCGAAGGCAGCGACCCCAAATTCCGCATGCAGAACTATTGCAGAAATCTCGAAGATGCCCAGAATCGTTTTAAAGCTGGAAATCCTCAAGAGGGTGATCTCGCCCTTCAGATGAATTTTTACCAAAAAGTGGATTGCTACATCGAGGCTTCCAACCTTTACCTCAAGATGACAGGCTCATTGCCACCCTTTACTCAGCAAGTCATCGCTGAAGGAGGGATGGCGTTCAAGCACATCACGAGGTTCCACGCTGGACAAGCTTCCATGCGAACAGCGATGGACCAGGCGCTGACAGAAGCCAATTCCCGCGGCTGGCCCAAGGAGTTGACCGATCTGGTCAAACGCGGTCTTTCTGCCGTTCCGGACGATCGACCCTCCATGAAAGCGATGGCCGCGGCATTTGAAAGGTATGTCCCAATAGATTGAAATCTTTTTTTTATTGTTAAAAAAAACTCTATAACCTATTTCTCCGAAAAATCAGCACAAAAGGTCGTTATGCACGTCATACTCGCTTTAGGATTAATCGCTCTCCTGTTTCCAACTAGCTCACAAGGTTCCACACCCTACGAGCAATTAAACCAAAAGTATGAGCAGGCCTGCGGCGAACATTCCGATATCAATGAACATATTCCCGTGCTTTACAGCCTTGCCAACGAATGTGCATCGGTGGTGGAAATCGGTTTGAGGTCGATGAATTCCACCTGGGGAATCCTGAAGGGTTTGGCTGAAAGCAAAGCACAGGTGCGTTCCTATCTTGGCATCGACATTGCTGCCCCTCCGGCCGCTACCCTGCGCACAGCCCGCCGACTGGCTGAATCGAACGGGATTGCCTTTCGATTTTGCCAGGCCAATGACCTGAAGATCGATATCGACCAGGCCGACATTCTCTTCATCGATTCTCTGCATACCTATTGTCACTTGACCTATGAATTGGAAAAATTCTCACCTAAAATTCGAAAGATCATCTGCATGCATGATACGAGCGCCCCTTGGGGAAATTGGGATGATGACGCATATAAGGGAAATTATTCCGAATATCCCGCAGCAATCGATCGGACAAAGCGGGGTTTATGGCCCGCTGTCCAGGATTTTCTATGGCGGCATCCCGAATGGGCTCTGGCCGAGAGGAGGGAAAATAACCACGGCTTTACCGTTTTAAGGCGCATAGGGAACTGATTCCAAAGCATTTGCGCTCCTTTCCCGAAATTATAAAAAATATTTACGTATTTTCCCGGATACCTTAAGAGATGGAAAGAAGTTCGACACAATTTTAGGTAGGGTGTCAGCACCATTTTCAATTTTAGACACGAGGAAGGAACATGAAGAAGATGTTAGCGTTGATGATATTGGCAGCTATGCCGCTTTTTTTAACTGTAGAAGCAAAAGACAGCAATTCGTCTTGCGTTGATCCATGCTGTCCACAACCACCCGTAGTCAAGTGTGATAAAGTTGATCCGCAATTTGGCTACTTTTATCTGACAGAAGAGCAGGAGGTCGAGGCGTGCTTCGATACAGTCTCCTGGGCAAATGCAGGATCTGTCAATACAAATGGAATTTTTATTGATTCCAGCAACCCCGATCGCATCATTTTGGTGAAAAAAGGAATCTATCTGGCTACATTCACGGTGACCGGAACTGCGATCTTCATCAGTGATGCCAATGCTGCTGAGAACGTTGCGTCTGTATCAGGCATCTGCTGTGAAAAATTCCAATTCGCGCTCTATCTGAACGAGGGAGAATTCCCTATTCCAGGAAGCACTTACGCTGGATCGACTTTATCTTTTCCAACTCAAGTCACGCAAACACCTGGCAGGGGTGAATGTTCCACGGAAATCGTTGGCCAGGTGATCTTCCGCGTCAATGACAAAAATTCCTTTCTCCAACTGGTCAACCAGAGCGAGAATAATGTCGATCTGAATAACGAAGCGGGCACGAATTGGGTCCAAAAGTTTGGCAATAATGTGTCTGCATCGATTGCTATCCAGAGGCTTTCCGGTTTGAATATTGACTAATTATATAAAATTTTTAATCCAGTGAGGATGAAACATGAAGAAAATGTTAGCTTTGATGTTAGCGGCAGCCTTGTCGCTGCTTACTCTGACAGCTGAAGCCGGTGATACTCCCGATCCGGAATTTGGTTACTTTTATCTTGAAGATGGTCAGTTTGTCCAGGCATGCTTCGGTACAGTTTCCTGGGAACACGCTGGTTCTGTCCATACAGATGACGTTTTTATTGATTCCAGCAATAACGATCGCATTATTTTGAAGAAAAAAGGATACTATTTAGCGACATTTACCCTGACTGGGAGAGTGTCAAACCCAGTTGGTGCGACTGCAAATGCACCTGCACCTGCAGCTTCAACGCCCGCGATCATCGATGGCATCTGCTGCCAGAAGTTTCAATTTGCTCTTTATCTGAATGAAGGGGATGATCCCATCCCAGGTAGCACCTACGCCGGTTCAACTTTATTCTTTTCGGACCCCCCATCAGCTCAAACCGAGGGATCATGTAACACAGAGGTTGTCGGACAAGTCATCTTCCGTGTCAGTGATAGAAACTCCTTTATCCAGCTGGTCAATCAGAGCGAAAATTCAGTTCTGCTCGACGACAATGCAGGAACAAGTAATAGAGAAAAATTTGGCGATAATGTTGCTGTATCGATCGCCATCCAAAGATTGTCTGGTTTGAATATTGACTAAGTTTCTAATTGAGGGGAGAACTTTCTCCCCTCAATTTTCTTCCGTATCGTAGTGTGTAATCAATTTTTCATCTCGCTTCAAACGCTCTTCGATTTCTTCTTCTGTTTTTGCAGTGCTCAATATTTCGAGTGCAAGAAGGATGGTTTTTTCATACGCATTTATAAAGCGTTCAGAATTGATCGAAAAACTGTTTTTGATTGCAGATGTATATAATAGTATGGTTTTAAATACCACTGTTTTCGAAATATTCAAAAAGGGGGCAGCACTTGAGATACTGAAGGCTCCGATATAATTTTCAAGTTGAGCCATGGGAGTAACGTCATGGGTGCAGAAGGGTTTTTGTAACGTTTCCATCAGGGATTGGCTGGAAATAAACCGATCATTGCCTAGTTTGTGGAAATAATTAGGGATATTCGGATCCGACATGACCCCATAAAAATAATTTGTCTTCTGATTTTGAAGCCATTGGGTCAAAGCAACTTGCGTATCTCCTTTATAATAAATGATCTGTATATTTTTAGAGAGTGTCTGCATTTTTTGTTGGGTTTCTTGATCATCTCTGGCAGATTCGGGCGCTAGAATAACAGCCTCATCTGAAAGTTTATAAGGACCGATGCTAAAAATATCCTCTGCATAGCCTCCAGCGATCTGATCTTTGGCATTGTTTAACTTATCAATGATCACATAGCTGGCCTTATCTAGTTCTGGATAGTCCTTGTGAGAGGAAACTACTGAATTTAGAGTAAAATGCACGGATGGTCTTAAAATTGAAAACAGTTTTTCGATGAGCGATTTTAATTTTGCTGATGGCAGTGAGATTTCATAAGTCATTCTTGGATGGATGATTCCATGATTTGGAAAAAATGAGGTCGCATGGCAGGCATAAATGCCCTCAATCGCAGGCTCGAGTGTTCTAGATCCCATCTGGGTGCTTTGCACTGCCGTCAGTTGTTTAATCAAAGGGATATTTTTAAAGTTTGTTGTGCATAAGGCGGAAAGATTTGGCGGCATGATATTGGTGTTCATTTATTATTCTCAACAGTGAATTATAGTTTTATTAGTATACATTAATAAATAATAAATGTCAGCTAAATTGTAATTATGTCTAATGAAAATCGCTAATTATTGGTAAAATTTAAATGGAAATTTCCAGCGCAATTGACAAAATGGGGAATACCCTGTCAGATTACCGACAGGGAGTTTTTCAAACAGTCATAGTAGAATTATCTGAATAGCGACCTGCCGCCAAGGCTTGATTTTTCAATGCTTCGCGGGCTATGTTTACAGTCCTAGTCGTTTCGAGAGCTCGCTCAATGGCCATCGCATGTTCTTTCTTTGATTGTTGCAGCGCCTGTTGTGCTGCCGCAAATATCTCGGGATCATGATTGCTTTTAGTTGCTGTATTATAACCGTATTGAGCGTCCATACAAGCTTCTTGCGTTGTAAAAATCCGCTGGATATCTTCATTCAAGATCCGCACATTTTCCGAATACATTTTCACAGCAGTGCGAACTGCTGATTGAGATTCATTTTCATTGGCAGGGGCCGCTTGAAGGAAGGGAATGTGGTTGTAGATTGTCCCAGCCTGAGAAGATTGATAAACTACGAATTGAATGGCCTTTGTCTGCTCAAGCTCACTTTTGAGAGTGTTGCATTTGAGAGACAATTTGGCGAGTTTCTCATCTCCATTCAACATCTTTCCGTCTCTGATTTTGCCAAACAATTTGACGAGACGAGGTGGCAACAGATCAGCATCGTCCCCAGCCTTGCCTTGCATTTTGCTGGATAGATACTTACGAATACTCGACCCTTGATCGGCATTCGCGTTTAAGTCTTTGACAAAACTATCCAACCAATTGGAACGCAGCTGTTGAATGGCTTGCGCTTGAGGGAGATGCTTTGCAAAGGATCCTCCAGGCTGCACCGATGAAAAATTTAATGACTGTTTTAAATGATCATGAAGTTTTTGCCAGTCAGGATTTTGGCGTTGAATTTGGTAAAGCAGTGATCTACCTGTTGCTATTTGAACTAATGGTTGCATGTTTACCTTATGTTATAAATTGTTTAACTCAAAAAAAGACACGATATTTTGGTCATCAATGTCTCAACTTACAAGGTAAATTTGTCGATTTTCGAGGATAAAATCAAGACAATTGTTCCCTCATGGTAAGAACTCTGGAAGAATTAGGTCAAGTCTTCAACAGCCTTCACTTCGTTCCCTTTGAGACGCTCATGAAGCTATCTAACGAAAATCGATGGAGTAGCTGACATGTGCTTTTGCTCAGGCCACGACCGAAGAATTTTTGACATACTTGAAGAAGTAGGCAAAAATTCTTCGGTCGTGGCCTGCGCAAAATGACGTGTCAGATAGGCCATTGATTTAGTTGGATAGCTTCAGATATTCAAATAGGACTAGACCTATATTCGTTTTTTAAGCAAGCTATCGTAAAAAGATCGCAATTTAAATTTGTTGATCTGCTGATTAATTTATTGAGAAATTAATTGTGTATAAAATAAGAGGTTATAATGGAACCACCTAGAGGTAAAAGAGCTGCTGAAACCGATCCGGATGCATTACGGGTAGAGGCTGGTGATACTGTTGCACAGGTCCCACCAGCTGCAAGCCAAAGAGCCCATGAAACGGCTTTAAAAATTTTTACAACTGTTTCCTCCATAGACCCCGTAGCACACTCTCAAAAATTAGCTACAGTCACTCAGCGAGCTTTCCTAAAAGATCTTCGCGCAAATCTAGAAAAAGCCAAGACTGCTGACGAAAAGGAGAAAAAGAGCCTTTTGGAAGCAGCTTGCAAAGAGAGCTGTAAAACTCTAGATGAATTCGTTGTATTTTGGAAACTTGCTGTCGCCTGTCATCCTTGCCAAGTGCCGCTTTGTCTTGATAAGGAACTGATTCAAAGTATGTGCAGGTTATCTCTCTGGCGCCTTCGCGATGATGATCCAAAAGCTATGGAACTGGTAGATTCTTTGTTGAAGATTTGCCTTCAAGACCGGATCGAATTGGATCCTTACCCCGATCCAGCAAGCCCTGAAATTAAAGTGGTGTGTCTGATAGCAATGCTCAGAGAAGGTTGGATAGACGCTGTAGGAACCTACGATGTAGCGTTGGCTGATGCGTTTTATGAACCCTTTGAGGTACTTATTTTGGACCACTTAGAAAATAAGATAGGACTAGATTTAGATTCTTTTGTTTGTAAGCTTCCACCCGAACATTTAGAAACGTTGTGCCCCATTTTGGTGCGCATGATTTACTATATGCCAAATTGTTCCAATGTCGTGGCTTTTGGAAAAATAACTCAGATTCTAGATGCTAATGACTTTTCAGCGTTTAATCGAGAGGAGCTTGAAGACTCAATATGGGATTATTTTACAAAGCCTGATACGCATTTTTCATCTGATCAGCTGAAAGATCTATGTGCTGCCTATTTCGTTGGTGCCTTTAACGGAAATAGCTCTAAGCCAGAGAGATTCGAAAAATACTTTTCTTTTCTGGTGCGGTTGGGCGCAGATTTTTTGAAAAATGAAAACGAATCGCTCATTTGCAAAATTTTCGATTGGCTAGATGAGTCTGGTGAGTTTGCTGCATTTCTTCCTCGCCTGCAAAATTATACGGCTTTTTTCAATATTCTAGGGCCGACGCAAGCGGGAAAACAGGAAGCGGCCGGTGGCCATAGCGACGGGGATGGAGATGGCGCTGAGGCCAACAGATAGGGCACCTGTCATGGCGCCAGAGACTGTCCCAATCATGCCCTCTTTCACTCCTGCACGTGTCAAGATGGCAGATGTGAGGCCAGTGATAGCAGAAGAGGTCGCAGTCAATTTGAGAGAAGAATACTCCTTAGTCGCCAGAATTGTTGCCCCAATGCCTACGCAGGCTCCAATAATGGAGGCTTCGACAAAACTAGGAGTTGAGGAGTGTGCAGCAGCCCCGATGCCGGCGCCTGCATTCATTGCCACAAAAACAGAGGTTGCCGTGAGCAGTGACCGCAGGCGATGGAGGCGACCCGGCGCGATTTCCTGTTGCGTGCTGAGCGCTGCGCAGATGGCTGCCGACAGGATCCAGCGCGATTTGAGGATTTCGGTCACAGATGCGCTGCCTTCCAGGTAAACTAGGTAGCAATAACCAGCTGTAATTGCTGAGGCTGCAAGTCCCTTTGCTGCGAATTTCAAGCAGGAGACTGTCTTTTCTTTCCAATGCGATGGGGACGCTAGTTTGGCAGGAGTGCGGCAGTGTGGGCATAGACTGTGAGCTTCAATCCATTTCTTTACGCACTCATAATGGTAGGGATGACTCTGACCACCGCCTTCATGCGCCCAGGGCCACCTCTCATTGGTGAATGGTTCGATGCAGTAAGGGCAGATCTCAGCTGAGAGAGTAGAACAGGGGCTGAATATCATTGGCTACCGTTATTAAATCATTAATTTACAATGACTGTGAATTTCGATCAACAGAATTTAATTAATATTCAACAAATATTTTTATTTTCGTATATAATTCTCTTTTTATTTATTCGAATAATTATGATATCGAGCACAACGTTTTCGAAACATATTTTAAAAAATGAGACATCCCATTTAGCGGTGGCTTTGCCAAAAAAAGTTAATCCAAAAGCTCTGCCAAACGCCTGTCGCTGAGATCTGCGATGCCACCGATCCAATGGATTAAGTCCTCGTTGAGATCCAAAAGGGGATGGCGTCGATCGACCTTTTGCTTGAAACCAGATTGTCTGTCATTTTCATGTTCCTGTGCTTCGCGATCAAAATCTGTGCCTGGCACACTGTATCGCGATGCCTCGAAGCGCCATTTGATTGCCTTGGGTATCCGGCCTTCGTTGTGCTTATAGCGATGGGGATACAAGGTCCCATAATCTCCGTTCAAATCTTCAACAAGCTGCTGTTCCGCTTTGTCAGGAGGAGGATTTCTGATCAGTCGGAATTCTTGCAGATCGTGGGTGTCGAGTTGATATCCCTCTTTCTGTATTAACCTGCCATTTTCGATGAGTTCATCCAGATATTGAGCTTGAGCTAACAGGCTATCGCCTAAACTGCATAGAGTTTCGGCATAGGGATAATCAATGAGGCAGTTCACACCCATTTGCAAACCTTCCAAGTGTGAAAGGACATCCTGCCAGTGGTGGGCCTTGTGTTGCCCTGCTTTCTGGATGATTATTTCAACTTTGCGGTTGCATGCTTCAAACTTCTTGGAAATTACATCCCAAGCAGCTTTAAGCTGGTTTGGGAAGGGAGTGGGACTCTTCTCCTGTTTCAGCTCTTCAAGCAGATCGTTGACAGGGCAAGACAGCGTTTTGCCAAGAAAGATTAAGGTGTTTTCTGCCAGCTGGAGCAGCTGAGGGTAACTACAGTAACGCGGCTCCAAAAGCCATTGGAGGGCCATGGGCACCTCCTGCACTTTGCAGCGCCGTGCGAATTGATGGGGATAGCGATGAAAAATGGCGCCGCCTTCAAGGGTCTGAAAAAGGGTCCAGGAATCTTTATCTTTAGCGGAAATTTGCCTGTCAGCAAGTGTCTGATGGTAATGTGACAGTTTGGCTGCGTTGTCACTTGTGGCAAGCTTCGCGGTCAGTAGCTGTTCGGTAATGAGCGAGCAGGAACGAACCAGCATGCGCGAAAGTAAAGGGAGATAGCGCGCTGTTTTGGAATCCCGTTCTCTAAACAACAATTTTAACTGATTACGAAGCATCGAAACGTGAAAGGCTGCATGGCGCATGCAGAGCTTCGCTTCTTCGATCATTTCGGCCGATGTTTCTGCCGTTTTCCATTTTTCTATAGCAGCAGGAGACGTCAGGTCTGCTTGAAGCTGCTGCCAGCGGGTTCTAGGTGCAAGCGGTGTTGGAATGGGGAGCGAAAGGCTTGACGATGGTGAGACAGGGTTAGGCTCTTGGATTGGCTCTTGCTCTTGATCGTCGATCCGTAACTCCTCATCTATTTTCGAGATGCCTTTGCTGCGACGCACCCTTGGCTGTTCCTCTTTGAAAAAAGCTTCTGTAAGTTGTTGAGCAATCGCTTCCCGGTCAACTTTAAGTGAAGCAATTTTGGTTTCCAGCATTGCAATCAAAGGCTGGAGGATGCGAAGGCAGGAATGCTGTGCATGCAACGATTTGGAAAGGCGATCGATCACAGGAGCAACATCAAGGAGTGTTTCCATTTTCTGTACGAAGCCCTCAACCCCTCTGGAAAGCTTTTTGCCCACCCCTCGTTTGGAAGAAACTTTCTGGTTTAGCGTGGCTAGAAAATTCTCTTGGAGTTCACTGATGCGCGGCCCCTGCACTTTCGCACCCACTTGTCTCAGGGTATCTCGCCAGCTGATCCATTTGGCGAGATGTTGCTTGAGCTGTTGGTGTTCATAGGTTGCCTGTGACAAACTGTCTGCTTCTGACGACTCCGCATCTAAAACTGCTTGAACACATTCTTCAGGCACTCCTCTTTCAATCAAGATCTTTGAAACCACACCATCCTGAAAAGAGTTGGCACGACTTAATTCTCTCAAAAACTTCGTTGCCCTTTCATTATCTATCTCTATCTGCTTGATGAGCGTCGCAAAAGAATGCAACGAGTAGCTCATGAGACCCGAGTGGAAACGTGCAGGAGAAGAAAAATAGCGGTGGATAAGATTGAAAAATTTTTCGGCATCAGCTAGATGGTTTTTGAAGGAACTGAAAATCGCCTCTGCTTTAAAAGACTCCTCTTTGATCTTGTCGCGCCTGCTTTGTTTTTTTTGATCGCTGCAAAGCGCCTCTCGCAATTCAAGCAGATCTTCATACATGTTGCTTAGAGTTAGGACGAGCAGATTTTCCATGACCGTGAGAATTTTCTTACAGCTGTCAGGATCTTGATCGATGGGGCGAAAAATTTCTTTGCATTTTTCAGGACCCAGCAATTGATCCAATTTTTGACTGGCACGGCCCTGACAGCCATGCATTTTGATCATAAAAGTTAAGGCGCGCCTGTAATTGTCATAAGCCTCTTTGCTTGTCGTCACCTTGGTTTTTCTTTGATCGCTTAATTCAAACAGGGTGGTGATATTTCCAAGAACAGCGGAACAATAGGGATCTTCTTGCAGCATGGCCATAACACCCAGGCAATAATTGTTATTTTCTGGAGTTTTGATGCTGTGTGAAAAGAGGTCCTGGATCAACGTCAGAACCAAAAAGTTAATGAGATCCTGGATTTTAATCTGTGCGGTTTCCGTGGAAAAATTCAAGGGTTTTAAGATATCAGGCAGTGTATTCAGCCAGATTGTGTTTTGAAGACCCTGGACCTTGAGTCGGGCTTCCTGCGTTTTCTGCTCTTGAGAGGGAGCAGGGGAGGCTGCTGGGACCTCTGCAGCAGGCTTGTTAGATGGTGCGGCCAATTGTGGAGCTGATGGGTACGATGGCGACCATTGTGGCTGGTTAGAATCATAAGGTTGCATAAAGCCTCAGTTTTTATAAAATAATAACTAATATAATAAACAAAATTATACATATTGATATACAATATATTAAATTATCCGTAATGTCAATGTCATTACTGGAGATTACACGGAAGCCGTTACAGAGCATCTTCAACTGATGCGTTCCTACTGTAGTAAGGAGCAGAAATCCATGGTCAGCTTTGTCTCCATCGAGGATCGCCCACAATACAATAAGAACGCCTACGGCTCTGTGCAGAGGCACGCGGTTGCATTCAATTATGATATCGAGCACAATGTTTTCCAAACATTTTTTAAACAACGAGGCGTTCCATGACCGTTTCCATCGATGAATTGCGCGACTTAGGCTTTGTCAACGTCGACTACCCGGAAACGTTGCGAGAGGCTGTCGAGAAGGCTGTCACCTCCTGGAAAGGCTTCTGCCAGCTGACTCGCGAAGACAAATTGGCTTTTTCCTTTCTTGAAGATAGTCATGGAGATGGTGCGGGATACGAATTGAAGGAAGAAAAGGGCAGCAAAAAAGATCTCAAAGAGAACTTCCATGTGACTCTCTTCCAGCATGAGCGTCTCGCAGCTATTGCCAATCAGCGCACCTTTCCCTTTCTCAATGATGCCAAGACCTTGCTCGACTGCATGGAGCCTCTTGTGCTGGCCTTTGTCAGAGAGATTGAAGAGGAGCAGGGCGTCAAGGGGCTGGTGGACGAGGTGGCCACGAGCAAGCCCTACTGGATTCTGCGCTACCTGCACTACTTCGGCGATCAGAAAGAGGGGGGAGAGCTTGCCGCGCCACATACGGATAAGGGAGGTTTTACTCTTCATCTTTATGAAAGCGATGAGGGGTTGGAATGCTACTGCATCAACACGCAGCATTGGATGCCGATGCCTGTGTATGAGAATCAGACAGTCATCATACCTGCCATGCAGCTGCAGCTGCGTTCTGAAGGTGCGTTGAAAGCGCTCTATCATCGCGTGATCGCCACAGAAAAGACCGCGCGCGATGGCCGTTTCTCCATGGTCTGCTTTATCACGATGGACAACACGCCCAAGTACAATAAGAAGGCCTATGGCAACACGCAGACGCATGAGATCGGATTTAACTATTCCATTTCACACAAGGATTTTGCGAGGTACTTTAGCTAGCTTCTCTGATTGGCACCAAAGGACAAAACCTCCAGCAGTCAGGGCGATGCCAGGCAAGACAGGAAAGCCGTAGGTCAAAAAAACCGGCAGGCCGACAACGCCGATGCCCAAAAGAACGACGAAGAGGGCCCAGAAACCTCCTATATCGCCTCCCATCTGTATGCAGGCGCTGAGAACATGGATAAAGCCTTCGATTAGTTTGACGATGGCCATGGCGACAAAGTTTAGACCTGATGGTCCGATTATTAAATTAAACGATAGAATAGATTGGAAATATTTAACTAACTTAAAGATCTCAGTAATTTACTGTTCAAACACCACAGATATAAAAGTATTTACTTGATTTATATTAGCCAAATTTATAAAATTTTCATATTATGACGCTTCTTGGAGCCCACTCCCTTACAAAATCTTTCGGTACCCAGCCCCTTTTTGATGATATCTCTTTCACACTTGTGCAAGGAGATCGGATCGGTCTCGTGGGACCAAACGGTGCGGGCAAATCCACGCTTCTCAAAATTCTGATGGATCTGGAATCGCCAGACGAGGGTTCGCTTTCGCGAAGACAGGGACTGAAACTGGGCTACGCAAGCCAAGCTCCCGAATTTCCTTCGATGCCGATCGAAGAGCTATTGATGATGCAGGTAGCTGGCGATGAATTTGAAAGGCGAACGCGCGCGCGCATTCTGCTTGGCAAGGCGCATTTTACCGATTTTACTATCGACGCCACCCATCTCTCAGGAGGCTGGAAAAAGCGTCTCGACATCGCCCGAGCACTGATGCAGGAGCCTGATCTCCTACTCCTGGACGAGCCCACGAACCACCTCGATCTTGAGGGCATCCTTTGGCTGGAAAAATTCCTCAACCGCGAAAAGATCTCCTATGTCGCCATCAGCCACGATCGCTATTTCCTGGAAAACGTCTCCAATAAGATCATTGAGCTCAACCGCTGCTTTCCACAGGGGCTCTTCATCTGTGATGGCAGCATGAGCATCTACATGGAGCGCAAGGAAGAATTTCTCCAAGCGCAGCTGCAGCATCAGAGAGGTCTCGCCTCGACCGTGCGCGACGAAATCGACTGGCTGCGCCGATCACCCAAGGCGCGCACCACAAAATCGCAGTCGCGCATCCAGAAAGCCTATGAATTGATGGAAGAGCTTTCCGAGATCAAGCAGCGCAACAAAACCTCCAAAGTTGAAATCGAATTCTCAGCCTCCGAACGCGAGACGCGCAAGCTCCTCGTAGGGAGGAATCTGGCCAAAACGCTGGGCGGCAAACCCCTTTTCAAAGGCCTCGATGTCGTGCTTTCGCCTGGGACACGCCTCGGCATCGTCGGCAGAAATGGGACAGGCAAGACGACACTGCTCAAAATTCTTGCAGGACAAATAGCTCAGGATATGGGCACAATCAAATATGCCGATGACCTCAAGCTGGTCTACTTCGACCAGCACCGGGAGCATATTCCCCCTAACGTCACGCTGAGGAGGGCCCTTGCGCCCACAAGCGATATTGTCAATTACCGCGGCCAGTCCATCCACGTCAATGGCTGGGCCAAGAAGTTTCTTTTTTCACCCGATCGCATGGAGCTGCCCGTCAGCTGCCTCTCAGGCGGTGAGCGGGCGCGTATCCTGATCGCTCGCCTCATGCTCGAGCCGGCGGATATCCTCTTCCTGGACGAGCCAACAAACGACCTCGACATCGCCACCTTAGAAGTTATCGAGGAAAGTTTGAAAGAATTTGCCGGCGCCGTTGTGCTGATCTCCCATGATCGCTGCCTTATGGATCGCGTCTGCAACCAGATCTTAGGCATGGGCGGATCTGCTGAGCAGCAATACTTTGCCGATTACAGCAAGTGGGAACAGTCTCTGACTGCCCCCAAGATTGAGAAACCGCAAGAAAAACCTGCTGAAAAGCAGGATAAGACTCCAGCGCCAAAAAAGCTCTCCTACCGCGAGCAGAAAGAGCTGGAGGGCATGGAGCTGAGCATTATAGAGGCAGAAAAGGAAATCGCCAGCCTTCAGAAAAAGCTCGAGGATCCAGCCATGGCTTCAGATGCTCAGAAATCGCTGGAATGCTATCGGCTGCTAGCTACCGCTGAGCAAAAGCTGCAGGCCCTGTTCGAACGCTGGCAGGTTCTTCTTGATAAACAGTAAGTGTCGAAGAAAATGAAAACAAAAAATGCGATTCAAATACAAGAGTCGCGCCAAAATATAGGTAAGACACAAAAGCCCAAAGCTAAAAAAGAGGAATTGAGAAAAGCTTATTTGGCCACTAACGATGATGAGGGTCAGCGTGAGGCTACGCAGGAGTGGCAAAGCACGTTAGGTGACGGGCCGATTGAGTCGAAACAATCAAAATCGTTTTCCGCAATAATCAATCTTGACAACTAGCCTAGGCTTCTTGCTGCTTGAGCAGATGGCTGCGCAGAAGCCAGGCACGCTTTTCAAAGGCGCGCAGAATTTGTGTGAGGATGTCGGCTGTTCCGAAGTCTTCAAGAGTCGTCGTTCTTTCGACATCGCGTCGCAAATTGCGGATGAGTTGTTCGTAGATAGCGACAAGTCCCTCGATCATTTCGTCAGCATTGAGCGGCTCAAGGCTCTCTTTCTGACTCATGAGCTGCTTGTATTCCTGCATGGTGGCGGGAGCTTTCTTGCCAATCTGGCGCAGCTTCTCTGCGACAAGGTCCTGCTCTTCTGCCAGCTCTTTGTATTGGTTTTCCAGCAACTCATGAAAGAAATAAAAGCGGGGATCCTCCATGTTCCAATGGCAACCAAGCGTTCTGAGGTAGAGGGCGTGGATATCGGCGAGCATGTTGTTCAACAAGCCGGCGATCTCCTGCACGCGTTTATCGTCGAGGCCGATGTGGTGTCCGAATTCTGATTTCGAGATTTCTTTGGTAACCATGTTTTTTCTCCTGTCCGTCAGACCCCTCTATAGAAGAGCCGGAAATTTGCTGCAAAGCATTTCAGCAACTAGCCAAAAATTCCCTACTAAAGTTAAGGTAATCCTTCTACCCGGGATTGCCTATGCGCATTGAAGCATTCAAAGAGAATACTCAATTTCTTAATCGTAAACCTTTTACGGTCATGTACAGGTATCGCAATCCGTTTACTCATCTTGATGTCACCAGGCAAATCTCTTTGACAACTGGCGATAAGTTCAAAATCGCTCTGGCTACTATTGCAGGGCTATTGCTAGGCATCATCGGGGCTCCCTTTCTATTCTTTTTTGCTTCCAGAAAGTTGAGAGAGATGCAGATCCAGGAAATCAAAGATCTGAACCCTGCAGACAGCAAGATCACTACCTTGAAGCGGCTTTTAGGCCCCGCGTTTGCGACACAGGTGATTGTGCACAATCAGGTGCAACTATCTCAGCTTCCTCTGGATCGCGGGACGATCGACCCCCAATGTATCCAGATCAAGCTCTGCATGCAATTCCAGCTGCATGCAAATAAGTTCTCCGAATCGCTAGTCGTCAACCGCCCTGACCATGCTCCATTGGCAATCGCAGAGATTGAAGAAGCAATCCATGGGAAACTTGACGCTCTTCGCCAAAAAATCATCTCCTCAGGTCGATTGCTTTCGGATCAGAAATTGGAAAACAGGGTCGTTGGCCTGATGAAAATGCAGGATCAAACCTGGGGCTATACGCGAGGCATCAGAAGTCCTGGAACTTACTACACAAGTCATGCGGTAAAATTGAGTTT
>JAJFUZ010000098.1 GCA_021372155.1 Parachlamydia sp. | reverse complement strand
CGTGTGCTCTTCCGATCTCTGGGGACGGGCCATCGTCAATTCCGACCTCTCCATCCCAGGCTACCCCGAAGCCTTCGTCATCGGCGATGCCGCCAGCTGTCGCGATGCGAGCGGCAATCCCCTGCCCGGAATCGCTCCCGTCGCCATCCAGCAGGGACGCTATGTGGCCAAACTGATTCGAAAAGGAGGGCAGCGCAAGCCCTTCCACTATTTTGACAAAGGCATGATGGCCACCATTGGAAAAGCCAAAGCCGTCGCCATGGTCGGCAAGCTGCATCTCTCAGGCTACCTTGCCTGGCTGGCCTGGGGCCTGATCCACATCGTCTACCTGATCAGCTTTGCCAACAGGATGCAAGTCATGTTCCAATGGTTTTATCTCTACCTGTTCAATGAGCGCCGCATCCGGCTCATCACAAGGCCGATTTCCGACAAAGATGATCCTTTGCGAAAAAGCTAAGAGCAGATTTTTCGTGTGTACAAAATCCGTGCAAGTTATAATAACATTGAACGAGGGTGATATGAAAGAAGACAGGTTGGAAATTAGAACAAGCCACGCTGAACGTAAGCAATTTGAGCAAGCAGCAGCATTTTTAGGCATGAATCTCTCAGAATTCGTGCGAAGAACGGCTTTAGAAAAATCGTACGAGGTATTACGCAAGAGCAACTCAATCATTCTTTCTAATGAAGATCGAGATGTTTTTTTGAAAGCTTTGGAGAATCCTCCGGAACCCAGTAAAAAGTTGAAACAGGCATTGAAACACCATAAACAATTAATCAAGAACGACTAATTGTGCTGATTGTAAAATCTATAGAAGATATTGACTCAAACGCATTTAAAGATTTTTCATGTGGCAACGCAGATCTCGATACATACCTTAAAACATTCGCAAGGCAAAACCACAAAAAGGGGATTGGAAACAGCTACGTAGCATTAGATGGAAATCGGGCTATAGGTTACTTCACAATAAGTATGTCAAGTATTGAATTTTTTGAGATTCCACAAGAACATCATCGAGGCATTCCGAAATATCCATCACCCGTTGCTAAAATTGGACGTTTGGCGGTGGACAAGGAGTATCAAGGTAAAAAGATTGGAACAGCTCTGCTCATCGAGGCTCTTAAGAAAATCAGAGAAGCATCAAAAATTGTTGCAGCTTATGCAGTAGTCGTTGATGCAAAAAATGAAGCTGTCAAAAAATTTTATCTTTCATTTTGGTTTACTGAGTATAAAAATGAATTATCCTTGTTTTTACCCATGAAAACTATTGATCGCTTATTGTCTTAAAATAGGCTCAATAGCGACGACTGCACACTAATCTTATACAACGCTTTTGCTTTTGTGAAAATCTAGCATGGTTTACACTTAATCTTTTCTTTCAATTATTTCTGGGAGGGACTTGAGATGACCATGATCTTCTTCTTGGGTTTGGGACTCTACTTTATCCTAATGACAGTGATCGGGCTGCTGGCCAGCCGCCACTGCAAAACCATGGATGACTACCTGATCGCCGGGAGGCGTCTGCCTCTTTATCTGGCCGTTCCGACAGTTGTGGCCACCTGGTTTGGCGCGGGATCGTCGATGGGCGTATCAGGCACGGTCTATTCTCAAGGTTTTTATGGTGTCCTTCCCGATCCCTTTGGCTGTTCGCTTGCGTTATTAATCGCGGGCTTGATTTTTGCCGTGCCTCTCAGGAGACTCCGGCTGTTGACGATCTCGGATCTGCTGAGAAAAGCCTATGGGAAAGAGTTTGAGCTGGCCGCGACCTTTGTGGTGCTCCCTTTCTACGTCGGCACGTTAGCTTCGCAAATGCTGGCCATGGGTTACATTTTTCAAATTGTTTCTGGAATCAGCCTGGAATATGGGATTTTGATCGGGGCTTCAGTGGTGGTTTTTTATACAGTTTCGGGGGGAATGTGGGCGGTCACGATCACCGACTTTGTCCAATTCGGTTTGCTGAGTATGGGATTGCTCATCGTGCTGCCCATCTGCTTCAATCAGGTTCAGGATTCTCAGGCGGTCTTTGACCATTTCATTGGGGAATTCTCCAATCTGTCGCCCAGAGGCGACAGTCAGATGGATTGGCTCTCCTTTGCTGGGCGCATTTTGATGACGGGTTTAGGAGCTATCATGGGGCAGGATCTCATTCAGCGGATGCTGGCTGCAAGGTCGGAATATGTGGCACGCTACAGCTGTATTTTCGGAGGAATCTGCTACTTTCTTCTGGGATTGATCCCCCTCTATATCGGCATTGC
Organism: Parachlamydia sp.; assembly: GCA_021372155.1. GTDB lineage: Bacteria > Chlamydiota > Chlamydiia > Chlamydiales > Parachlamydiaceae > JAJFUZ01. The sequence goes on along the minus strand of JAJFUZ010000098.1, from coordinate 3,044 downwards.
GGGAAGAGAGATTTACCCGTCGCTTGAGACCCCGGAACAGCTGATTCCTCTTCTCGCAAAGCAGTACCTTTCCCCACTCATGTTTACGCTGTTTGGATGCGGCCTGCTCTCTGCAATCATGAGCACGGCGGACAGCTATCTTCTGGCAGGAACGACGCTGCTGACCAACAATTTCCTGCTCAAAATCTGGCCTCTCTCAACCGATAAAAGCAAGATCGCCCTGCTGCGCTGGGTGAGCGTCGGCTTATCGGTCATCGCACTTGCCCTCTCTTATAGCGGCCACTCCATTTTCGACATGATGGTCCACTCAGGTGCCACACTTTTTGTCGGCATCTTTGTCCCTGCATGTGCCGCGTTATTTTGGAAGGGCGCCAATTCCACAGCAGCCTGGGGATCGATGGTTATCGGCATCTTCTCATGGCTTGGCTTTATCTTTCTCAACGTTGGAAAAATGGAAGGCCATGAGGACCTTCTCTTCGCATCCGCGGCAATCGGTGGGGCGATGTCGCTCGGGGCCTATGTCGCCATTTCGCTCCTCAGAATTTTGCTCGCAAAGCGGAAGACTGCAATCATTTTTTCTGGTAACGCGCTGAAAGAACATCCCAGTTGATGTTGTTAAAAAAGACATCCAGGTACTTGGGTCGGTCAATCCCAAATTGCGTGATGTAGGCATGTTCAAAGACATCCATCACCAGGATAGGCTTTGCACCTGCCAGATGGCCAAGGTCATGCTCAGTGATCCACTCGTTCACCAGACGCCCCTGCTTTGGCTCAACGTAGGTTACCACCCAGCCGATACCGCGGATCGCGCCAGTCGCCATGAAATCCGATTTCCATTGATCGAATCCGCCAAAATCGGCTTCCATCTTTTTGCGCAAAGGATCCTGTGCATCCAGGGCCTTTTTAGAGCCGCCCAGGTTGTCAAAGTAATATTCGTGGAGCAGCATGCCGTCAAATTCCCATCCCAGCATGTGCTTGAGACCGGCAAATTCGGGCGTGCGATTCTTTCCAGAGGCATTGAGCTCCTGCAACTTTTCCAACAGGGTGTTGGTATTGTTCACATACCCCTGGTAAAGCTTGAAGTGCATTTTCAGAAGATCGTCATCCAAGCCCTCGACCTTTCCGAGAAGCCCATCGTAGTTTTTCGCCTCATACTTTTGAGTATCAGCGGCCTGCATCTGAGCGCTGCTCATCAGCAAGCTCATGCTGAAAATAAAGAGTAATTTTTTCATGGGACCTCCATTTTTCTACATCGTTTCATGGATGCCAATTTCATTGCAAAAATAATTTTTGACCGATAAAATCCCGCACCAAAAAACAAGAAACATTTCAGGGGGTGCAAATGAACCAGAGATCGGAAACTCTGAACATCAGCAGCTGGGAAGCCGTCATTCCTGCTGAAATGCAAAACAGGGCCTCAGAGGCTTTGGAAAATGGTAAAATCCTCTATTTCCCCTCCCTCCCCTTTAGCTTGAGTCAGGAGGAGCTGCTGCTGCTATCTCCTGAGAAAACCGATCCGAAATCGAAAAATATCAGCTACGACCTGCAGCAGGATCGCGTAGGAGGAGCCCTTTGCACTGAAGAGGAGTCCCGTCATCTCAAGACAATGATTTCTCGCTATGCCCATCAGAGCCGCAGATTGATGGAAGCGCTCATCCCTCATTACAGCCCCTATCTTTTCCAAGGCAAGACAAGCCTGCGCACTGTGGAAATTTTAGGGAGAAGGGCATCATTTCGCAAAGATGACACGCGCCTGCATGTCGACTCTTTTCCTTCCAACCCTGTTAGAGGGCGCCGCATCCTGCGCATGTTTACGAATATCAATCCCGATGGCAAGCCGCGCGTCTGGAGAGCGGGAGAGCCTTTTGACGATGTTGTGCGCAAGATGGGACCCCGCACCTCATCTCCCATTCCTGGCACCGCCCTGCTTCTCAAACTCCTGAGGATCACCAAAGGGGTGCGAACACCCTACGACCACTACATGCTGCAGATTCATGATAGAATGAAAAGGGATCTGCAATATCAGAAAAACGTTCCTCAAGAGGAGATCCAGTTTCCTGCAGGAAGCAGCTGGATAGTCTATACGGATCAAGTCTCCCACGCAGCCATGTCGGGCCAGCATGTGCTTGAGCAGACCTTCTACATGCCTGTTAATGGACTGAGAAATCCCGAAACAGCTCCCCTGTCCGTATTGGAACAATTTTTCAAGCGGCAGCTAGTATAAATTATCTGCTCAGCCTGACAAGGACCCAGGATTGATCAGAGCCATCGGAAAAATGGACCTGGATCGGCGCCACATCCTGCGTCAAGTTAAAAAGCCCTGTCGTCATGATTGGGGAATCGGGATCGTCAGACATCTTCCAGACAGCCTGTTGGGACTCGCGGTCCACTAGCCCATCCAGCGGGTAAATCTGGTCTCTGGCTGCATTGTAGTACGTTCCTGCGAGATCCCCCTCTTTATTGATAGCCAGCTGCACAAACATGGGAGAATACGCCGCATCGTCTTCGCTGCGAGCCGCAACAAAGACTCCCAAAGAGAGCCAGTCGCCTGCTGCTTCAGCTGGCGCATATTCAGCTTCTGGATACCCTGCTTCTGGCACATAACCTACATCGGGAGCAATCTGGACAGGATAGCCCGCTACATCAAAATAGACCGGATAGGCCCAGCCAAATCCCAGAAAATTGTTGATGACTACCCAGGGATAGGGCCTCCACCAATCGACGCCTCTGTGATAATATCCAGGATAATGATGATGGCGCTCAAAGAAGTTATCGTTGAATGTATTGCCATAATTGGGACGGTATTTCTTAATGCGCGTATTCACGTTGGCAGCTGCCTGACGGTTGCGCTCCACTTGCATGGGAAGTGCCTTTTTAACAGCCTGCTGGTCCTGTGACACTTGAGGGGTTTTCACCTCGCGCCTGCGTGTCTGAAGGAATTTTTGAACCTCTTGCCTGGCTGCTCCTCTTGGCTCAGCCTTGATTTCCGGACGAGGTAGTCTCTGGGTGCGGCTCATTGAAGGCGTGCTTTCAAACCCACCCCT
>JAJFUZ010000063.1 GCA_021372155.1 Parachlamydia sp. | reverse complement strand
AGGGGTTGGTGGTTTCAGCGGTCATCCAGCCGATACTCTTACCTAAGAAGTTTTGCAGTTCCGAATCATCTTGAGCTAAGAGGACGCGGAAGCCGTGTGGGGGCAGCGTGAAGGTGCGGGTCAGGGTCTGAGCATCTGTCTCGCGGAAGAAGGTCAGCTTCACTTCGGCTGTCCGTTTGTAGTCGGTTTGGGGAGAGGAGTTCATGATCCAGAGCGAGGCGTAGGGCTGGTCGGCGAGGAGGGGGGACCAGCGGAAGGACTTAGGTTTGGCTTCGAGGGCTGGATTGAAGGGCTGCAGATTGGTGCAGATGTTGCAGGGCAGGCGGACGGGCTCGCGACCAATGTCGAGACCCAGCTTGATGCGTGCGGGAAGGCGGCTGGATCCAAGCGGGCGGGCGATCAGGCGGGCTGCCAGAAAGGGTTCAACGGGAATGCCGCTGCAGACCTTTTGCATGTCGATCTTCTGCACTCCCTTGCCTGGGGAGGTGATTTCCAGAACGGATTCTTTGGTATCCAGGAGTTTGCCATCGCCATTGTAGATCTCCACATCGATAGCGAAGGTGGATGGAGAATAGATCGGGTAGAAGTAGACATTTGTAAAGTGGCCATCGGCTATGGAGACAGGCACCATCAGACTGGCATCGTGCCATCCCGGCTCGCTGGTACGCCAGTAATCGGAATCTGTTTTGGCATCGGAGGTATCGTAATAGGTGTGCGTGATGGCGAGAGCATCGAGAGCATGGTCGATATTGCCTACGACAAGCCTGGGGAAGATCCAGTTGACTTCAAAGCGCGCTTTGGCCGCTCCGGCCTTGCCATTGAGGAATGTTTTGAGATCGACTTCGCGGCCCGGATAAATCATGCGCAATTCATAGGGAGCGAGCCGACCGAGAGAAAAGGTGTGGGCCAGCATTTGGCCTTCTGCATTGAAAAATTCAAGCTGGAGGGAGCTCTTTTCCACCACAGCGGGTCCATTGATCAGGCCAATGAAGGGTTCGCGCTCATGGTCTGCGTAGATATTAAAGCCTGACTCCGGAACGCTTGTCTGAGAGTTGCGCGCCTTGTCTTCAAAATCGTTGTAGACGCGTTGGGCGGTATGGACGACGGCGCTGAAGGATGGACCATAGTAATTGATGACGACCGCGGGAAAAGGGAATACCAGATGGACCGTGGAGAAGAATTCAATCTCCAGAGTTCCAAAGAAGGGGTGATCCAGAGGCAAACCCGCTGCTTTCAATTGCTCATCCAGCTCAATGCGATAGGTTTTCGGTTCCGTGATGCTCAGTTGAAAGCGGTGGAGCAGCTCCCCCTTTTCCGAGCGCAAAGTGGCCACTGCCGCGATCTCGCGGATGTTCCGCTTGAGGATCCAGTAACCCATGAATAGAACACGCGATAGGACTCGCGAGGAAACACCTGGGAGATGAATCATCGGAAAGATGGCGGAGGATCTCAGGGTCGGTTTCGGGGGGACAGGCTGCCTGGTCTGTCCTGTTGCAGTTTCGAGATGCTCATAGTAACTTCTCATAGTACCATTATAGCGCACACCTGCCTGATTGCCAATTAAAAAATTTATTGATAATATTAGAGTAGAGAGTGTGTATAACCGGCTCTAGAGCCTAGGCATTTTTTCGGAGACAATTCTATGGACAAACATCCTCATGAAAAGCTGTTAGACCAGATTGCTCAGATTCTGCAATTTGCCTACGATAACGCAAATAAGCCTATTCCGTCTGAGAAAGAGTTTCTGCTTGCCGCGCAGCTGGATGATCTTGAGAAGCAGGTGATGGAATTTAAAAAGGTCAGCGACAAAATTTTGGAAGGTTCTGGGTTGACGGACTATGTGTATGAGACTATGAAGGAGGAAAAGAAGTCGTCAATCCTTAGCGAAAACGAGCGCGCTCTGCTGGAGCGGGCGGAATTCTTAAAAAGTGAAGCACAGGCAGCGTCTCAAGATCTGCAGCAGGCTGCACGGGAAGCTAAAGAGGAAAACAAGCAGTTGACGGACAAAAAAAAGACAAAAAAGGGTGGCAGCCGCAAAGGCAAGTTTCGCTCTTTTGGCGGCGTCAAAAACTGGAAACCCCTGTAGTAAAATCATATGGAAAAAGCGGAGCTGCTCAGGAAAAATTGCGAAAGGTGGTCTCTTTTTCATCAGGATGCGGCTAGGAAACTAGCTGGGCTCGATTGCAAGCATGTCGCGTTCACAACCAATCCTAATGGCTCCGCCAATTTGAAGGTTGCCATCGGTGGTGAAGACCATTATTTCCACTCTCAGGAAAACCCAGTCGACGAGGCGGCGCTATGGTTCTCCAAGGCGGGGTTGCATGGCATCAAGGTCCTTTTCATCTACGGAGTGGGCTTAGGCTATTTCTACGATGCTGCGAAGGTCTGGCTGGAAGGCGATGAGGGACGCTCTTTAGTCTTTCTGGAAGACGATCTCGAAGTGCTCTACCATCTTTTCCAGACCGAGAGAGGGCAGGAAATGCTCAATAACAAGCAGGTGGTAATCGCTTTTCTGGATCAACAGGGATCGATTCTCAGCCAGCTTGCCACGATTTTTGTTTTAAAGCCCTTCAAGGTCCTGGCTTTAGACCTCTACGCCAAAACGCGCGGACCTACTGTAGAGCAGATCCGAGCAAAGTTTTCATTTTATATGAACCTCAAGCTCGCCGCGACGATGGAATATAGCGACCATGGACGCAACTTCTTCACCAATTATTTTCGCAATCTTCTCCTGATGCCGGAGGCCGCCCTCGGCAATGACATGTTCGGCAAATTTGCCGGAGTTCCGGCGATTATTTGCGGCGCAGGACCTTCGCTGGCTAAGAACGTTCATCTCCTGTCCTCCTTGCGCGATCGCGCCTTGATCTTTGCGGGCGGTACAGCCATGAACGCTTTGAACGCCGTCGGATTCCTTCCCCATTTCGGAGTGGGAATCGATCCCAATCCGGCGCAGTATACCCGCCTCATCATGAACCAGGCATTTGAAATCCCTTATTTCTATCGCAACAGGCTGCTTCACCAAGCTTTGAAGCTGATCCATGGCAAACATCTCTACGTAACGGGCACGGGCGGTTATCCAGTGTCCAAATGGTTTGAAGAGAAGGCCGGCATGAAGGAAGCTAAAGAGATCGAAGAGGGCTGCAATGTCATCAACTTCAGCCTCTCAATCGCTCAGGAATTAGGCTGTAATCCCATCATCCTGGTGGGCGTCGACCTGGCCTATACGAATGAAAAATCCTATGCCCCGGGGATCCACCACCATCCGATTCACCTGCGCAAAGAGTATTTTGGTACCAAGTCGGCTGAAGAAGACGCCGTGGTCAAGATGGATATTTATGGCCAGCCCACTTTTACCTTGTGGAAATGGGTTGCTGAATCGCTCTGGTTTTCCAACTACGCTCGCTTATGTGGCAACAGAACAATCATCAATGCGACGGAAGGAGGGATCGGCTTTTTCACGATTCCCAATTACACCCTTGCCGAGATTGCCGACAACTTCCTGCAGCGTCAGTATGACTTCGATGGGATGGTGCATGGCGGAATCGCTGGAGCGCCCATGCCGCAGGAAACGACGCGGCAGACGATTGAAGAGGGTATGAAGGAATTTCTCAAAAGTCTTGATCGCTGCGAAAATCTCTGCAGACTGGTCCAGAAGGACTGCGAAGAGACAGAACGCAAATTCCGCTTTGACATGGATGCGCCACCCCTTTCAGAGACTGGCCTGAAAGCTCTCGTCGAGTTGGAGCAGGAGCCAGCCTACACATATCTGCTGAAGGTGTTCAGCGAAAGCCATCAGCAGCTCCAGGCGCACGATTGGGAAAATCTGAAATATCAGGGACTTGAATTGGGAGGCAAAGAGATCGAGATCAAGAAGGCATCCCTCAACGCCCAGCGCTACACCTTCTTAAGAGAGACTGCCAAGGTCAATAAAAATATCCTTGAAACCGTCCTGAAAGAGGAGGCCGACCGTCAGCTCCAGCTGCTCATGCGCGCTGAGACTGCGCAGGCTCTACCTAGTCCTTCCTTGACGGAAGGGACTTATCTTTTCGAAGCAGGCACAATCATCATCGATGATCCCGAACTGGATCTTCATATCAAAGAGCCCTTTCAACCCGATCCAGAGAACATTTTTAGAGACCATTATCCCAACGGCCAGATGGCTGTTGAGCAGTATTATCTGGATGGCTCCCTGCATGGACCCTCGACCTATTTCAGCGAGACTGGAGGTGTTCTTTCGCGCCACTGGTTCATCAAGGGAAAGAGAGAGGGAAAGGCGTTTTCCTACTATCCTAAAGGAGCGATTCAATCAATCCAGAGGTATCGCAACGGACTGTGGCATGGCAGACATGAGACCTTTTATCCCGATGGAAAGCTCAAAGCTGTCATACCCTACAGTCAAGGGCAGATTGATGGAGAAGTGAATCTCTACTATCCCACAGGAGAGCTGAAGAGACAGCTCCATTTTGTGGAGGGCACGCGCCATGGCGTCGAAAAGATCTGGAATGAGACAGGCCTTCTGACGATTGAAGCAGAATTTGACCATGACAAGCCTGTCGGAACTGCCAGACAATGGTATTCCAATGGCAATATGGCCCTTGAAATTGTTTATGAAAAGGATCCCCGCAATTTTATGATCCGCCAATGGGATGAAGCGGGCTTTCCCTCGGTGACGGAGCGGAGGGTCACGGGAGATTACTTTGACCAGGTAGCGCTTCAAACGAACAAGCTGACCGATACGATCAACCAGGTGCTGCAGCAGGTCGATATGTTGGGCCCTTTGGTCGAAAAAGTGGCTCACAAAACTTCACAGGAAGTCCCGCAATTGTCTACATCTCCAGAGATGCATCCAGAGACGGCGCCGCTTGAGACGATCCGAAAGGAGATGGAGCACCTGAAATCGATCAGCGAAGAGTTGTTGAAGGAATCGGGCATGAAGGAAGACGAGGAAATGTTCTGGAAGGGACCGTCGGCCCGCCGGGATGTCGAAGATCAGGTCCAGACGATGGCCACCCACATTTCAAAAGAAATCAACGCCATCCAGAATGGACTGGTGATGACCCTTGGCCTTTTAGCCAAGAAGCTTCAGCCTCTAGAAGAGAAGCAAAGTGATGATAAGCAAAGAGATGAGAAACAGGTAGAGGAAAAGCCTAAAAATGAGTGAATTATTTCAGGATAATCTCGAGCGTTTCTCACACATGTGCGCTGTCGCAGCAGTCCAAATTCAAGATGTCGACTGCAGCCATCTCGTCTTCTGCCAGACGGAGAAGGGCGAACAGAATTTAAAACGGGTCGGGGGCAGCAAAGAGGTCTTTTATCATTCGCAGCAGGGAGCAGCCGACGAAGCAGAAATCTGGCTGAACGAGGCATGTCCTCTTGGTACGAAAGTCATCTTTGTCTATGGCATTGGTCTAGGATATTATTATGATGCCCTTCAGGAATGGTTAAAGCGGGATCCTGGGCGCGTCATCATGTTCTTAGAAGATGATCTGGCGGTAATCCATTGCTTTCTGGAAACAGAACGGGCAGCTCGCATCCTCCGCGATACGCAGGTCATCATCCAGTATTTTCCTACCCCCGGAGAACGGGACTGGGGAAAATTCCGCAATCAGTTTGCCTGGTGCTTTTTTGCCATGGCCTCAGTTTCGATGCTTTTTGAAGCGCTCAAGCTCTATAAAGAAGAGCGCTTTGCGATGTATCAGCTGATCTCCAACCAGCTTCGGCTCAATTTTGAAGAGAGCAAGATCACCAAAATAGAAGTGATCGATGCCCAGGCAACTCTTTATTTTAACTTCTACCATAACCTTGCTTGGATTGCCTCTTCTGGTTTTGCAGAGCGTCTGATCCGAAAATTTCGAGAGATCCCCTCTATTATCTGCGGGGCAGGCCCATCTCTCTCCAAGCAGCTGCCTCTCCTGCGCACACTGGAGGGAAGGGCTATCGTCGTTGGCTCAGGCTCTGGGCTCAATGTCCTCAACCGACATGGCATCCAGCCCCATTTTGGAGCAGCGATTGATCCGACAACTGCGCAAGAAAGCCGTTTCATGACCAACACTGCTTTTGAGCTGCCCATTTTCTATGCCCACCGCTTTTATTGTGAGGCCTTCACCAAAATACATAGTTTCCGCCTTTTTACTACAAGAGGAGTGGGGTTTGGCGTCCAGAAATGGTTCGACAGGGAGCTGCAGCTGCCTTCCAGTGATGAGATATCCGGCTCCGGGATCAGCACTTCCAATTTTTGCGAAGATATAGCGTGTGCTTTGGGAAACAATCCGATCATTCTTGTGGGCATGGACCTGGCCTACACAGAAGCGGCCCGCTACGCCGCCGGGGTGACCGCTCACCCTACAGACGACCGCAGACAGCATAAAGATCTCGGCAAAATATCTGAGCAGACGATTTCTGCCGTCAGCGTCGACGGCAAAGAGGTTCAGACTAAGTGGGACTGGGTCCAGGAGGCGGGATATTTCACAGCCTTTTCCCAAAATCATCTCGACACCACAGTGATCAATGCCACGGAAGGGGGCTTAAGAATCCTCGAAGTGCCCCATCTTCCTCTTCAGGAAGTGGTCAGCAGATATCTCAAACACTCTTACGATCTGGACAACTGGATCCACGCCGAGATGCAGCAGAGCATCGAGCCCGGCCTGACCGATGAGAAGGTCCTGGCCGCCATGAACAAATGGTCGGAGAAGCTGCAAGCTTGCCAGAATCTTATCGATAAGATGCTGAAGGAGCTGGAGAGCGCCAAAGACAAAATAACCGAGCCTCATCTGACAGGGCAGTATGCCTTTCTTCAAGAGGAGCTTGCCAAAGAGGATGGCTATCAGTTTTATTTAGAGGAATTGAGCAGCTGTTTTGATGCCTTTGCGGGCCTTGAACGCAAAAAACTGGAATATTTTCCCGACCAATTTTCCGGTGAGCGTCGCCTGCACATCCTCAGCCATCTGGAAAGCGCCCGCTGCGAGTTTATGAAGCGCTATCTGGAATTTCATCAGCTCGGGATCAAAGACGGAATTAAGGCTTACGAAGAGCGGCAGCGTAACTTGAAGGAATTTGCCCTGCCTCCGCAAGAACGAGTCCGAATCCCAGAGGTTGCATCATCCACCTATCTTTTCGATAACAACCGGCTGATCATCAAGGATGAAGAGCTTGACCTGCAAGAAGAGTTCCATCCCACTCGCGTTCCGGAAGATCGCAAACAGCCTCGCGCAGGTTACCTGACATCTCAAGAAGGTACATGGGAGGGAGAGGCGCTGCTCTTCTATCCCGAAGGATCCCTCAAGAGCCAGCTGTTTTACAAGCAGGGCAAGCGCCACGGGCCCAGTACCTTTTACAGCCGCGAGGGCAGACTCTTAGCCAGAAGCTGGTTCTGGGATGACAAAAGGATAGGCCAGAGCCATCAATACTACCTCGACGGGCAGCTCTACAGCCTCCTTCGCTATCGTAACGGATCTTTGGATGGACCCCAGGCCTACTACTATCCCGACGGGACTTTGAAAACGCTGATGCATTTCAAAGAGGGCATCCTTAATGGGGTAGTGCGCCTCTATTACTCCACGGGACGCCTCAAACGGGAACTCCACTACCACGCCGGGCAGCTCCATGGCAAAGAGCAATACCTGGATGAGACAGGCCGCCTCCTGATCGAAGCTGAGTATCAGAATGGTCTGCCAATGGGTACGTCCCGCGTCTGGCACCGCAACGGCCAGCTGGCAAAAGAGATTGTCTTCTATGACAATCCGCTCAATTTTGATCTCACCATGTGGGACGAAAGCGGCAAACAGGTCCGCAAGCAGCAATCTCTGCCGAACAAGCCTCTGGACGACATGATCAAAAAGTCCAAGGAGCTGATGGAGTCTCTCGAACAGGCTTCTGAAATGATTGAAAAGGTTAAGAAGCGCGAAAATCTGGCTTGAGTCATCTTCATTCTTATGTAGGGAGTAATTTCCCTTATTCAGGTAAAGATCGGGCAGGAAGTATGAGACTTTCGAAACATGATGGCTGCAGAGATTATGGTTTTTCTGCTATAGCTTGATTATGGCCAGCGAACAGCAATTCCAGCAGAATGCCGAGCTTTGGGCGAAAGTAGATCCCAAGCACGCCGTCCGCCTGCAATATCTCGATTGCAGCCGCTATGATTTTTGCAAGACAAAGAAGGGAGAGCTCAATCTCAAAGGGGAGAAGGGCTATTACCATTCTCAGGATGGAGCAGCAGTTGAGGCGAAGAGGTGGTTTTCGACGCTTCAGCTCGAAGAGGTGCCCGTCATCTATGTGTACGGCATTGGTCTCGGCTATTACTATGATGCCGCCAGGAAGTGGTTAAAGGAGCATCCCGATCGGCGATTGATCTTTCTCGAAGATGACCTTCCTGTGATTCACCGGTTTTTGGAGACGGAGCGGGCGAGCGAGATTCTGCGAGATCCTCAGGTGCAGCTGCTATATTTTGAAGATCTGAAGGATAACGAAGCGGTCTTTGAAGTTCTTTATTGGAACTTCGCCATGAAGCGCCTGATCGTATCCCCGTTGCAACTCTATGCTAAAAAGCGCGGAGCTTTTTTCAGCGAGCTGCGCCATCAGATTGCCTACGACGCCGCCGTCAAAAATGCCCTTGTGGATGAGTACTTGCGCTTTGGCGGGGCCTTTTTCATCAACTTCTACCAGAACATGCTAGAGCTTCCAGCAAGCTACCTGGGGACAAAGACCTTTGGCTCTTTTCGCAAAGTGCCGGCGATCATCTGCGGCGCGGGGCCCTCGTTGGAGAAACAGCTTCCCCTTTTAGGCAAGCTTTTAGACAAGGCGCTCGTCTTTGCAGGAGGTTCGGGGATGAATGTCCTCAATGCCGCGGGCATCCAGCCCCATCTTGGAGCGGGCATCGATCCCAATCCGGCGCAGTTTGAACGGCTGAGCAACAACACGGCATATGAAGTGCCCTATTACTACCGCAACCGCCTCTACCACGAGGCCTTCGATATGATCCACGGGCCGCGTCTCTATGTTCCAGGAAGTGGTGGCTATGACGTGGGAGAGTTTTTTGAAGAAAAGTTGAAGATCTCGCATGAGTTTTTAGATGAAGGCCACAACGTCATCAACTTCTGCCTCCAGATTGCCTACCAGCTGGGCTGCAATCCCATTATCTTCCTTGGTATGGACCTTGCCTTCACGGGGATGAAAACCTACTCTCCTGGAGTTGAGAAGGAGGTGCATGTCGATCCCGAAAGCCTTCTGGATGTCGATGATTTCGACTCGCGGCCCCAGCTGCTCAAAGATATTTATGGCAAGCCTTTGTACACCCTTTGGAAATGGGTTGCTGAGGCCGACTGGATCAGTGAATTTGCCAAAGATCATCCCGATATCGCCCTCTACAACTGTACGGAAGGGGGCTTGGGATTCAAAGGGGTGCCAAACGAATCGTTCAAATCCATTGCTAAGCGCTTTCTAAAACGCACCTATCCCATCGACGACAGGCTGCAGGGGGAAATTCAGAACGGCGCCATGCCCCAAGTAACGGAGAAGAAGGTCACCGAACTGCACCATGAGCTCCACGATAGCCTGAAGCGCTGCATGGAGGCTTTTGATATCCTCCTGCAGGATTTTGAAGAGCAAAAGCGCAAGATTCAATCAGGCCAGGCTCCCATGCAGGGCGGACGAGCCGCCCTCGCCGAAACCGAACTGGCCGAAGAACCAGGCTATCAATATGTGCTCGAAATCTTCAACCAGGTCCAGGCGCGCATCCTTAACCGGGAATTGCAGGAGATCAAGGAAGAAGACCAGAAGGCGAAGCAGCTGAAGAAAGCCGATATCAACATCCGGCGCCTCCAGTTTTTGCGCCAGGTGGCTGAGGTCAACGTCGGCCTCATCGAGATGGCCCTATCCCGGCAGGAAAAAGTGAAGGCGGGCAGATCGGTTCCCGCTGTTGCAGAACCTTTACAGACTCCTTCCCTGATCTCTCCCGTCCTCCTCCCAGACAAGCCGGTTGAGGGGCTAAAGTTACCAGATGGGCATGTCGTCAGAGTCTTGCGCCAGTATGGCCTGCCCCCAGAAGAGTGCCGCGTCGAAAAAGAGGGCATTCCGGATGGCCAATGCCGTCTGCTCTATCCCGACGGAACAGTCAAGGCTGAGATGTTCTATCTCAATGGGGTGCTGCATGGCCTTTCCACCTACTATTCCCGCAAAGGAAATATTCTGGCTCAAAGCCTTTATATCAAAGGAAAGAGGGAAGGGGAATCGCTGCGCTTTTATGCCTCAGGCAAACTCTATTCGCGCCAGCGCTTCCGAATAGGTAAATGGCATGGGCTGCAGGAGTATTTCTATGCGAACGGCCACCAGAAGACGAGGCTCATCTACGATCGCGGCAAGCTCGGGGATGCAGAACTCTATGATCCGAGTGGCAAGCTCAAACGTACAATCAAATTCTAATAAATCTCTCTGTTTTACATACTTAGGTTAATTTAAATCATTACATTTATTAAATTATTATTTTTTGTTTTATAATAGTAATTATGAATGTTATTCGAGTAATTATTGCGCCTTTTTACAGTTTTGGGCAGGTTAATAAAGACCAAAAAACAACTTCTCCAATAACCGCCAAAATCATCACCATATTTAAAGATATGGAATCGGGAGCACGTGCTCTGAAAACGACCTTATCTGCCAAGATATCTCCTCCGGTAAAAATAGAAAAGGTCTTGAGACAAGATCAAATTGAGAGTTTAAAAATACTGACCAGGCTCACATTATTGTCGACTTCAGACTCTGAAGAATTGAAGCTATCCGCTCAAGAAAAACGGATGGCCACGGAATTTCTTTCAGAATGTATCGGCAATAAAAAGCTAAATGGAGTTTTCAAAGACTTACTGAAATCGCAGCTGCCAGAGGGCATCAGTACTCAAGTTCTCGTGGATCTCCGCTCATTTTCATATAAGACTCGGGGATACGAGCAATTTCCTAAACTTAATGCAAAGCTGCAAGCTCTTAATAAAAGTCTGGAAGAGGGTACAAATCTGCCTGATACAGATAAATTTTCGTTAATGGAATGGGGGCGTCTAAACCATTTTGAGGATGCCGTCGCCTACCTTGAACCTTTTTATGATAAACAGCTTCTGGAAGTGGATGACAGTAAAGCTGCGAAATTTTACCAGGATGCAGAGTCTCTCGATCTCGATAGAGAGGAAATCGAATCGAGATTTCAGAAAGAGGTCAGTCAGAGCAATCATTATCAGAGTGGGGATATTCTGACCTACATTGGAAGCAAATGGGCCCAATTTAAAGGTGGAAATTTAGACCGCGAAGAGTGGTTGACCAGCCATTTCATCAGCAAGTATGGCCATGCGGGAAAATTGCATCGCACCACTAGCGAGGTCAAAACATCCGAGATTTTTGCTAGCTATCGAAATGTCACATTTGATGTGCATGAAGCTGCTCTCAGTCATGTCTGGAGACTGGATATCGTGAAGCTGATCAAAAAGAGTTCCAGCGCCTACTGGGCTTATTCCGATCTTCTCCGAAGGAATGGCCAGGACCCTGATGAAGTGATTGTAAAACTGTATCAGGAGATCGAAAGGGAGCTTCATGAAAAGGGCGAAGCCAACTTTTCCGAAATAGACAATGTCAAAGAGCGTCGATGGGACGCAGGTTTAGCCGATTTTGGTTTAAAGGGAGGCCATAGACGAAAGAAAGAGAGAGCCGATCGTTTCGAAAAGGTTCATCAGAAAATGATAAAAAAGCCTCCCAAGGAACCATCGGAGATGATCTGCTCGGAGTTTGCCACCAAAGCGACAATTGCCTCCCTGATCGAACTGGATCGAAGATTAACAGAGAGACTGGAATCATCCATGCAAGGGTTGCAGGCCTCGCTCAATATCTTTGGAGATGAACTTAAGGGTGAGCCACGGAAACGAGCCGAGATGGCGACCAGAATCCTGGATATTCTTGATCACAACAAAAAGGATAAACGCCTGAATTTCATCAATCTTCCCATCAATAATAAAGAGCGTCTCAAGCGCATCCATCCAGAGCGTATGGTCGGCCTGCTGAAAAAGAAAAACTGCATCAAGCGAATCGACCCTCCGCCTGTTGTCAAAGCCGTCTTCAAAAAATCTGTTTTTAAATAATTTATCCGGCTAGTACTCAGTTATGAAAGTTTTTGCTGTTTTGGCTGCGTCAAAGCCCCGGGGTAAAACGATCGTAAATGGGTCCATATTGACTTAATATT
>JAJFUZ010000055.1 GCA_021372155.1 Parachlamydia sp. | reverse complement strand
TGATCTTTTTACTGGAACTACCTGGGAGGAATTTAAAAAAGCTGGAAGCTCTGTGTCAGGTTTCAGGGAATCAAGGTGGAAGACTGTACAAAAAATTGAAAAGGGCGATTACTTACTTTGTTACCTTACAGGCATCTCACGTTTCATCGGGGTGCTTGAAGTCACTTCTGCACCATTCAAAAAAGCAGAAAGAGATATATGGCAAGATGATGACTTTCCCTGTAGATTCGAAGTTAAACCTATTGTGGCACTCACACCCGATACTGCAATTCCCATTCTCGAATTTCGTGACCGACTATCATGTTTTCAGGATCTCAAAAGCCCCCATGCTTGGACTGGACATTTCCGCTCCTCCCCAGCAAAATGGAAACTGTCTGACGGCGAAGCTGTCGTTCAAGCTCTTCTGGATGCATACAAGAATCCTGTAAAACGCCCTGTTGACGAACGGAAATTGAAGTACCGGCCTGCTGCTCTAAGGGCAAAGATCGGTTCAGTTACCGTACCAGATTCAAACGAGATTGAATCAGACCCTGAGTTGAAGGATTTCAAAAAAGCAACGGAGCATACCGAGATACAATGGCTTCTCTTGAAACTAGGGACAGACATGGGGTTTGATGTTTGGGTGGCTCGAAACGATAGAGGGAAACAATTCAATAAAAAGAGCTTTGCAGAGTTACCTCGTTTGAAGACAAGTCTACCGCTCCAGTTTGACGAGGCAACAAACAGAACAATTGAGCTCATCGATGTTCTTTGGTTGCAGGGTAATGCCATCATTGCCGCATTTGAGATCGAATCAACAACATCGGTGTATTCTGGCCTTCTGCGCATGGCTGATTTAATCGCTATGCAGCCCAACCTGAATATTCCTCTATACCTAGTCGCACCCGATGATCGAAGAGAGAAGGTAATGACCGAAGTGAACCGTCCAACTTTTCATCGCCTCAACCCACCTTTGTCGGAGATATGTCGGTTCATTTCGTTCTCTATTCTCAAGAACCAAATCAAACAGGCATCCGCATACATAAGATTTCTTAAGCCAGAGTTCCTAGAAGAGCTATCCGAATCATGTGAACTTGAGGAAGTGTGATAAGGCACAACCAGCAAATACAGCCGACGGCCTCCAGCCTGCGCTGATCCGCACGTTGGACCTGTAGTAGAGGATATCTATGTCCCGTATTCTTAAATTCACATCGGGACCAAAAGATTGGAAGGCATTGCTTGCCGACAAAGAGAAACATTGGAAGAAAGGCTACTCTGCTCGAACTTTAGCGCATTGCTGGGAAGCAGCAGACGGTTTTCCACCTGAGGTAAGCCTGCCCTTCTCACTGAGTACTGATTCTTTATTGGCAAATATCACTCCAGTTTTTGCAATCCCAGAGTTTAAGGTGTCTTTGCCTGGCGGGGTGCGCTCATCACAAAATGATATCTTTGTATTAGCTCGCTCATCATCAGGTCCAGTGTCCATCATGGTTGAAGGTAAGGTCAACGAATCCTTCGGTCCAACCCTTGGTCAGTGGCGAAATGAAGCATCATCCGGGAAAAAGAAGCGCCTTAATTTTCTCCTTCGCTCACTTGGCTTATCTACTGTTCCGGCAGATTCAATTCGTTATCAGCTTCTCCATCGAGCTGCATCAGCGATCATTACTGGAGAGCAATATCGCGCTGTAGCTGCTGTTCTCCTCGTTCACTCTTTTAGTCAGAGGCATACAGGTTGGTCAGATTACCAGGCATTTATAAACCTTTTCGATGTTGAGGCAATGGTTGGAACTATCCAGCGACTTAGCCTCTCTTCAAGCATTCCGCTCTTTGGCGTGTGGGTTGTCGGCAACTCAATTTTTTTGCAAAGTTAAAGCTCAGCAAATCAATCCTGTTACTTGGCGCTAGCGCCGGGTA
The DNA here is from genome assembly GCA_021372155.1 of Parachlamydia sp. Lineage (GTDB taxonomy): Bacteria > Chlamydiota > Chlamydiia > Chlamydiales > Parachlamydiaceae > JAJFUZ01. The sequence goes on along the minus strand of JAJFUZ010000055.1, from coordinate 293 downwards.
GCTGATTTCATTCGTTGTCCGGAGGTAAAAAATGCCGAACATATTTAACGCGAAGAGCATCTCATTTCAAAAGAACGAAAGCCGCATCCCCGATTTCATGTGGCATACAAGCCCACGACTGGCTGAGCTGTCGAATGCAAAACACCTCCACTTCGACATGCGATCCCTGGATCCGGGCAAGTTCTCTTTCCCCTACCATTTCCACAGGGCCGCAGAAGAGCTTTTCGTGATCCTCTCCGGGGAGGCGACCCTCCGTTCTCCCGAAGGGTTCCAGAAAGTGTCCGAAGGTGACG
>JAJFUZ010000051.1 GCA_021372155.1 Parachlamydia sp. | reverse complement strand
CTTTTCCAGATCCGAAGAGGACACTTCAGGGAAAATCTGAGTCTGAAACTCTTTGTCGATAAACTTGAGTGGATTCTCTACAACGGCTTCATGAGTCAGATTGTAGGGAATCGCATAGAGCTTTTGAATTTTTGTGCCTTTAAGATTAGCCTCAAACTGCCAGTCGGTTAATTCTTCTTTGAATTCGGGGTCGAGTTTGAGCTCCTGCACAAGAACGCGGGGAACGCGCTTTAAGTAGAGTTGATCGTCGCGCTGAATAGTCAAGAGGACGCGGTTGTCGTTCAGGATATGGTCTAGCTGGGTCGAAGAGAAGATGCGCTCGCCATCCGCCCATACCACGCGGTCGCCATATTCGATACCGCTCCCTTGCAGGGGCGACCCCTCTGGCAAGGGGTTGTCGACAGAGCCAGGAAGACGGTCGTAGATGATATAGTTGGCCGAAGCGAGAATCCCCGCAGTTTTAAGTCCCTTTTCTAAAGAAGCGGGGTGGGGATAGGTTTTCACGTGGATGTTGAACGAATCTTTTTCGCCCGTAGCGTAATTGACTGAATAACCCTGGATCCCGAGCGATTCCTTTCCAATCATAGGCGCATACAGATTATCGTTTGCGCTTTGGTAATAACGGCCATCATAAGCGGATATTTCATCGCCGGGACGTATACCTGCAGCATATAGTTCCGAATGGGGATCAATCCAGCCGATCTTGTGGGTGAATTCCGAATAGTTTTTCACGCGTCCGCCGGTAAACCATAAAACACCAAAAACCGCGAGAGCAAAGAGAAGGTTGACAAATGGACCCATGAAAGCCACTTTGATGCGGTCAAAGGGCGATTTCGCGTAAAAGCCGTCTGGTATGTCAGCCTGGTTCTGCCCTTCCTGAAGCTCCTGTCCGGCAATTTTCACATATCCGCCAAAAAGGAGCCAGCCGATTTGCCAGCGGACCCCGTCGCGCAGCCAAGAGTAGAGGGGCCTTCCAAAACCAATGGAAAACACTTCGACACGCATGCCTGTGCGCCGCGCCATCCAGTAATGGCCCAGTTCATGGATAAAAATTAAGAAACTGAGGCCAAGGATAGCCAAAAGGATATACGTGAGATTAAGCAACATGAGCGTGCAACCCTAAAACGATGAATAGTACTCTATAAAAGGATTTATTATGCCACAAGCGAAAGATAAGTGGAACAGCTATTTTATGTGGACGCTTCTGAACGAGCCTTCGCTTCCACATGATCGATATCTTCAAGGCCGGCGATGGGGATCACTTCATGCCGCTCCATCAGTGTTTCCAACCTGGCTCCAATCTCCAGCCAGCCGATTTCGCGGTTGACGAAGCGCTGGACGAGCACTTCATTGGCGGCGTTCATGAAACAGGGAAGACTGCCACCTTGTCGCACTGCCTGGTAAGCCAGATCGAGGCAGCGAAACCTCTTGAGATCGGGTGCATAAAACTGCAACGTGCTGTTTTTGATAAAATCAAAAGGAGCGAGCATGCCTGGCAGTCGCTCTGGATAGGTCAGGGCGTACTGGATCGGCAGGACCATCGAAGGCTCGCTGATTTGCGCGAGCGTCGAGCCATCCACATATTCCACAAGGCTGTGTATGAGGCTTTGGGGATGGACGATGACCTCGATCTGATCGAGCGGAATGCCAAACAGCCAATGCGCCTCGATAACTTCGAGACCTTTGTTCATTAAAGTCGAGCAATCAATTGTGATTTTGGGCCCCATTTTCCAGTTGGGGTGCTGTAGAGCCCCTTCTACTGTGATCTCCCCTAGCTGCTGGTCCGTATAAAAGCGAAAGGGTCCGCCAGAGGCCGTCAGAATCAGGCGCCTGACTGTTTTGGGGTTCTCTCCATGGAGACATTGAAAAAGGGCGCTGTGCTCGCTGTCGACTGGCAAAATCGTCACGCCATGCTTCCTTGCCAGAGACATGAAGTACTGCCCAGCAGCTACCAGAGGCTCTTTGTTTGCCAGTGCGAGGTTCTTGCCGGCGCAAATGGCCGCAATGGCAGGCCGAAGGCCGATCGAACCCGTGATTGCTGATACCACCTGGTCCACATAGGGGTGGGTCGCAGCCTCTTCAATCCCTTCAATCCCTCCGACAACTTTGATGTGGGGGATGCGGCTCTTGAGTTCCTGTGCCTTATCCTTATTATAGACAGCCACAAGCTCGGGCTCAAATTCCCTGGCCTGTTTTTCAAGAAGATCGATCTGGGAATGGGATGCCAGAGTCACAACCTTCAGTTTTTCAGGTCCCAAATGCCTTACAACTTTAAGAGTGCTCTCTCCAATTGAGCCTGTGCTTCCCAGAATGGCAATGCGTTTCATAACGGGAGAGATTAATCGATCGTGCTACTGAATGTCCAGCAAATCCCCCGCTTTCCACACGGTCAATACAAAGTGGTCAGGGCAGTTTGAGATTTTGCTTTCCTCTTTTGTGCTATTACTCTATAATCTTGTTCATTCATTTTTATTTGCAAACTGGAGAAAGGCAACCATGCCGACAATGAACCAACTCGTGCGACAGCCGCGTTCACCAAAGAAGAAACGCAGCAAGTCGCCCGCTCTGCAACAGTGCCCGCAACGCCGTGGCGTCTGCCTGCAGGTGAAAACTAAAACTCCAAAGAAGCCGAACTCGGCGCTGCGTAAAGTGGCCTGGGTACGCCTGTCGACTGGCCAAGAGGTTATTGCCTATATTGGCGGCGAAGGCCACAACCTTCAGGAACACAGCATTGTGCTGGTTCGTGGAGGTCGCGTAAAGGACCTTCCGGGCGTCCGTTACCACATTGTGCGCGGAACTTTGGACTGTGCGGCTGTGAAAGACCGCAAACAGGGAAGATCGAAATATGGGGCAAAGCGTCCCAAGTAACACTAGGATATTCTCAATGAATATCCTGGTTCGCGACCGGCATATTTGAAAAAACATGTCGATCGCGCACAGGCAAAGAGAAATCTCTTTAGCCAGGTGAACTATTGAGGTCTTCCCACTGAATTCGAAAACGCTCGAGATGAGCGTTTTCTAACAAATAACGCTATTGTTGAGGAAACCATGTCAAGAAGACGTCGCGCCGTTAAAAGGGAAATCGCACCCGATCCCGTTTACAGAAGCTTGCTGTTAGCAAAATTTATAAACAAGGTGATGGTGTGCGGTAAAAAATCGACTGCCCGCAGAATCATTTACAACGCCCTCGAAAAATTTGCGAAGCGCGTGAAATCGGACAATCCGATGGAGGCATTCGAACAGGCGCTGGAAAACGCAAAACCATCTCTTGAAGTCAAATCGCGGCGCGTCGGCGGCGCGACCTATCAGGTGCCGATTGAAATCCCAACCAATCGCCGCATCTCAATGGCGATGGGCTGGATCATCAACTACTCACGCGACAAGGTGGGCAAATCCATGGAAGATGGCCTCGCCGGAGAGCTGTCGGACTGCTACAACAACCAGGGCACTACCATTAAGAAGAAAGACGACACACACCGCATGGCCGAAGCCAACAAAGCCTTCGCGCATTACAAGTGGTAGGAGGATAGACGAACATGGCAAGACCAGCAAAAGAACTACTTCAAAATGTGCGCAATATCGGCATCATGGCCCACATCGATGCCGGCAAGACCACGACTACTGAGCGCATTCTCTACTATTCCGGCCGTCTCCACAAAATGGGCGAAGTGCACGAAGGCGCCGCCACCATGGACTGGATGGAGCAGGAGCAGGAACGCGGAATCACGATCACGTCCGCTGCGACAACCGTGTTCTGGAAAGGCGCCAAGATCAATATCATTGATACTCCTGGCCACGTCGACTTCACAATTGAAGTGGAGCGCTCGCTGCGAGTTCTGGACGGCGCCGTTGCCGTGTTCGATGCCGTTTCGGGTGTCGAACCGCAATCGGAAACTATCTGGCGCAAGGCCGATAAGTATGGCGTTCCGCGCATTGCGTTCGTGAACAAGATGGACCGCATCGGAGCTGACTATTTCGAAGCTATCAAATCGATGCGCGAAAAGCTGCATGCCAACGCCGTCGCCGTCCACTGCCCAATTGGCGCCGAATCGCAATTCAAGGGCATGGTCGACCTTGTCACAATGCGCGCCCTCTTCTTCCACGACGAAACTCTGGGCGCGGACTGGGAAGAGAGCGATATCCCCGCTGATCTTCTGGATAAAGCGAAAGAGATGCGCGCTCACATGCTCGAAGAGCTCGCGACGATCGACGAAAGCAATGAATCCTTTATGACCAAGGTGCTGGAGAACCAGGATTCGCTGACGGCTGATGAGATCCATGCCGCCATCCGAAAGGGCGTCTGCACCAACAAACTCAATCCTGTGCTGTGCGGATCGGCATTTAAAAACAAGGGCGTCCAGCAGCTTCTGGATGCCGTCGTCCACTGGATGCCATCGCCTCTTGATCGCGGTGCCATCAAGGCGCACGACCTCAACAACGATCAAGAGATCATGCTGGCTCCCGCTGACGATGCTCCCCTTGCAGCGCTCGCCTTTAAGATCATGTCAGATCCCTACGTCGGCCGCCTGACCTTCATCCGCATTTACAGTGGCACCCTGGTCAAAGGGATGAACCTCATCAACAGCACCCGAGACAGCAAAGAACGCATCTCCCGTCTGCTGGAAATGCATGCCAACAAGCGGGAAGACCGCGACGAGTTCTACACGGGCGACATCGCCGCCTGCGTCGGCTTGAAAGATGCGCGTACTGGCGATACGCTTTGCGCTGCCAGCAAACCGCTCATTCTGGAAAAAATGGAATTTCCAGAACCAGTTATCTCGCTTGCCATTGAGCCCAAGTCAAAGGCAGACCGCGAAAAGCTGGCGACCGCACTCCAAGCTCTCGCAGCTGAAGATCCCACTTTCCGCGTCTCGAGCAACGAAGAGACGGGACAGACGATCATCGCCGGGATGGGCGAACTGCACCTGGAAATTCTCCACGACCGCATGAGACGCGAATTCAACGTCGAAGCCAATGTCGGCAAGCCTCAGGTTGCCTACAAAGAGACGATCACACTTCCAAGCAAAACCGAAACCAAGTTCGTCAAACAGTCGGGCGGCCGCGGCCAGTATGCCCACGTCTGTCTCGAAATCGAGCCGAACGAGAAGGGCAAAGGCAATGAGGTCGTCAGCAAGATTGTGGGCGGCGTCATTCCGAAGGAATATATCAACCCGACCATCAAGGGTATCGAAGAGGGTCTGACAACGGGCGTACTGGCGGGCTTCAGCCTGGTCGACGTCAAAGTCGCAATCGTCTTCGGTTCCTACCACGATGTCGACTCGAGCGAAATGGCCTTTAAGATCTGCGGATCGATGGCGATCAAGGATGCGGCGAAAAAAGCCAAGCCGATCATCCTCGAACCGATCATGCGCGTCGATGTCACCTGCCCCGAAACGCATGTGGGCGACGTCATCGGCGACCTCAACCGCCGCCGCGGCCAGATCCTTGGCCAAGAGAGCCACAAAGGGGTCATCATCGTCCGCGCTGAAGTCCCTTTAAGCGAGATGTTTGGCTATTCGACACAGTTGCGCTCCCTGACATCGGGCCGCGCCACTTACGTTATGGAGCCCAGCCACTTTGAAAAAGTGCCGGCGAAGATCCAAGAAGAAATCATTAGGAAGTAAGAGTAACATTTTATGGCAAAGCAAGAAAAACAGGCGAAACAAGAAAAGATCGTCAAACAGGAAAAGCAGGTCAAGCACGAGAAGCCAATGCGGTCTGCTAAGCAGAAGATCCGCATCCGCCTCAAAGGGTATGATCAGCGCATTCTCGATCGCTCGACAGCCGACATTGTCGAAACTGCCAAGCGTACCGGCGCCGGCGTTGCAGGGCCAATCCCCTTGCCAACCCGCCGTGAGATCTTTACCGTGCTGCGCTCGCCGAACATCGACCGCAAGTCGCGCGAACAGTTCGAAATGCGCACGCATAAGCGCCTGGTCGATATCCTCGATCCGACAGGCAAAACGATCGATGCTCTGAAGACGTTGACTCTTCCAGCCGGCGTCGACATCAAGATCAAGGCCTGATGGCTCATACCGAAGAACATTGAAAATTTGGCGCAGCCCATTTGCCAAATTTTCAATGTTCTTCGGTATATAAAAGAGGTGCGTCCGCGCACCTCTTAATCTTGTTTTTCAGACGAGCCTTAGATTTTTCATTGAGCTTTAATAACTATTTTATATAGTGGGCTCAAGAGAGATCAATGTTCTGAAGGAGGACAATTATGACTAATTCGCTCAACCTCATGTACTTGCAAGCTGACAGTGCCGCCGCATCCCCTGCGAAAACACCCAAGCAATATCTCACCTCATTCCTTAATTCCAGCAAACAGCTGGCCATTCGCATCTATCAAATGGCTCTGAAAGTATTTGCTTTTATCGGTCAAGTTGCCGTCAAGATCAAAGATGGCACTGTATCTATTCTCCGTCGCGGCCTGGAAGCAGCTCTTAATTGCCTGGGCAGTCCCAGCACACGCAAAATTCGTGCTCTTGAAGCAAAGCTTCAGGCAAAAAAGGCTGAAGTTCAGCAGCTGAAAGTGAATGCGGAGCAAAAAGCGCCGATTCTCCCCCCCATCGCAGCTCCCCAAGCAGCCGTTCCCCTTGTACATGCCGCGCCTGTACAAGTCCCTGCGGCCAACCAGCCCGACGATGCAGCCTTTGCTCAGGCTCAACTAGATCTGGCCCAGGCACAGTTTGAAGTTGCCCAATTAAGAGCTGAGCTGCAGCTACTCCGCGCTGGTCAGCCCCAGCAGATCCAGCAGCAACTGGCGGAAATTGGACAACTGAGAATGGATAAACAGCAGCTGGAGGCTGCAAATAGAGCACTGGGGAATGAGGTGGGACGCCTCAACACTCAGCTGCGCGGAGCAAATGCAAATAATCTGGCTGCCAACCCACTCGTCGTTAGCGGTTCAGGTCTTATCTGATTATCGACTAGTCAGCATGGTGCGATAAGACGCCCATGCTGGCTTTATTCAAACGCGGTTTGAGGGCGCTGAAAGCCTCATCGCCCATCACCTGTCTTAAAAGCATTTCTAAATGGCTGGCAAGCTCCGGATGGTTTTCGCTGAGCCATTTACGGAATTTCCAGGTCTTGTTGAAGAGCTCATGGTTATACACCTCGGGATCTCTGACTTTATCGTTCTTCACAAACTGGCCGACATCGATATGGACCGGACGCCCATCTAATACGCCCGTATTTTGCATGAGGGCATGGTCGTTGTCGGCATAGCCGCGGTGATATTCAGAAAGCAGCATCTGGATCAGCCTGTCAAGCAGCTGTTTTGCCTCATAGACCTTCCCCTGCGCCATCAACCCATCCAGCGTCGGACAGAGGAGCTTGGCTTTTCTCTGCAGAAGATACTCGTAATCGTTGAGGTTAAGGCTATGTTCCCAGCCCATTTTGTCATAAATGACAAAAGGCTTTTCCCGCTGTCCTTTGGTCATGTTGAGTTGGGTCTTGTTGAGATGAACAAACAACACTCCAGTTTCAGGAAGCAGATCTTCATAAGCAATTTTCCAGCTGCTAAAGACACTCTCCAGCTTTCTCTTCTTGCATTCGCTCTTAGACTGAAGATAGCCCTCCATTCCCGGGATAAAGGTCATGTAGGGGAGCCAGGCTTTGGGGCGAAATCGCTGGTATTTAAAAAATTTCAACACATAGCGATTGTCCTCGCTCACGAATACATAGGACTGGCAGCCTTTCCCCAAGTAGTGAAAGGGCTGATGCAGAATCGCTTCGACAGCATGCGCCTCGTCTTCATCGGGAGAGCGCATCTCCCAGCGGGCATCGTAAGGAAGATCGTAAGTGATATTGCTAATGGTAAACCCACCCGTGGTGCGGTAGTAGATGCGCCCAACGCCATAAGCTAGAGCCCACACCAGTGCCAACAGGACAAGGTACTTGATATATTTCCTCATGATACCTCTACACGTCTATCAAAGTCTTCTACCAGTTCAGGATGATGTTCTTTCAGCCATGTGCGCAACTTGACAGTCTTGCGCTTGAGCTCTCGAGAGAAATTTTCCGGCTGGGTCAGGTTCGGATCCCATTCAAAGCGGCCGGTATCAATATGTATGGGCCGTCCCTGATAGACACCTGTGTTGCGCAAAATAAAAAGCTCCTTTTCGGCCAGACCACGCCGATACTCGGAAACAAAGAGATCGATCAGCCTGCCGAGAAGCTCCTGCGCCTCAGTAAGATTCCCATCCGCCACCAATTGATCCAGTGTGGGACCCAGGAGAGGGGCCTTACGCTGGATTAGAAAGACGCTGCGATCCAGGTCAAGCTGATGCTTCAGGCCGATTTTGTCTGTTAATATGAGTTTCTGACCTAGTGGAAACTCAGTATCTTGGGTCTGATTGATATGGACGTAAATGATCGCTGCTTCGTCTTTCAGGGCATCGAAGGCCAGTTTCCAGCTCAACAACAGGCTGTCGCGCATGCGATCTTTCTTCTCGATGCGTTTAACCCGCCACTCTTCCCAGGAAAAGGGCAGCCAGGTTCTTCTCAGCCATTCGGGGACGCGCACGCGCTGAAATTTCAGCAGCTTCAAGACATATTTGCCGTCATCGCTCTCAAAGACATAGGCCTGATGGCCTTTATCCATGTAATGATAAGGCTGGCTCAGCGCCTCATCGCGCGTCGCCTTTTCTTCGCTCGTCAGAGAACGAATCTCCCAATCCTGACTCTGCGGCAGCTCCATGGCAATATTGCCCATACGGAAGCCATCGGTAAGCCGAAAATAGATCCGCCCAACTCCAAACAGAAGTCCAAACAGAAGTCCGCAAAGAAGAGCTGCGAGAAGGCCAAAGATAAATACAGACTTATAATTTTTCACAATCCAACCGGTGGAATTATGCCTTTTTGCGATTTTGAGATAAATAAGAAAATCAACATGTCTAGCCAATGGGTGAGCTAAAAAAAGCGCTGGCGTCAAAGAATTATTTGTGCTATTGTGACCAATCGGGAGGATAATAATGGTCATACGAAAAACATGCCCTTCTCCTGAACTGACTCTGAGAGAAGCCGCCTATAATATGGCTCTTCTCACCGAGCATGAAAGGGACGCGGGAAAGAATATCAAACGCGATCTTTACTTTGGTGTCTATTGCTCGCGCTCCTTCATCGTCATCACCCGCTCCACGTCTCTTCTCGAACGCATCAAACGCTATATCCAATGGCTTTTTGGGTCTATCTCCTACAAGCAGGATGCTATAGACAACCTGGCTGCTAGATCGCGCAGGTACTTTGTCCCAGCAAATGAAATGAAGGCCAAAATTGAACAGGTTGAGGCCGCGCTTTTGAAAAAAGACCGACTCAAGGAAGAGAGGCATCAAAATGTCGAACAGGAACTGCGCAATCAGCGCCAGGCCAACGTAAACTGGAGAAATGCCTGCCAGCAGTCACAAGGGGCCCGCGCAATTTATGAACAGCTACACCGCGAAATGCAGAATCGCGAGGCTGCCAAAGACCAGGCTGTGATTCAAAAACAACAGAGGATCAATACTTTAGAATTGGATGTCGACAGGTTGCAAACGGAAAATCAAAGAGCGGATCGTACTTGGAGACAACGATGGAAAGAAGCCGAAGAGGCTGGCAAGTTTGCGATGATGCAGGCGCGACAAGAAATGCAGGCAACGTTTCGAAAAGAAATTCAAGCAAAAGATAAAACCATCCAAGGAAAAGACAGAACCATCCAAAGTTTAAAGGATGAAATTACCCAGCTTCGTCAAGCCCAACAACCCCCTGTGGCTGCTGCGAAAACTGCTGGACCCAATCCTCAACCCACCCCTGCTGTTGCCGCTATTCCAGGCTCACCTCAGATTGCACCTGCGCATCAATAATCTTCGCAGCTACTCCGTTTTTTTCCAGATCCGGCCGTCGATGACCGTCCGGAATTGATCAGGAGAGGCATACTCCGCATGCAGCATGTAGTCGCCATTGTCCTGCAACTCATAGACCTCAAATCCTTCCAAACCCTCGCCTCCATGAAACTCCCAGGCCAGCGTCTTGGCATCGATAATGCCCTTGCCCTGGACCTTCCCGAGGATATCATTCTCCAGTTCTACCGCAAATGAGGCTGCAGTTACATTGGAAAAGACAAAATGGTTGAACATTTTCGTCTCGTTACCCGGCATCTCGACCTCCTGGCTGCAGGTAATCGAACCCGTGTCAGCCTCGCCGATCAGCCAGCGGGTATAAAAGTGAAGATGTTCGGCGGAGGCGCTGAAGGAGATCTTGCCTTCGCCTACCCATTTGCCTGGAGAGAGAATAAATGCATGCATTAAAACATAAACCTGCGGCTGTAAATGCTCTGTAAAATGCCCAGCGCGGTCATGGTGGCGACGATCGAAGAGCCGCCATAACTCACTAAGACCAAAGGGACACCCGTGATCGGCAGAAGGCCGCTCATCATGCCGATATTCACGAGGATGTGCATCGCCAGATAGACCGTGACGCCAGCGGCAAGCAGGCGTCCGAAAGGGTCGCTGGCGACAGCTGTCACCTGAAAACTAAAATAGATCAAGGCGTAAAAAAGTACCAGCAGCAAGAGCAACCCCACAAAACCAAACTCTTCGCCAAATGCGGGAAAGACCGAGTCGGTATAGGGCGCCGGCAGCCAGCCAGCTCCAGCATAATCGCTCTTGCGCCATCCCTTCCCCGTCAGCCCGCCTAAAGCAATGGCTGTGACGGCTGCCTTCTGATGGTGGGTGTTGGGATCGAGGCGATCAAACTGGTAGGGTTTGAGCACCTTCATCGCATAGGGACGCACCTCTTCATGCGAAAGAACCCCCAGGAACATCAGGGCAATCAAAGCCAATGTAAAACCCCCAATCCAGGCCATCCCCTTAACGACAGCGGGGTGCAGCCCGCCCAAGTAAAACATGACCAGGGCCATCGGAAAAAGCACGAGGGCGGTGCCGAGGTCGGGCTGTTTAAGAATAAGCAGGAAAGGGATTCCAACGATTAAAAGACCATAAAAAGCCGTGCTCCACTCCCTGGCCTGCTGACGGCGACGCTCTAAAAACCAGCTCAAGGTGATCACCACAATCAACTTGGCGCATTCGGAGGGCTGGATGCTGATATGCAGAAAGGGAATCCGGTACCAGCGCTGCACCCGTTGAATCGGATCGGTGAAAAAGAGGCCGATCAGGGCCAGGAGCATGAGGACGTAAAAGGCCCAGGTCCATTCCCGCAGCTTGTTGTAATCGAATGAAGCAACTAAAAGAAAGACGACGCTGCCCAGGCAGAACCATTGAAGCTGCGAGCGCACCAAAGGAGTAAAAAAGCTCTCCTCAGCACCTTCTAAATGAAATTCGATCGAGTAGTCGGAAATAACCACCAGGCTCACGGCCATCAAAGCCAGGAGGATCGGAATGATCCGGAAGTCGATAAAAGCAAGCGCGCGAAAATTAAACATAGATGTTAGCTTAACAGCAAGTCCTCTATTTGGTAAAATAGAGAGCAAACTATTTAGGAGTTTCAGGATGCCTTGTCATATTTCAGGATGCAGTCGACTTTACATTGATCACGAGCCTTACGCCCACATGGATAGTTCCCAGCTGGCAAGAGAAGCTGCTGAAATGCTCAAAGCAGAATATCGCCAATGGCCGCATATCCACCTGAAAGACAGCGGGCCGATTTCCGTAGATAACCGTCGGAACCAGATCACGCGTTTGGCACTGAGTTGCCTTGCTATGTGCGCTGCGTGCGCAATTGTCGCAATCACTTTCCATGCTATCCTGATTCCGAGCCTTCTTGCCTCTGCGGTCCTGATTGCAACGGGTGGGTTTGCCTTGAGGGTCTGGCGTCGCCAAGCCAGCAAGGTTGACCAGTTGAAAGCCCTCGCCGATCAAATCAACGCGGGACAATTTCGCGGATTGCGGAGCAAAATCAAGCCCTTGCTCCAGGAACAGTTTTATACTCCCAGCCATCCGCTCTACCTCAATCCCAATTCTTCCCCTTTCCAAGACTGGGTCGAAGCCCGTGTCGACCGCTCACACGCAAATGGGGGGATTCATTTCGAAGGTTATGTCGGAATGGCCATGCTGATTGATGCTTTTGATTCCATCCGGGATGTAAATGACGAAAAGCAATTTAAAGTCCTGCGCCAGGATATCACCATCGGCTTAAAGCTTGCCAAAATGCGCCGCATTGATGTCAACACTCCTGGGGAAAAAGCATTTGGATACATCGTCTTACATCGCCCTCTGCAAGAGGTCAAGGCCATCATCCAACAGGCGCGATAAGCAGATGCAGATCCATCGCAGACATTTTGCTACGCTGGATTCGACGAACACCTGGGCCAAGCAGCACGCGGAAGAGCTGGACCGCGAGGCCCTGACGCTCGTCACTGCGGATAATCAGACGGCCGGCCGCGGCCGCTTCAAGCGCCTCTGGTTATCCCCTGCGGGCCAGAATATCTATGCCACCTTCTGTTTTTTCATCGAAAAGCATCGCGGCGATATCGGCAACCTGCCCCAGGTAATGGCTATCGCTGCGGCGGACATTCTGGAAGAACTCGGCTTTCAGCCTCAGCTCAAATGGCCCAATGATGTCATGCTGAAGGGCAAAAAAACGGCGGGTATCCTGTGCGAGACCATCCCCATTTCTGACCAGCTTTGCGTTGTTTTGGGGATAGGATTGAATGTAAACATGCCGACAGAGCTGCTCAGCACAATCGACAGGCCCGCCACATCCTTGTTTGCCGAAGATGGCGCCACAAGAGATGTCGAAGAGGTCCTAGCCAGGCTTCAAGATCGATTCAACGGCCGCCTCATGGTTTTTCTGGATGAAGGATTCCTGCCATTTCTGGAATACTATAAAAAGTGGCTGATCCATGCAAATGGGGATCTGATCCGCTTTCACGATAACCGCACCATCTGGGAGGGCCGCTTCGCCGGCATCAATCTGGATGGCACCCTGCTGCTTAAACTGTCTTCCGGAGAAGAGCGCACCTTCATCGCAGGCGAAATTCTTTAGACTTGCATCTTAATTAAAACTTTAGGCAAAAATGATAATGGCTGGCCATTATGTCTTTCGATCCATCACCAGCGCTTTTATATTTTTTAGTACTAGAGGGTAATATGTGTAATCCCCCTGCCCCCGCTGCAGCACCTGGAAATATTCCAAGGGCATCATCTGAAAATACCCCTTGGTTAACGGATAGAAGTTCCGCTGCAGCAGCTGCAATCCCTAGGGCAACATCTGCTACTATCACAAGTGCCGCTTTATCACCTGCAAATCATATTCCAAGATCGCCAAGTGCCCCCTGTTTTTTCAACTTTTCAGCTGAATACGACAAGGCTAAAAGTCTGTATGCGGAATTAAAAACAATTGTAGTTTCTGGTCTAGATACGAAAACCGATGCCCTGGCACAAGCCATTTTTAACAAATTAGATAAAAAGCTTATTTTTGAACTCAATCTCAAAGAAATCTCCAATCCCTATGAAGTCCAAGCAGTCAAAAAAAAGATTAGTCTGGGACCATTCGACATTCTTCCCGCATTACCGCGTTGGAATTGCATGCTGTTAATAGATCAAATCAATTTCAGGTTTTATTTAAAAAAACAACAAATAATACATGAATACACAAAGCAAAAGTTATCAAAAATTGAAGATAACCCTGATTGCAATGAACCATATTTCATCATTTTCTCCACAACTTGTTTAGCTTATCAATTTAAAATTACAGATAAACGGCTAGAAGATGAAAAATTAATGGGTAAATTTTATTACTATTGTCCTCATCAACCAATACAAGTGGAATCTAAAATAGCTCCTTTTCATCATGAAGCCCAAGAGGCAACTTCTGCGCTGTGTGGATTGCATGCCTTAAATGCTTATCTGGGATGTCGCTATCTTTCGCCTCAAACACTCAGCGGGTACATCCTCCCTGCATTGAAAAAAGCAAGAAGTCCTCTATTAACAGAATCTTTTGATATTAAAACATTTGGATTGGATGCAACATTATTGAAATATGTGATCGATAAAATTGCACACAGTGGGAAGGTAAGCAGTGTCAATCATGAAGCTAAAATCATTGCCTGTTCATGCAAGCCAACGCTATTGGGCGATAAATTCTCCGACCATGAAATTGGATTAAAAGAGTATTTCAAGCACATCGACCGCTTTATTCTTGGAGTGGCAAAGACTCAAGGACATTTTCTTGCCTACCGCCAAGATGAAAATGGAATGTGGTGGAAGATCGACAGCCAGCTCAGCCATCAAGAGGCTTTTGAAAACACTACCGCGCTCATTGATGCGATCAAGGATGTTTATCAAGACGATCTATTGCATTTTATACTACCAGATCTTGACCAAAAGATCCTACCCGCAGAAAATTAATCAAGCCATGAAATTTGATGTGAAAGAAAATTTACCACTGGGTGTTATAACAGAAATATCTTTTCCAAGTATAGGGCACCATGTTATCAATTCTCTGGGGATTGTGTCATTCGAGAATTCCACCTTTTTTATATGAGGTGAATCCTTCAAAAAAGAATAAATCTCTTCAATTCTTGAATCATCCCAATTCAGTGAGATCTCTGTCAGACTATTTGATGGAAATCTAGCAAAAAATCCTGGAGGAAGCTTTTTGGGCAGACTGAGATTACAAATATTCTTATGCCGTTCCAAAAAAGGGATGAGGGAATCGGGGACTATTGGGGCATCAGAAAAATTTACTGTCATTAAGCGCGGTAGATCCTTGAGTGGTGCTAAATTCCTGACTTGTGTTTGAGATAAATTCAGCGCAGTTAATTGGCTCAATTGGGCAATCCGAGGCAAAGCTACCGCTGTGATCTGACTAAATCCAGTTAAATCGAGTGATTGGAGTGCAGGACAATATCCAAGTATTAAGTTCAAGGCCTTATCTGAAATTGCTTTACTGTTAAGATACACGAATATATTTTCATCAAATTCTTTGAGAGCGGCGCACAGTGCTGTATCGTTCATGTATCTAGCTGCCGTTATCGGGTCCTGATTCACAGTCGGCGGAAATTTGGTTAAAGCTTCCAGCTTGGCAATTGCGGCTTCTGAAAGGCGTCTAGCAACGGGCGGTACAGCCGGAATGAGGGGTACTGAGTCAAATAAAGAAGGAAGAGGGGGTGGACTGCCTGAAAAAGAGCTTGCTTGAGAGCTTGATGGGGAGCTTGATGGAGAGACTGGGGCATTCATGAGACACCTCTCTGTTGAATTGTTGAGGGAATGCTCATAGTGAACAACACCTGGGAGAACAACACTTTGTGAATATTTTCCATCATTTCATCCATATAACGCATGACTTCAACATAACTTAATACCCGATCTCAACCAATATTTTCAACAGAAAAATCAGTGTGTTTTTTAGCACATAAGCCTATGTCTGATAGGAAGTCCTCTTTTCACGGACAGCATCATCTTTACTGTTGACGAGCGGAAGGATTGTGAGGTAAAAGAGATAGCTTTAAAAAAGCAAAAGGAACATAGTCATATCAGCCCATTTTGTATGGGGTTGCAATCATTAAACTATGGTCTACTCTCGAGCTCTCATCTACGATCGCTATGACTCAATCAATGGGCTTTACATCCCTGGGCTTTGCATCCCTAAGAAATTCAGGCACCTTTCAAGGATGAACTATAGGTGAACATGGTCTCTTTTTCTGTCTTAATTATGAAGATGCTCCCTCTCTATATGAATATCGGATTGGGATATGTCGCATCAAAGGCGCTTGGGACAACGCGCGACAGCATCGCGAGGATCATGTTCTTCATCATCAATCCTCTGATCATTTTTAACGGCGTTCTCAATGTCCAGTTAAGTGCAGCTGTGCTTTTTCTGCCTGTCTTGACATTTGTCATCTGCAGTTCCCTCTGTCTCATTTTTTACAAGCTGGGAAAAGGCTTCTGGAATGATTCGTCGCGCAACCTAATGGCTTTTTCCGCAGGCTCTGGCAATACGGGCTATTTTGGACTCCCACTCGCTCTGCTCATCTTCAATCAAGAAGCTGAAGGCGTCTACGTGCTGGCACTTTTGGGGGTTGTTTTATACGAAAACTCAGTCGGCTACTATATCCTAGCAAAAGGGTTGCATTCTTCTTCTGAATGCGCCCGCAAGGTTCTCCGTCTGCCTGCCATTTATGCTTTTATGGGGGGACTGTTCCTCAATTTGTCTGGTATCGGAATTCCCCATGTCTTTTCACAATTTATCGATCATATTAAAGGCACATTCACTGTGATGGGAATGATGATCATTGGGCTTGGTCTTGCCAATCTGGAACATTTTAAATTTGACCGCAAATTCATCGAGCTCACTTTCATTGCAAAATTCCTGATTTGGCCGGCTCTAATCTTCGGCCTCACTACATTAGATAGCAACTTTTTTGGCTTCTACGACACTGTCACACATAAAGCTCTTTTCCTGGTATCGATTGTTCCGATGGCTGTCAATACCGTTATCATAGCGACGATTCTTGATACGCAGCCCGAAAAAGCAGCAACTGCCGTTGTACTCAGCACGATCTTTGCTCTCATCTACGTACCCCTCATGGCGACAATTTTTATTTTATGATCATGAATTGCGTTTTTTTGAGGATTTGAATATCCTAAACCTTTTGAAATTATGAGGTGAAGTGGAACCATATATTTTCACAAATGATATAGCTGTCGATGACTATGCTTTGAAACCTGTCAAAGACACAGAAAAAAGAGGAGCCTTGCAAATCGCCGTTGTTTCGGCAAGCTATTGCATGGCAACGTCTGGACTCTTTACAGGGGCAGCCATTGCTTCAGGCATGACGTTGCGAGATTCCATCATCGCTACCTTAGTGGGTAATGGACTCTTAACCCTTTGTGCGGGTCTTATCGGAGCAGCCGGTGCGAAGCATGGCGTGTCGACAGTTCTTTTGGCGCGCCACGCGTTTGGCAGAAGCGGTGCCAAAGTCATCGGGGCTTTGGGGGCATGCACTCTTCTTGGCTGGTTTGCTGTGCAGACTGGTTTTTTTGGACAAACCATTCACGCGATGATCCCAGACGGTGGTTTTCTGGCTTATCCAAAGGTAGCGGCTCTCTGGGGAGGGCTTCTCATGATGCTTACCGCTTATTTAGGCTATAAAGGCATAGAAGCTTTGAGCATCATTGCCATCCCAGCGCTTGTGCAACTGGCTATGTGGGGCATTCATGCTACGGTCAAAGGTTCAGATGGCTGGGAATCCCTGTTTGCTATTTCTCCAACTGCGCCTATTCCATTTACGGAAGGAGTCGTGCTCATTGTGGGCAGCTTTGCCGTTGGTGCTGTCATTCAGGCGGATATCTGCCGTTATGCCAAAAGCCAGGCATCCTCGTGGATTGCGAGCATTGTAGGCTTCATGTTTGGCAATGGCTTCATGATCATCGCAGGTTGCATCACCGCACTGGCTACAGGGTCGGGCGATCTGCCGGCTGCAATGGTCGCAACGGGATTAAGTATTCCCGCCCTTGTGATCATTATAGCTGCACAATGGACGACCAATGACAGCAATCTCTATTCCGCTTCCTTAGCTTTGTCCAATACATTAAAGATGAAAAAAACCAAGATCGTTTTAATCTGGGGATTCATCGCCAGCATTCTCGGATTGATGGGAATTGCCAATTACTTCATTCCCTGGCTGAACGTTCTGGGTATTCTGTTTCCACCGATCGCTGGAGTGATGATTGCTGATTATTATTTCATCCAAAAGGATTCCTATCACTTTGGCCCGGGGACGGAATATAGCCAGTTTGCCTGGCCTGCATTTGCCGCATTGGCAATCGGTGTGTTGGCTGCCTTGTCCTTCCCGGTAGGGATTCCATCCTTTACAGCCTTTTGTATTGCCTTTAGTTTCCACATCATCTTGAACAAATTTTGTGAAAAATTACAACTAGCTTCAAGATTTGGGTTGGTACTGGAAGATAGCGAGGGGTTTTAGATATGAAATGGATTGGGGAAAAAGAGATTGAAGATCTGGCACTGGGGGCAACCCTGCTAGGATCTGGCGGAGGAGGGGATCCGAAACTTGGAAAGCTCATGGCTATTAAAGCAATTCGCCAGTATGGTCCCATCCCGATGCTGGATCCCGCGGAATTGCCCGATGATGCTTTCATCATCCCTACCGCCATGATGGGGGCACCTACGATTATGATGGAAAAAATCCCCAATGGAGACGAGGCCCTTAAATCATTGCGAATGCTCGAAAAGGTGTATGGAAAAAAGGCGTATGCGACGATGGCGATCGAATGTGGAGGGATTAATTCGACTCTGCCTTTTACAGTTGCAGCTCAGGCTGGTATCCCCATTGTAAATGCAGATGGAATGGGTCGCGCTTTTCCCGAACTTCATATGGAAACATTTCATATTCATGGCGTCAACGGCACCCCCATGGCTCTGCACAATGAGCGGGGAGATAGCTGTCTTCTAAAGACCTTAGACAATCCGATGTTAGAGTACCTCTCGCGAGGCGTGGCGGTCCGCTTTGGTGGAGTGGCCCATATTGCCGAATATGCCATGAGCGGTGCTGATGTGAAACGTGTAGCAATTCCCGGAACTCTCAGCTTTTGCATGGCGCTTGGAGAGGCGATCAAAGCGGCTCAGGCCAGCAAAACAGATCCCATTGAGGCGATCAAAGAGGTGACGAGCGATTCCATTTATGGGGAAGCTCAGATTCTTTTTCGCGGTCGAATCGTCGACGTTAAAAGAGAAACTGCGGGTGGCTTTGTGCGCGGCCATGCTTACGTCGAGGGCTTTGACGAGTATCAGGGGATGATTTTCGAGGTTCAGTTTCAGAATGAGAATCTTATCGCAAAAATAGATGGCCGTCTCGCCGCAGTTGTACCGGATCTTGTATCCCTTCTTGATCTTGAGACTGGCATTCCCTTTACAACGGAGGGATTAAGATATGGGATGCGTGTGATTTGCTTAGGGATTCCTAGTCCAGAGATCATGCGAAGCGAGGCTGCTCTCGAGGTATGGGGACCTCGCTGCTTCGGTCTAGACTGCGACTTTGTTCCCCTTCAAGAGCTTTATGCCACTGTATAGAATCGGCATCGATGTTGGCGGCACCAATACTGACGCGGTTTTGCTGGATCAAACGAATCGAGTCATCCACAGCGTTAAAGTGCCGACGACGGAGAATATTGAAACTGGGATCTTCGAGTCGATCGACCAGCTCCTGGCTAAATCTTCCGTGGCACAATCCGCTATCAAATATGTTATGCTGGGGACGACGCATGCGACGAACGCCCTCGTGCAACGAAAAGATCTGTCAAGAACCGCCGCTGTACGGATTTGTCTGCCAGCAGGACGCGCGATTGAACCGATGTTTACCTGGAATGAAGCACTAAAAGAAGCGATTGGAGGAAGCGTCTATTATTTGCATGGGGGAGCTGAATTTGATGGAAGGCCGCTGTACTCAGCGGAACTTGATGAGGAAGAGTGTTTCAGAGTCATCAGCAGGATTCAGCGGACAGGGATGACCTCCATTGCTGTGACATCTATCTTCTCTCCCATTTTCAATAGCTATGAGAAAGCCTTCGAGCGGATGGTAAAAGACTTTCTGGGCGAAGATTTCCCTGTCACCCTCTCTTCAGAAATTGGTGGATTGGGACTTTTAGAGCGGGAAAATGCCACCATTCTTAATGCTGCTCTGGTAAAAGTGATCGGTAAAGTTGCTGCGGGACTAGAGAAAGCTCTGAAGCGTTATGGGATTGCCGCAAAGATCTATTTTTCCCAAAATGATGGCACTCTGATATCGCTGCAGACTGCAAAACGCTACCCAATTCTAACGATTGGTTCAGGTCCCACAAACAGTATTCGGGGTGCCGCTTATTTAACGGGATTGAGCGACTGCATTGTCTGCGATATTGGCGGCACAACGACGGACATTGGCATCCTAGCCAAGGGTTTTCCTCGTGAATCCAGCATCGCAGTCAGCATTGGGGGTGTGGAAACACATTTTCACATGCCGGATATCATTTCCATTGGGATAGGTGGAGGAAGCATTGTACGCCAGGAAAATGGAAAGGTCACAGTTGGTCCTGATAGCGTCGGGTTTAACATTACTACCGAAAGCATCGCTTTTGGCGGAACAACTCTCACCGCCACAGATTGTCTCTTAGCTTTAGGTTATGCTCACATCGACAGTCCCGCATGCGATCCATCAAGGCTTCATTCCATCAATAAAGATCTTTGCCGGCAGGCGCTATACGTCATTCGTTCAGAATTGGTCAAAGCTTTCAACAAGATTCAGACCAATCAGGCGCCCCTTCCCATCGTGCTTGTCGGCGGCGGAGCCATGCTGATTCAGGGAGAACTCGATGGTCACGCGATCATTCGTCCCCATAATGCCGGCTGCGCCAACGCCATAGGAGCTGCCATTGCCAGCGTTAGCGGGGAGGCGGATCTCATGCTGCCCTCTGCAGGCAAAAGCCGCGAAGAGCTCTTGGAGGTTGCGACACAGCATGCTATCCAAAAGGCTTTAGCTGCTGGCGCTGAACCATCAACTGTCACGATTGTTGAAATTGAAGAACTTCCCATCCCCTATATGACCTCAAACATTATCAGGATCAAAGCCAAGGCTGCCGGCGACTTATGCCGTACACCGGTTCATCAATTCCTTGACATTGGGCCTGCGTAAAAGCTCCCGCGGTTGCGCGATCGTAAATGGGTCAGTATTAAGTCAAT
>JAJFUZ010000041.1 GCA_021372155.1 Parachlamydia sp. | reverse complement strand
GTTCCTGAATATCTTCTGCTTCGCGTTCCCCCTCGACGTGACGTGATAGAGGGCGCCGGGATACTCTATGCGCAGGGGACGTGCCATGGAGAGAGCATATCACGGGAAAAGTGATATTTCAAGACCTGACCCCAAGGAGTCAGGAACGTGGAGGCATATGACCTCGCGGGGGACAATTACAGGGCCTCTCACCAGAATCATGCAGCCTGGACAAAGGATGATGGATGCTCATATACGAGACATCGGATACCGATAACGATGAAGCGCGGGTTCGCCTTACAGTGAGATAGTCGCCGGACATTAAGGTAAAGGTTATTGAATGACGACCCATGGGAGACGTGCGCACAACAAAAGGCGGGAAAAGACAACATGCCCGATATCATTAAGTATTGATATTTATGTTGACAGGAGGACTACAGGATGTCCCCTTGGCCCGCCCCGAAAGATATTTTACGTTATCAATTGGCGAAGATGTCCAAATCTATAGAAAGATCGGTTGAAAGGTAGCTAACACTTTGGCAATCCTTTTGAAGTCTGCGGTTTTGATCGATAGCTTTAGGGATATCACCTTTATAATACGCAATCCAGGTTTTAACCCTTCGGTCGATCAATTCCTCGGCTCTGTTCAGAGCCGTCTTTTTCAGACAAGAATAAATCATAGAGCTATCTTTACCGTCTTGGGCGTTTATTAATGCCATATTCCAACAGGCGACATTATGCAGCGAAACATTTTCAATGATTCTATTTTCCAACGCCAATAGAGGATGGTCAATTGCTAAATGCATGAATCGTGCCGTATGGTCTCTCCCTAATTGTCTTCTCACTATTTTCTTCAACAATGATCTTGCCTCTTCGAAGTTTTTCTCCAAATACCATGTATACGCAAGATTTAACGAAGAAATGAGAAGTATGGGTGTGCATCTCTCAAAGACTTCTCTTGCCTTCGCAATGGTGCTCGTATGAATAAGGCAGAAGCCGAAATTATTGAAAGCTTCTGGGGAGACCATGATTTCATTTTCTTGGAATCGACAACCAAGCGCCCACACACTCTGAGCCAACCCCACACCTCGTTCAAAATCTCTCCGGGATACCGCTTCAACCATTGACGCGTTCAAATCACTGATATCTACTGCTCTTATGTACATAAGGGGCTGTCTCGGGAGCCAACATATATACAGTGACTTTATTGAAATCATGTACTCCGCTAGAACACTGCTTAGCACAGGCGCATCCTTGACTCGTTTTGATTTGAATGGATAATCATTCTCATCCCTTATTGGAAATAGGCTAATGATTAGCCTTATTTTTCCTCGGATATTGGTAAGCGCAGTAACGGCCAAGAATCCCTTGTAATCCATAGCAGAAGCAAGATAGGCGGGGAAGGTCAAATCGCGTTTTCTTGCTATCTCCAGGATTTTTTTTCTTATGGGATCTTTGTGGAGGTCCTGGGGTACCAAAGCAGTAAGTGAATCTAGATCTTGAACAAGTTCAGTAATATGTTGCTCCTTCTCATTAGGAACTAACGCAACCTTGGATAACATCTCTCGCCCCGACATGGAAATACCCTCTTGAGTAAAAACACTCTCCAGTTTAGCAGCGAGTTTATGGGCCAAAATATCTTCAAATGTTGCTTTCTGTCTATCCATCAATTCTTCGTTAGTCATCGCCTCGTAGAGATAATAAGCATAGAGCTTGTCTATTGTGTCGCCAACGAACTTGAACTCTACCCGAGAGAGTCCGCTGACTGACATGTTTTCGATTTCGTTGAGATTAGAGAACGGTTCTTTGAACTCGAACAACCCCAAATCCCATATTTCGTTTAATGCCGAAAGTATTTGACCTTTGACTGATTCTTCCGATTCGGCTGTAATGGGCCTAAAAGCGAGCATGGCAAGAATCGTACTTCTCAGGCTAAGACCTTCATATTCATACAATAAGCTAAAGGCTCTAAGTTGATCTTCCGAGCATGACTCTAGGGCTAGACGTATTCTATTACTTTTTTCCGATATAGAAGAATAGTATGCCATTACTTCTTCCATAACCGTACGGTTTAGTTCGAACCGGGTACTGGATAAATGCATCTTGTAGTAGTCGAACATTTTTGAGCACAAAATTCGAACGTGGAGAGGGTTCCCACCACTTCTCTCAATCACATTCGTAAAACTTTCGCGGTCGAACCAGCTTTGGATTTCGAATTTCTTGTACAGCCCAACTTCCTGTAAAGGAGCAATGATCAGTTCCAAAACATCTTCTCTGCCCATGGGTAGTAAGGATGTTGCTTCAGCGGTTCTAACAAACTTTTCAAACATCGCGTTTTCAAGGAATGTCGGGAGACCTGCTCCGATGACCATCAGACCAGGAAGCTTTTCTGTAAGCTGGCGCAGCAGATCCAGAATAATAACGTTACGGGAAAGCTCCTGAAATTTGTCAACGAGAATAGCCAAACCTTGTGTTTCCATATCCGGTGAAATTATTTGGTTAAGGATGGATTCAAAATCTCTTTCCAGTTGTTTTAATGATAAGGTTTCTTGGATTCCTCGTTTTTTGTTCGCATATTGTGTGGCGAATGCAAGGACACGATCTTGAATGCTGCTCCTATGTTCGTATGTCCCAGAGGTCAACGAGTACCAAATTTCGGATTGCTCGACACTGAAAAAGTTTCCTTCAGGCGGCGCATACTTGTCAAAAAGCTCATTAAATAGATCCTTAAAAAACTCAAACTCGCTTATTATTACCGAACTGTCACGGGGCAGTTCAATTTCGTAAACCAAGAAGTGGTGGTCTTCCAATATTTGTTTGTATCTGTTCAACAAAGTGGATTTCCCTATGGACTTATTGCCAGTTATAATCATATTTCTTGTTCGAAAACTCTTACGGTATTCTTCCAGTATCTGTCTCAACTTGTTAATTTCTTTTTCTCTTCCCACAAATTGAGAGAATAGTAGTCTAGGCGTAAGGATGTAAGGATTTGAAATGTTTCTTATGGCTTCCGGAATCATACTTTCACCTCGAAAGAACCGAAAAAGTCATGCATGATCTCCTCGATTCTTGTTCTGTCTTTGAATGCATTGATTTCGCTGCCTTTTCCCGGTTTCCTCGAGAGTCTGTTATAATCACCAAGGAGACGCAGTATATCAAGAAATGTTTGAACACAAGCCTCGCTCATTTCATTTGACAATAGTGCACTAAACTTGCTTTGGAATTCCCGCATAAGCGGACGATTCACAACTTCGCCCTTGGCTACCGTTTCGCTGATGGCTCCGCAAGACTCATTAAAGGCTAACACTAGGCCATCGACGGAATTGAGGGCTAGACTCTCAAAACTCTCTAGATATAGCGGATCGAGGCCAGATTTCATAAGAGCATTTAGGGACTCTAGATTGGATAATGCCGCGTCGCTAACATAGCGACAATGGGCAATAGCGTGTCGGATTGGGAAAACTTTTTCGAGTTCATATGCGATGTCGCGTTTAGCTTGGGTATTTCGAAAAATGACATCGAAATATTCGCCACCGAATTGCTCAAGCATGGTAATTAAGACTGTGAAATCGATATACCAAAAGTAGGAAAAATCGTTGCCTAACCATACACCGTTTCGTCGTTCGATGTTCTTCCGGTCGTTTGCCATATCCACGACGTTTACGGATCGACCTTCGCCCCGAAGCCGCTTCGCCTCGTATTCTGGAAAGGAGGCTTCGGTGAAATACACAGAACCGACCTTTCTCACCATAGCATTATGCATCGATACCCTGAGCATGTTTTCAATTGAAAACATTAATACATAAGCATGAGCTTGCCTTCGAAATTGGAGTTGATAATCTATCACGGTCCTCGCTCCCTTTTCGAGTAACATCAAACTTTTCATTGACTACAAAGGTGTGGTCAT
>JAJFUZ010000015.1 GCA_021372155.1 Parachlamydia sp. | reverse complement strand
ATGGCCTCTTTCATGGCCACGCTCGCAATATCCACCACATGAAGATCTCTTAACGATCCGCCAAACGTGCCAATCGCCGTCCTGCATGCTGAAACGATAACAACATCTTTCATATTTTCCTTCTCCCTGTATTTATTGATAGTCATGACCTCCGGCAGAGCTGGAGGCTTGTGAATGTGAAATGCTCAAAGCGGTCTGTTTATGAACCACCTGAAGGTGGTTATTCCTCCAACTGACCCTGTTGATCAAGGCGACTGTCTTCCGTTTCCTGTCATTTTATATAATTACAGATTGTTTTCTCATCCGTACCTACCATCGTCAAAAAGTAGCCTCGAACCCAAAAATAATGTTGTCCTGTAAAATTCTTCTTCCGTTCCATGTATGTCCTAACTATCTTGATAGCGCCTTTCCTTATTGAGACCACCTACGACCTGAGAAACTGAATACTTGGATGGTACCAATATCAGCATGTGTATGATCTGGTCAAGTAAAAACGGACACTTGGTTAAGCTGCTTTTGCCAACATAAAATGGTTTTCAAACTCTTTCGGATTTTTGTATTTCAAATACGAATGAAGACAATGGATCACATTCCTTCTTGCATCGCTTCAGTTCGTTACGCATTTCTTCCAGGGAGTACCGGACAAAATCGGTGTCCTTGCACACCACCTTCACACCGCCGAGTTTCTGCTTATGGGCGATGCCTGAAGAAATGACTTTTATCACGATTTTGCTGGACCCGAAGCTCGCCATAACAGACCTATTCACTTCATCCGGATTCTTCACCACCACCCTGGAAGGGGTCTTTATTCCCACACAGTCCAGAATGGCATAGACTTCATGCGCAAAGAGCTGGGTCCTTCCTTCACCACGGCACCCTTGAAGAATCGTATCTACCTTTTTTTTCCAGTTTGTTTCTCCCATAAGCCCTCCTTTTTTATCTTGTTCATTTTCCCGTCATTCTCTACACTATAAACCATGAAATCGGCTGGAGTTTAAACCATACAGTCCGTTAGAAATGGGGAAAGGAATTACATCAGTTTGCTATATTTTATGAAGGCAGGGTGTTCTGGTTGAAAATAAAATTTTTACTTACACTACCAAATATATGATATTATAATTAATTAACTGGTTTTATCCCAGTCACCGTAATCATGGTAATTAAATGTCCATTTCCATCATTAACCATTATTTCTTGGTAGATAATTCGCTGGTCTTCCACAACTGACCGGGCCTCGCAATAGATCGTCTCTTCGAGCCCAATACCAATAATCGCTCCAGTAAAATTTGAGTTGATTTGCAGAGCGACAACATCAACTCCGAGGGTCGTTCGGGCGGCTCCGGCCGTGTAATCCGCCAGGCACAAGACAGCGGCACCGTGAAGAATATCCAAAACATTCAAGTGCTTTTTTTCTACTTTGAGCCTAGATTTCGCGTAACCGTGATCGAGATCATAGACCTCGATGCCCATGGTCTGTGCTAAGCCGCAGTTGTTAATCTTTTTCAGTAAGTCCTGCTTTTCATCATCTGCCAGGGAGATATCTTTCATCTTGCCTCCAACGGCATATCTTTGAGTTTTAGAATTATAACACAACCTGGCCGTATGGACAAGAGTG
>JAJFUZ010000398.1 GCA_021372155.1 Parachlamydia sp. | reverse complement strand
CTTTTCCTCCTCCATGATTCGGAGCAATTTTGCTTGAGGAGATTCAGCTACTGACGCTGCCTCTACTGAAAACTCAATTGTTGGTTTTTCTTCTGCAATCGCCTTGTCTAATTTCGCCATATATACCTTAAATTTTATTTTAACACGATATTCGACTATATAAACAAAATTTTTCTTTACGACAAGGCTGAATTAAAGAAAAAAGTATGTATTTGATAAGGGAAGCGAAGAGAAGAAGAGATCAATTAGAAAGAAGGGCCCCCAGAATGAGGGCCCCATTGGTTAGATCGCGGTTCCGCGTCTAGCTACCCATTGGTAGTTCTTAGAAGCGACCAGGATACCAGTACCAATCTGCACTCCACTAAAGGAGAGGTTGGTTGTGGCATCATCAAGTAAATTCGCGTAGGGAACTGTTGCAGCTTCTCCTACAGGGACTACTTGTGCAAATGTGACCCCAAGAGCTGCTACAGCAGAAGTTGGAAAGGCAAAAGCCGTCATGGCTGTGCTGTCGATGTCTACCTCGATCCAGTTCGTGCCTGTTCCAATCGTGTGCGATTCGGCTGTAACTGTGCCAAGCAATCCATTGATTTGCGTCATGCCAAACGCATCGGGACAAATTATCCTTACTCGTTCGCCTACTACAAAACCATGGGTCACTGACAACTGGATACGTGCCGGGTTTGCCGCCGAAATAGCCGTGATGAACCTACGTCTTGGATAGAACCTAGGATCAAAAGGCACTCGTCGGAAAATCCCTGCCGTAGCAGGAGCAGCAAATCCAGCTGCTGGCAAGTAACCATATGACTGCGAAACACCCGCAGCAATAGCCGTAACTGTGAAATCCATGCCAGCTACTTGCAACATACCTGTTGTTGCATAGTTCCTGGCGACATCACCCACAGCTAATGGGGCCGCAGTTGATACTACGGCTGGTGTTGCAGCGGTAATTGCAGTTGCAACTACTGGAGCTCCAAGAGCTGTGCCAGAACTATCAGAAATGAAGGTGAACCCTCCAGTGATAGCTACAGCAGGAGTAAGGACGTTAGGTGTAGCACCGTTACCTGTCCAAATTTCCGCTGTTCCAGCAGCTCCAGACGACCTTCCAGTCGCCTTTATGATTGTTGCGGCTGGGGTGTTGTAGTCGGTTACGTTAATTAAATCTAGTTCAGTATACCCACTTGGAATGGATATATTGACCGGCACCAGGGTTGCTGGTGTAGTAAAAGTACCTGATACTTGTGCGTTAACTGGTGAACTCATTATATTTAGCCTCCTATGCTAACGTGCAGCGTAAATTAAAGAGCCATGTATCGTTCAATATCCTGGGCACTTCCGCGAACGTATATCCGCACGATGCATTCAGGGCTAAGGGCGAATCATAAATAGGTGGCATTCTGTTACTTGTATGACCTAGTTTCCTAGGCGGAGCAGATTCTTCGATCCACTCTCTCATAGTTGCCTATGAGTTCAGACTTGCGCATCCCCTTTCGGGGTCTTTTCGTTAAGTCGTTCAGGCTGATCTGGAAATGGAAAATTCTTAGCAGAAATCCACCAAAAATTTGGATCCCCTAAGTCATTATCTCGATAATATTTAACCACCACATCGAATGGACAATACTTGCTATATGTGCGTTGCCCCATACAATGATGGCCTTCGTATTCAGGATTAACCTGTACGATTTCTTCGCCATCTTCAGGTTGTCCGTCCATTATGTGAGTCCATTTCATGATCTTGCCCCTTGTTTTCCTCAAGCAGCCTCGAGGAGCTCCAAGTCAATTAGAAAAGATTTTGATACCGCACACTCTTTACGGTATTTGAATTGTGCCGAATACCCGTCCTGTTCTATACTAGCGGTCGCTTCTCTTCCCTGGATGAAGATATTGTAAACACTATTTCCAAGCAAAGATGCGTTCGGAGTTACGCTACCGATCGAACTTAAGAGAAATCTTACATTCGAAACGGTGCCCCATTCTGCATCCAAAGTGCTCTGTTGATTGGGGTATGACCACTTTTGAATAAATCCTTGACACTGGTCAATTTGGCCAATCAGGTCAGTTGATCCAAGGCCAAAGTAGGCGTCACGTACCGGTGCTGTGCCGAATTTATTCTCACCTTCAACACCTGATAAGAAACTATCAATTCTGTTACTTTTATGACCAACACTTCGGAAATTCCGAATAGTTGGCGGGAGGGCTCTTCGGCACCTCCTCAACGCATTTATCTATACGCGTTGTTCAGACTATCGCATCTCCTAGTGGACTTTTTGGATCATAGTTCTTTAAGACGAACTCTACGCTTGAGATTAGGCAATCAATTGCCTCTGCAACTGATGCTGGCTCTGTATCTTCAGTTCTTCCTCTTCTAAGCAATCTCAATCTTGCTAGTAATTCATCTTTTGTCTTATCAAAGTCCATTCGGAGCCTCGGGATTTAGTCGTTCAGGCTGGTTGTAACATTTACCTTCGTATCTTCGAGACATTCCCTCAAAATGAGTTGGTTCGTCCCAAAAGTCTACATCGCCCCAAAGGGGTCGATTCGAAATTGAGTCGTATCCTAAAAAGGTTGCTCGTGCTATCGGGTGTTTCCCTCCGGACCAAAATAACCTTGATCCTTTTTTGTATAGCAACATTCGTTCCCCCACTTTTGGAGGAGCTCTATCAATTTCGTATATTGTCATAACCTTGCCCCTTGTTTTCCTCACATTAAGCTGCGAGGAGTTTCAAGTCAATTACCCAAGGTTTTAAATGCGCAAAGCTCATCCTATACGCATTGTTCCCTCTCAGTGCTCTCACGACGGTATCCACGTCTGCACGTGTGATCTCGGTTGGGTTATCCATTTTTCTGTTACTTTATTGACCACTTGTGTGGCGGTCCGACCTCTTCGGATCAGACTCTCTATGTCACCATAGAGTTCAGACTATCGCATCCTCTTTCGAGGTCTTCTCATTTAGTCGTTCAGGCTGATATTGTTCAAAGAATTTATTTATTGTTTTTTCTAGAAGTTCCCAATAATAATAATCAAAGTCAAAATCGAACTCGTTATCATTTTTAAGAAACTGTAGAAGATCTTCTTTTATCATATCTTGCCCCTTGTTATCCTTAGCCTATGCTGCGAGGAGTTCCAAGTCAATCAGAGAAGATTTTACAACGGCAATTTCCCAATCTTGTCTACCGTTGGTTCCACCAACACAGTTGATGAAAGAAGATGTTGACGCTAGCATGTCTCTCATCAATTCATCTTCGGTTTGTCTTAGCGAAACCCCTAATCTTGCTGCAGCCTCGTTCAGGACGGGATCCTGATTCTGGAGAGTGACTTGCTCGTTCAGCAAAATATAGGTTCCGTAAAAATTCATCTGTGCATCTATGTTAATAGATGTCAATGTCTGCGGAGGTGGGGTTATCCCACTATTGCCCAAAGGTACCGGAGCGGTAGCCAATGGGTTATATCGTCTCATTCTACATTCTGTTACTTGCTGACCTCTTTATATAGAGGCGCTTAGGTCATCTCTGCCTAAGTCTCTATGTTTCCATAGAGTCCAGAGCACCGCATCCCCTTTCGGGGCCTTCTCGCTTGCTACGTTCAGGCTGTGGAGGATTGGGTAATGGCATCCAATATTCAACATTATAACCACTATCAGAAAACGCACTGTGGCCTTGTTCATCATCAGGAAAATCACCATCGTCTCCCATGTATTGATCTTCGGTAATGTAACAATCTGATATTTTGTTTCCTTTTCCATCGTAAGTACAATGATATGTATTACAAACTATGACTCTTTGTCCATAATCTGGTTTTTTATCTCTTATATATATCCAATCCATTTACTTGCCCCTTGTTATCTTTTAGCTTATATAGCCAGTCAGATTTTCAAGTCAATTAGAGAAGATTTATCGACCCCTAGTATATGTCAAGGGTCGTACCACCATTACGTGGCATTGCTTTCAGCTCACTCGGGATCTTGTGGATCATGTAGGGAACTGGTACCGACAGCAATTTATAGCTGAAGGACTGTTGTCAGTGCTGTTACTTTATTGACCTAGTATTGAGGGCTGCACTAACTCTAGAGAAAATGTAGTTCAATAATAGGCGAGACAACCTCTTCGGGTCATCTTCCACGATTTTATATATTTTCGTGGCTCAGACTATCACATGCGCCGTCTTTATCAGCGCCCCCATTGTTTAGTCGTTCAGGCTGATCGTGTATTAACACATCCACAATATTGTCTAGACTTAGACTTTCTCCATTTCCTAAGAGGAAGATAATCTGCTTACCTTTCCTTTCCAGAATCAATATGTTGTTATACTCCACAATCTTGCCCCTTGTCGCCCACGAGTTTCCACTCAATGATATGGCTTAATCCTTCGCCTTCACGAACGGTCATAAGGAAGATCTCACCAATTTTACATCCTCTAAACCTAGCCAGGATTGTATCACCCTCTCTAGGTAGTTGAGTCTCAATATTGATCCAATCATTCATATGGGTTTCCAAGTCAATTAAATAGGGTTTATGCTCGGCAACCATCTACCGGAGCTGGAAGCAACGATGTAGTTGTTATACTCATCATTTTTCCTAATTTGTCCAGAAATGCAAGAGAAACAATTACTTGACAAAGTTTACATGACTAAGCGCGTTTAGCCGCTTCCATCATTTCCTTATAAAGCTGTTTTGCTAAATCAGGAGTGAGTCCATTTTCAAAAGCCGATATGTTGCCTATAACTGATTGTTTGCCCACTGATTGCACTGATACGGGCTTTTTCGAGTTACTCTCTGCCTTTTGTTTCTCCATAGATGGAGGCGTATCTTGCTTGATGGTCTTCTTAATCATTTTATATGCAGCTACCTTCATTTTAAGTGGGTCACCCTGAAGGGCAACTAGTGTCTCTGCAAGTTCTGGTTCTTGTTGTTCAAAAAGTTCCAGATTTTCGGGGCTGAGAACTTTCTCCATATCTGGATAGCGAAGCCTCATAATCTCTTCTTTCTGCTTCTGGAGCTCTAGGTAGGTGGCTTGATCCCTCTTTGCATTCACTTTATTCAAGTGTCCGACCGTTAAAAGGTCATCTGTGGATAGCTCTTCTTCCTGAGACTTTTGAGCAGTAAGCCGATTGATAAGCTCTTGTTGTTCCTGGATCTTTCGATCATTCTCAGCCTGTTTTCGCCTAAGTTCGGCCCAGTTATATTCAGCTCCTTTGCGCGGGGTAGCTTGTATAGCTTGGCGTTCCTGCGGCTCGTCATGCTGTCCTTCCGAATCGGCGGCTTGGTCGACAGCCTGAACAGATTGATCGGTCTGTTCTACGACCTGGGTTTCCTCATCAGACAAATGGCACTCCTTGACTTGCGAAGTCTTTTACGCTTTTTTTTAAACACCTCTCAAATAGGCACTAACGGTGCCAACGAATTATTTGAAAAGTTATTTTAGAAATATCAGTGTAAGGAGATTTTTGTCAAATATTGATTTTACTTGAATAAGTAGTCGTATGAATCAAGATCTAGTTTCCCTTCGAAACAATCTTTTATCCATCGGATGAGTTCTGGAGAATGTATAGATGGATTTTTCATAATAGAGATACAATCCTCATAGGCCGGGATCGACCAAGCGACCTTGATGTCCCCACGATTGCCTTCGACAACATAGAGAGTTTTTGTGCATGTAGGATGCTTTCGCATTAACTCAAGGGCATGAGGAGCTGTTTGGCGAGGGATGAACCAGTTTCGAACTATATTGTCAGCCCAAAACTCTTTTTTTGTAAGAGCGAGAACATAGAATGGACTCTTGTATTTCTTAAGGCCATCATTGACTGACACCTCAAGCTCTTGAGCAAAGCGGGCGCTAAAGCCATCGAGGATCTCGCCAACAGTATAGGTGGGTTGATCCTTGCTAGTAATATCACTAACGGCTTGTCCGACTCTAGCACCCTTCATTCCGTGCTTAGCGTAATAGTATTTAGGGTCGTTACTATCCACTAATTAAACTCTGCACTTAGGACTGTGTCATTTTGCCCATATGTGACACGAATCGTGATGAACTCTTCGCTATCGATATAAAGCTCCATGGGTGTCCCGATGAGTTCCCATGTGCAACCAGTTAATGCATCTAAGACACCATGCATTAGGGCTCTTGATGTAGAGCCTTTCTCTTTTTTGAATTGGTAGATCTCGACGAGACTACCATCTGGGAGACGCTCAGATTTGAGAATCGTGGCCCCTAGATTGAGAAACTGGACGCGAGTGCTGCATCTTTGCACCCGGGTTATATCAGTGCCGGATTTCTTGCCTGCCATGTAGATAGAGCAACCTGAGCAAAGACCAATCGAAATTAGGATTATAAATATATTTTTATATCCAAGAGCAGAAATCCAAGAATCATTCAGGATCATCGGTGAGGACTTAATCTGGTACCAGATCGTTTCTTTTTTTCTTTTCATAATAGACTTACCTACCTCAATGAAATGATTTTAGGGTTTCAGCAAGTCTGGCTCTCTTGCCAAGCTTCCCGCCCTTCTTGGTCGCGGAGGCAAGCTTTTTTGCTGGAATAGTCTTGCCAGTTTTAACATGAAGCGCCTTATGAAGAGCTCCAGGGTGCTTTATGGCTTTGGCAATCCATTGCTTTGCCATATTATTTCGCCCTCTTGAGGGACTTCATGAGCTTTTTATCCTCATGAATGCTCTTCTTGCTTTCGCCAATGTCCTTCTTCAAATGGGAGGCAACCTTCTTCCCAGGCAATGCTTTCTTAAGCATACTGTGGATAAGCTTCTTGTCCTCAAGTGCGTCATCATGCTTCATTGTTGTTCCTAGATATTCCTTAGTGTTGTAAGTAAGGGCCGGTCAAGGCTGTTTTCTTAGACGTTTTTGGGGTCTGAACCTTGACGGCCTTACCTTTCATTACTCTTTCGGCCACTTTTTGGGCCTTTCCTCTGGGCCTAATCATGACCATAAAAACCTACTTTTGATTGGAAATGTACTTAGATGATTTGCCTTCAGTTCTGGAGTTGACTTCATCAATTCCACCTAGGGTGTCATCCATGACATTGCCTTTATAGTTTCTGCATGGGGGATAATCAGTCATTTTGACTTCATTAGGCATGCCTGCTCGATCTGATCGACCGATATGTTCGTCGTGACCAGTTGCGAAACCTTTACTCATATTTTCTCCTTTTCTCATTTTTCTTTACAATTACCACAAAATACTTATTTTTTGAATTTTTTTCACAAAAAAGTTACACAGGTGTTTGTTTTGTCTGATTTGTGTTGGTAGGCGCCATCTCTTCGCCTTCAAGACTCTTAACTATTCCTATCGCCTGTTCTAGCTGAGCTAGATCCATTCCCTGTATCTCTCTAGCCGCTTTTACTAGATTTAGCACAGCGTTTGTTCTATCCTCATCTGCCCGTTGCATCCTTTCTGCAGATAGGGCAGCATCTAATCGAACTTTATTCATCCTCTCCGAGGCTAACGCCTTCTGAGAATCTGCATAGGCAAGCTTTGTCTCATTATCCACTTGGAGTTGCTGCATCTGGAGTTGTGCCATTTGCTGCTGCTGTTGCTGTTGGGCTTGCTCTTGAGCGTCAATTTGCTTGATGAGGTCGTCTTTATCTGGAATTTGCATATTGTCAAGCAGATAAGAGGATGGAATCGGTATTCCAATCTCCTTGAGGTATAGGGCCTGACGTAGAGCCAGTTGCTTCTGAGTTGATGTGAGGGGGGCTTCCTCAACGATTACGTCATACTTGGCAAACGCTCTATTGTAGAACTCATCTGCGGGAGCTCTGCCAAGAATCCTTTCAACCTTGCCGGGAGTCCAATGCGCCTGCATTAATTCAATGCACATCAATCCAAGTAACTTTTGCGAGCGGTCTAGGTTGTCGAACAATCCCTGCAGAGTGGTAAGTCCAGCCCCTTGCCTCATCATGCTCAAAATGCCCGCTTTGTCGTCTTCAGCGCTACCTAAAAGCTCTTCATTAACTCCTGAGATTTGAGAAATTTCTTGTCCAAGCAGTTCTGACAGTTGAATCATTGATGGAGGAACATCAGCTGGCATGATTTTCTCTACATCAGTCATTTGGGCTTCAGCTTTTAAAGCTAACCCTTTACCCTGACCTTGTAAGAAGACATCTTTTGGATTTACGAGGGCATTTTCCTTATATTTAAATCCAGAATTAACTTGAGACTCCAATATATCGAGCTCGATCATTCTTCTTCGATTATAGAGCGCTTGCGCGTCGCGAACTCCTCTCACAATACCTTGTACACGCCACGGAAAGTACGGCATTTGGGGCTCATAGTAAGCCCACACAGGCACGAAGGGGTATCGATCTATGCCTAACGGATTTGGTCCGTGATACATAACCTTTCCCTGAACGACGACAGCTAGTTTTGTTGTTGGTATCTCTTGACTGATCGTTGTCAATTGGGGATAGGTCTTGAGAAATGTCTCTAGATCATCGTCATGGCCTTGCCATTCCATGCATTCGCCTGTAGTCACGTCTACGATAAGGGTCTGTTTGCGTGAGTCTAGGTACCAGAATTCATCATAGATAAGGAGATCCTGTTGTCCATAATTATATGCCTCTGGTTGGAACTGAAACTTCCCGTCTCTGGAGGCATATCCTTTGATACTCTTTATTTCATCCTCACGACCTGGAAGTAGGCCCGCCACAGTCTTCTGTGTAAGATATTTTCGGGTCCAAATATTGTTGCAGTCAGACATATCCATATTTTTGAAATAAGGGTCGATGAGGTAGCCGTTATAGGATACATTGTCAACTTTAATTTCTCCATTGACAGGGTCGTTTCGGAAGTCCATCCAAACAGACAACATATTCATGCCGGTTGTGAGAGCCCCTTCGAAGGCATCTGATAGAGTAAAATCAATCGAGGCGTTATTGTTGGCATAGTATAGCAACTTGGTGAAGTCGTCTGCGCCTTGCTGGGCATGTGGGAGGACTGGAGTAACAATAGTTGATTTTCTATGTTGACGCTGATACCCAGCCGGCATGTTGACAACTCTTCTTATGCGATTGAAGTTAAATTGACGTCGCCTAAAAGCTGGAAGATTGCCATAAATGTCGTTCCAAAGGGTTTGGTCTCCGGCCTTGAAACGTGTGTCTATATCAGCTTCCGACCAAAAACTTTGGTTAATCGTAATATTTTTTGCATAGGTATAGTCCATCAATTTCAAAATATTATGGTCGTTATCTACATAATACGTATCAGTTAACTGGGGATATAGGCTCATGGCTCAGCTTTGTTAAAGTATTTCTTTACCTCAATTTACGCCATATAAAGATTTTTTTACAAAAAGACATCTTATTTTTTTCTTGGATAAATGTGAAAACAGGTCTATACAAGGCAAAAAAGACAGGAGGTCGTGACGTATGAAAATTGCGATTCTTGGAACCCATGGCATAGGTAAATCAACCTTTGCAGCCCAAATGTTTGCTCATGCAAGCCGTGTAGGGCAAAATGCCCGTCTAATACACGAAGTCGCCAGGAATTGCCCCTTTCCCCTCAACGATGGTTTTACATCAGAATCTGCTATTTGGATCATGTGTGAGCATATACGGCTTGAGCTGGATGCTTTGTCTAGAAAGGCTAAGTTTATCATTTGCGACAGGTCTGCACTTGATCCTATGGTCTATTTGGTGAACAAGCTAGGCTGGGAAATAGAAAACACAAACATATTCAAATTTGCGAAAGAGTGGCTTAACTCATACGATATGCTCATCCATATACGACCTTCTTCTGAAGAGATTATATCGGATGGTATTAGGAGCCCTGACCCAAAGTTTCGAAAAGAGATCAACACTCTATTCTCAGAACTATTAGCTGATGTTGATTTCGACTCTTCGTACTATCTCGATGAT
Organism: Parachlamydia sp.; assembly: GCA_021372155.1. Taxonomy (GTDB): domain Bacteria; phylum Chlamydiota; class Chlamydiia; order Chlamydiales; family Parachlamydiaceae; genus JAJFUZ01. The sequence goes on along the minus strand of JAJFUZ010000398.1, from coordinate 29,982 downwards.
CTTCACGACAGTCATGGAGGAAAAAGATACCTGCACATGAGTGCGGATGATGTCTTTTCCCGAGACAACACTAAATTCTTTGAACACATTTTCAATAGGTAGAGGTCATATGCTCGAAGGAATCAGTTGGATTATTACCTTTATAGCCCTGTACGGTACATACTTAAATGTAAACCAAGATAAGACAGGATTTTATTATTGGCTTATCTCGAATTCATGTTTTTGCGTAATTAACTTTCTGGGTGGAACGGTAGCACAAGGTTTTCTCTTTGGAATTTATACAATTCTTTCTATTATAGGGATACGTAACTGGAAGGATTGATATGAAAAAAATTGTACTTTTGTCCCTATGCCTGTGCTCTCTTCTCCCGGCCGTTTCTAAGGTAGATTCTGTTAGCTCCTCGGGATCTACCTATCAGACGGCTAGCCTTAAGTGTGACGGTGGAAGCGCGATATTTGGGAAAGATATAGTTCGCCGCTATCGGTCAACTATACATAAGTCGTTGAGATTCAGGTGCCCCAAGTGTCACAAGATATTCAAGAATCTGAATTTCTTCCTCAAACATGCCGATGAATGTAGCTTTGAAAAGCCGTCTGTAGTTGAAACTAGTGCTAAAAAGGTTAACGATCTAGGAAGGCTCCAGATGATAGGGCTTCTATTTTGGTGCCAGGAAGGCAAGAAGGCTATAGATGCGGTCGAGAACTTTCTGCGAGGCCAAGTAAATGGCAACGAGTATGCTAATCCAGAGGATTTCTCTCTTAGCGAATCAACAGAAAGCACATCTTATTGAGTGAAAAGCCGGATTTCTCCGGCTTTATTTTAGACTCCGATTAGATTCCGAACACTATGCCCATTCAACCAACGACGTTTACATTGGGTGGTTGTACGATCATGTTGAGAGAAAAATTTCTTAGGAAAACTCTTTAACAAGTACTTATAGAACCAACGATATGCCACGGGCTTGACGTCTTCTTTTTCACACCAAGACTTATAGGTGTGATAAATAGCATCCACGGCTATCTCACCTGCTGAGTTCGATGGCTGAATTTCAGTTTGGAAAAATTTCAGGAGTTCGCCTACACTAATTCCAGACGACTTGATAGAACGGTCCTTAAAGGCTATTCCTTTGTAGAAACTGGCATAGTGTTTCAGGGCTCTTGTTTGGTAGTTTCGTATATTTTTGTATTTTGATAGATACTTTCCTAGAACAGTCTCTCGCACAGGATGTCCAGCCTTCTTCCGAAGGATCCAAGCGAGATATTTTTTATGGAGATCTGCTGTACTGATATACGAAGCTGCCTTCTTCTCGCAGCATTCATCGAAAAATTTGCAGGCATTTTTCCTATCATTCAACTGCCTTTCTGTTCTTGAGACAAGGCTTTTGGGGCCTTTTGCTTTCGTTTTTACTTCCTTTTTCTCTTTTTTTTCTTTTTCTCCCGTCATAGTGGGGGCATCTTCTTGATGCATCATCGTTAGACGAATTTCGGAAATGTCAAAGTCTTCCATATACACCGTAATGGTCTTGAGAGCTTCCGCTGACACCTCGAGAAACCTGCGCAAATTTTCTAGATTTTCCATATTTCTCCTTTTTTTGTTTCGATAAAAAAGCAAGACTGCTTTCATAACACCAATAACCCGCCAACTTCGCACAAGTCAACCGAAATGTAATGCATGGCTAAAAAAAAGTTGCTATAACTAGAAATTTCAGGAGATATCAATATGCTCTCATCATTTGACGAGGAATTAAAATTTTGGACAACATTCATCCTAACCGTCTTTGCCATTTTCTGTTTGCTTCTCTGCGCATACCTCTATCTTGAATATGAGGCAGATCGTCAGTTGGACATCGAGTTAACGGAGTTCAAGAAATCGCGCGAGACTATACCCTTAATGGATTACCCTGATGGATTTTGATGATGAAGACTTACTCCAGATGTGCTGCTTGTCAGATAAGGTAGCGGGAACGGTATTGGCAGCATACAAAACGAGATTTAGAAGATTCGATAGCTACGAAAGAACCATCGTGGTAGATTCTCTTCTGAAGGTGATCCTGTGTACCCTAAAAAGTGTAGAAAGAGCGGAGAGGGTGAGATATATCGAGGCTTTCATCTCTGAGCTTAACAAGGTTGCATTTGATTAAAAGCACTGATATCTATCCAACTCCTCAATTGGCCTAAATGGAGCTGGCAACTCTGGCCCCCTGCCTCGGCTCTCATTATATAAACTATCGAGCTGTCTAGCTGTCATTTTGTTCCCATCTTTCCCAAAGAAATGCGTGTAGAGGCTATACCTGAGGGCATCGATACCGTGGTCCGCATGTTTTAGGGGCTGTTCCTTGCCTGTTTTTGCACAATGAGGATCCCAAACATATCCCTGCATCTCTTTTATCAATACATCGCAGCTTCGACAGATCTTAATTGTACCATTGTTGAAGAACTTAGAGACTAACCTAATTCCATCTATAACTTCATTCTCGGCATCGTATAGGTTGGAGACATCATTCCTAGATAGCTCTAGTTTAAAGCTTGCAGCTGATGGGTCAACATAGATTGCCTTCACGGGCTTATCCTTGATGAATTTGATCAGATCAACCGCATACTCGGAGTCTGTCTTTTGTCGCTGGTGAATCTTCGAATCGTAGTAGTAAACTGAATCCACCCACATGTTTGGGTACTTTGATCTGTTAACAGATACGCTCACAAAGGCGCATGGGTTGGTCGTCCCGTAGTCAATCCCGATTATGCAATACTCAGGAAGACCTGGCTCAAAGTTTATCACATGGAGTGTCGGATCAAAGAAGTCATAGATGGCCCCTTCAGCTTGAACCCACCTTCCTTCGATGAATCTTTGAAACCAGAGCCCTTTGTATTGTCTACACAAGTAATCCTTCTCTTCCTTCGTCAACTTTGGGTTGTCATTGAGGGTAAACTTCCAGCTCTTCACGTCTGGATTATCATCAAGGAAGTCCTTCTTAAGCCAATGGAATGGAGAATCAGGGTTGGTTGTCCCAAAGATTTTAGCCCCTCCCATAGCACACCTAGAGATGAGCATCCTAAACACGGCTTCTGGGATCATTGTAATTTCGTCTACATAGGCCCCTGAGAAGGTTGCTCCGCGAATCTTCGAGTCAGCTGAAGAATCGTCCGCCCCGATGATATGGATCGTCTTCCCCCACATATTCATTTCACGCCTTCCAGCATAGTATCTGGCATCCGCACCAACCATGTTCGTGATCAAGGGTAGGATGTTCCTCTTGAAAGTATCGTAGGTCCTCGTGATTATGCAATATTCGCCGGCAGGGCCATAGGTAAGCTCTTTCATCCATCGCCAGAGGCTTATATATGTTTTCCCAGACCTGACAGCTCCCTCCCATATGTTAATCTTGGCATTAGATTCGCTGAGGGAGTCGAGTTGTTTATCTGACAAGCTATTCATTTAAAGCCTTTAAAAAAAATTTTTGACATAGATTTCTTTGCATGGTAAATTAAAATTATTAATACCAAACATAGAGGTATGTATGTCAAGACTTAAACCGCAAGCTGAGAGCCTATATGGGCTACCTCAACCACTGAGCGGACAAAATCCTACTCCAGTCATTGCCAAACGAGACCCAACAACTCATGATACTGGCTATGCTCCAGGTCAACTATGGGCCAACAAGTCAACTGGCGCCTACTTTGGCCTCGCTTCTGTTTCTGGTGGCTCTGCTACTTGGACAACTCTAGGGAACGTTACCTCAACATTCACTACCTTGACTTCTGGCTCTTATCTGACCACAACCGCAAATGCCATTACCTTGGCTTCAGGGAACGTCTTTACAGGCACGGGAGCTAACGCGGCGATTGGCTTCACCTTTACCCCCAAAGGGGCCGGAAATACCGTCTTCACCACCGGTAACGTCACCCTATCCTCTGGAAACTTAATCCTAACCTCTGGTAACGCCACTCTAACCTCTGGGAACTTGGTCTTAACTTCTGGTAATGCCACCCTGACCGCAGGGGACCTTACATTGACTAGCGGACACGAGACTATAACAGACGGGAATCTCCTGTTTGGGACTGCTGGGAAGGGTATCTCTCTCAAAGCTGGTGCCAATGCTCGCATAGGACAAGCAACTTTAGTTGCAGGAACGATTGCCGTTGCTAACACCTCTGTAACTGCAAACACACGAATCTTTGTCACACGAACCAGCATAAATGCGTCCATAGGGATAGGATGGCTAGAAGCTGTTCCTTCAGTTGGTGTTGGATTCACAATTAACTCATACGACAATACAGTTTCAATCGAAACAGACGATGTTTCGATCATAGATTGGCTTCTCGTTGAGTCAGCGTAAGGAGTGATCTATGGCATTCGGAACGCGCCTTCGATGGGAAGAGCTTAGATCTCTTGCCTTTGGTGGAATAGGAGCAGCTTTTGCAGTGATAGGAGGGCCTACACTGCATCATACAAGAATGCTCCAATTCTTCAACTCAACTGACAAGGAAGTCCTTATCTCAGACGATGGGATAACAACAGAGATTTCCCTCCCTTCCAATACAGGTCTAATAATTGATTGCACGGCTAATAAAGTTCGTGATGATGGACTGTTCGTGCATAGAGAAACCCAATTCTGGGTCAAGCAAGGCTCTGCTGGGGCCCCCGGCTCTGGTAAGGTGACCTTGAGTGTAATGTACGCAGACGGAGGGACCTAATGTCGCAGATTCAAGTTGCTACAGTAGGACTCCCTGTTTCGATTGCAAATGGTGGTACTGGAGCGTCAAGCTTCAGTACTACTAATGGGATCGTCAAGTACAACGGGACTAGTCTTGTTACCTCAACTACAGCTCTTATTGATGCTTCCAATAGGGAGACCAATACGAGCCAGCCAGCTTTTTTAGCTTGTCTAAGCGCACAGGATATCAACGTAACAGGAGATCTGACTAGTTTTAGAATAGGATCTGGACAGCCTTTCACCTTAGTTAAAAACCAAGGAACAGTTTTTTCAACTACTGGTGTTTTCACTGCTCCTGTCACGGGAATGTATTTACTAGGCGGACAAATTTACGCAAGTGGCGCTACAAAAGACAATGGAGGACTATTTTCGCTTGTAAGCACATCCTATACATACCGGCAGAATACATATGGAGGTGCGGTCTCCAGCACCGCCTTCAATAATTTTGCTACTTTGCTTCCAATGACAGCAGGCGATACGGCCTCTTTTTATTTTACCATGCTTTCAGTGGCTAACGCAAAGGATTGGAGTATTTACGGAGCTGCTCTAGGTACAGAGTTGTATACATGGGTTTATGGATATTTAGTTTGTTAATAAGGACAATATGAATAAATACATTATTGGCGCAATTATCGTAGCCGCTGCTGGAGCAGTTGGTTATGTAAGCTCTCTTTATTTTGGCAAAGATAATGCCATAGAGGAAGCTTGCGAGACGATCATTCAAACAGAAACAGGTTCCAATGTGGACTTGAGCGGACCCGATGAGCAAAAATAGTGATATCAAAGGCGTAGTCTCTAGGCAAAAAAGATACGCGACTCTCGCTGAAAATGAAGGTAATTATGCAATGAAGAAAGCCAAGCAGGAAGCCCGAAGGCATGAGCCTGAAATGAAAAAGGACTCCGAAAGAGAAGCGAGAATAGCTTTTGGATTCTCGGCATTCCGCAAGGAGATCGCCGAAAGAGAAGCTAAGAAGCTCAAAAAGAAATAGTCTTAAAACTTCGCAACTTTAGGAGTCCAGAAGTTCTAAATATGAGTAGTCAAAACCCCTCTTACAATCCTACAGGATATCTAGGCACAAACTACACAAACCCTGGCCAAGATGTCTTCAAGAGAAGAGATCCTCTTCCAACAGATATCCATTTCCAACCAGGGACTAGGTGGATAAACACGGCTACAAATGACTTCTGGGTTCTAGGCAGCGTAGTAAGTAAAGTTGCCTATTGGATTAATTGCGGGGGCGGAGCACTTGCTGTAGCGGAACTTCTCTTGGATGACGCCAATCTAGTCAATCCTATAGCCGGGGTAATCACACTCACAGGGAATGCTACTCAAGGTGTCTCCACCTTCGAACCTGTGCCAGGGACAGCAGAGGTTACAGTTGCGCAATCTACAACCATCCAAAATGGTGTAGTCACATTAGCAACTAACGCTCAAGCCATTGCCGGGACAGACTCGGCCAATGCCGTTACATCAAGTGCCCTAGCGGCTAAATTAGGCACACAGACGGCTCATGGTGTGATTATTGGAGAAGGGACATCTTCTGCCATGGCCGCAACGGCTGCAGGCTCTGCAGGCCAGATCTTGCAGTCTGCGGGAGCTGCCGCCGATCCCGCCTATACTACGGCCACCTATCCGGCAACAACAACCGCGGGAGAGGTTCTTCTTTCGAGTGCTAACAACACAGTTGTCTCCAGCCCATTCATCCAAGCAGATTCAGTAGGGATTGTGACCCTCCCTAGCAATAGCAATGCTTCTGCTTATTGCAGCGTGGACATACCGAACGTTACCGGGGACCTAACTTCCTATACAGTTCTCTTCGATACCACTGACTATGACATCCAGTCTGAATACGATCCCCTAACGGGGGCGTTTACTTGCACAAAGGCCGGGATCTATCTTGTCTCGGCGTTGATTTTATTCATCAATACCACCGGCGGCCAAACTGCAGGCAACCTTCGCATAGTTCGCAACGCGGATATATGGTGGCAAACCCAATTCAACCCTGCTCTTCTGCAAGACGCGGGAGCTCAGTTCTCAGTTTCAGGCGTGGGGTTAGTTCCCTGTGCGGTTGGTGATACATTGACAATAGTCGTGCAAGTAGGTACTGGGGCAAAGACTATGGGTATAGGAGCCGCTGCCGGGGCTCATAGCCAAGTTCAGTTCTCTAAGATTGCTTAAAGGGTATCCTCTGGCAATTTAGCGGCTCGATATTCTGGGGAGCAACTATTTTCCTCAGATCTTCCAGTTCGTTCTTCATCTCAACATACATTTTGAACAAGGTATCGTGACGAACGAAGATCCCTTTACGCAAGTTTGATATTTGTGATTCCAACAAGAAGATCTTTTTCTTCAGGATATCGGTTTCTGTCAACTCGAACAATTCGATCTGTTCCGCTTGCATGTGTGCCTCGAAATTATGATGATATATGTCGAAACACAGAGTTTAGTACTGCGTTTGAATTATGCACAAGATTATGATAAGAAAAGATATTTAAAATAAAATCTTTACTATGTGGATTGTATGCTTATTTCTTTACTTGTTTGCTTAACTATTTGCTCTGGATGCACCGTGAGTATCATTATGACCGATACCCACGGCATTGCTGATGATGTAGTCGACTCGACGCCAACTACGGAAACGAAAACTGACGCTGATGTCTCAGCGCCAACGCTTCCTTAGAATGGGGGCGCATCATGAGGAGAGGCCGATTTTGCCCGCGACATTCCGATTAGGATCTTGATATTGTTGTTTAGGTCAATGAAGACTTCCTTCATTTGCTTTACATCCCACGCTAAAAACTTTAAGCTCAATTCTACGCTGGGGAGCTCTTTTCGTTCGTTCTGCATTTTATCTACCTTTTTTCTTTTTCTTCTTGGCCTTCTTGGACTGTTTGGCAGTGGTCATAGCCGCTGCAACTGCTTGGTCGTGCGGGTGCCCTGCTGCTTGCATTTCTTCTATATTCTTGGCAATAGCCGCTGGCTTTGCGCTCTTAATTAATGGCAATGGTTCCTCCTTTTTTACTGGTTCATAATCCTCACTCAGGGTCGTGGGTCGAATCCCTATCTGGTAGACAACCCCCTCGATCTCCCCCTCCATCGATACGATCTTTTGGCAGAAAAGGGATTGTATTTCCCGACTTGCGAGGACAAACTCCAGGAAATTTTCCCTCTCCACCCTCTCCTGTATCATCCTCATGAGCCTTTTTCGCCTCCATTTGTTTAGCAAAATCACACACATATGGACTGATCTCAATCAATGTACAAGGCTCTGTCGCATAGAGTTTCTGCATCGATAGCTTAAAAACTTGCGAATCGTCTTCATAAATTGTTTCGTTCATCACGTCAAGATAAAACTTACACATATTGTCACAATCAGGCTTTGACATATGTTTAAGCACACCATATAGCATGTCTCGTCTTCGTGGACCACTTGTGGATTTTGGTATCGGCATATAAAACGTGAATTGAACCTCTACGGGCACCTTGAGAGGCTCTTCACGATATCTACTTTTAAGCAACCAGCGAAGCTGTTCTTTTTCGAACTTTTGCTGGTCGTATATGGCACCCGTCTTATTATTTCGTCCAGGACGCTTCCATGGGATTGGATCTCCCTTTAATTCAAAAGAAAACATGCATTACACCTTCTTTTTTTCTTCTCATAGATAAAAAGATGTTTTGATGCAATTGTTTTTTTATTGTCTTTGTTGATGACACAAATGTCCCGCATGATGCACAATGTGCAACGTACAATGTGCAATATGAGCCAATACAAAGGAGGCTATAAAATGAAAATACGTATCAAGTCAGCATCGCCATTAGGGCAAATATTTTATCCTGATTGCCCAATAACACGTGCGTTGTGTATGTCTAAATTCAAGCCAGGAAGGCGCGAGAATCCCATGGTTACCAAAAGCGACGTCACAGCGTTCCGAAATGAAGACTTTGAGGTCGAATACCGTGGATTTAAATCAGATTGGCTAGACAGTATCGGCGCCATTCGAAAGATTGCGAAAAAGGAAGAACTAGAAGAAGAGGAAGGAGAGTAAAAATGAATAACACCGCCCAAACAACCCTTAGCCAGAATCGCCTGAGCGGTCACAAGATGCACGAGGTAGCGGCACCAAGTTTAACTAGCATACCAAGGGATGAATTTTACGAGCGAGAGATTTTCCATCTCGAAGCCCAGATTTCACGACTGGAATTCCTGCTGATGATCACAGAGGAAGAAAGAAATATTTACAAAGATGCATATAAAACGCATAAAAGCATACATTGCGCATAATTTAAAGGGGACCCAAGATGAACGAAATGACCGTGAGAGAAGATAGCTTCGATAGGGGGCTAGAGGCCAAAAAGGCTTTAATCCAAGAGCTCTACTGCAAAGGCTCATCGCCAGAGGAGTGCGAGTTTTTTTTCCATTGCTGTAAGCTCTACAAGCTGAATCCATTTATGAGACAACTCCAGTTTGTCAAAATGGGCGGCAAAATGACCATGATCGTCACAATTGATGGATTGAGGGCTATCGCAGAGCGAACAGGGAGATATGCACCAGGTAGAGACACCCAATTTGCTTATGACAAGGCAGGCAACCTGCAAGCTGCAAAGGTTTTCGTAAAGAAACAAACCATGGACGGGACGTGGCATGAAGTTTCGGCTACAGCCCTAATGTGTGAGTATGGGAAGAGTTCAGGGCCGATGTGGAAGCAAATGCCGTCCGTTATGTTGGAAAAATGCGCTGAGTCTAGGGCTCTGCGCAGAGCATTTAGCACAAAAGTTGCTGGCCTATACACCGTTGAGGAAGTTGGCAAAGAGGGTAAAATCGATCAGCTAGAAGAATGCGATAGTGTCGAGGAACAATTTTTTATCCCTAATGAGTCTGCAGAGCCTATGCAATCTGTACAACCTATAGAGCCCATAGCGGCTAAGTCTGATACCATGATGCTTGCGGTACAGATCTTCCAGTACCTACAGAGCCAGAAAATGGACATGGACTTTGTTGGAGCTGAGGATATTTTTGCCTATGTAACTGATTTCCAGAAGAATTATCCAAACATAGATATCTTGGATAGGATCAAGAAAGGTGGTCCATCCTCTAGAGAAAGTTTCCTCACCGCTTTAACTGATTGGTCCCTCAATCGAGAAAATCAAGATGATGCTAGAAATGTTGGCTAGACGTTAATTCTGTTTGCGCTGTAGAGTTTGGTGGTTTGAAAAAAATGGGCGAAGTAGAAGCTTCGCCCCAGTTTACCCACTTCACTACAAGAGGAAAACTTGTGCAGCACTACTTTAACCTAATCCCGACATTTATCTCAAGTGATCCTTCACTCCTCGACTCAGAAAAAATATTCTATGGAACGATTTACTCCCTGATGAATAAATATGGGTTCTGCTGGGCGTCCAATGCCTACCTTGCAAAACTGTGCAATAAAAAGCCCCGAAGAATCCAGGAAATGATAAGCAAATTCAAACGCCTCGGTCTCATAATTGTTGAAATAGAGTACGGAAATGAAAGAAAAATTTGGACACCTGAAACATGGTCCCGTCGAGATGAAATAAAAAAAACATTTGATGCTGACCAAGAAATTCAATCAAAGATTTTATACCCACGCACTGGAGTGCATACCCCCATGCACTGGAGTGCACCCAATAAGATAAATGATATATATATATCTAAAGAAAAGGTAGGTATAGGTAATAATGCAGTTGCTGTGGAAGCTCGCAAAGCACCTCAACCTACCTCTTCCCAAAAAATCAAAAGAACACAACCCAAACCTTTAGAACCTCCTCCCAAGAAACCTCGAGTAATAGCAGAGCTAACGAGACAGGAGGAGGAACAACTCCTTGCCAGAATGGGTAGAGATAACTTCGAGAAATACTATAGTAATGCACGAAAATCGATAGCTAAATACCCTAATGGATTCAAGGATAAGACTTTATTTGATATAATATGGGAATTCTACTCAGAAGATAATCAAAAGAAACTAGATAGGAAACAAACAAAAACCACCAAAGAGCCTCAATCTACAACACCTCCAGATATGGAGAAAAGGACTAGGAGAAAAAGAATCATGGAAAAATTCGTGAAGGAAAACCCTGATGCATCACAAGGGGTCTCTGTAAGTGACTACTCAGTTTATCTCATAAATGACAAAGGTGTTAACTCGGTGGACTATGGAGAAGATGGGTTCTTCGCAATCGTGGAGCGATTCGTTCGTGGGAATGGAAGAAACAAAGACATAGATCTAAGCGACTGGAGTGATTCATACGAGGAGCATGCATAATGGGATCGGGTAGGTGTCGTATAATCAATAGGAAGGCCTCTAATTTGAATAAGGTTGAATTATAATGAGAAAAATGAGTGTAAAGACGTTTGATGGTACGATCGTTCATTGTAGCCCGATTCTGTGCGTTTTTGGAACTGTATGGTGTAAGGAACTGTTCAATAAAAAATGAACAATTGTTCCTAGTGAACAGATAAAGATCGGGACTCTAGGAGTAAAGGAGTTAGGGAGTTAAGAAGATAAGAACTATTGGACTTCCGTCAAGAGCCATGTATCTTCTTTCCCCCTCCCCCCCTCTTTGCCCCCGGCCCCCCCCCTCCCCCATAAATGCGTTGCATTAAATGGATTCGGGGGATTAGCCTATGCTCGTCCTTTTTAGATGAGTGTGGCCCTGGTGCTAACAGGCTGTTTGCATGGGTGCGTGTAGCAAGATAAATTGCTTCAAGTAACAGGGCCATTTTAACATACAGTTATCACGTGATAGCTCGTAGGTTTACCTCTGTATTGCTCGAGATCTATTTCCGCTAATTGTGGGATCTTTGCATACTCCACAGAACCTTTGCGAAACCTCTTCGATACACGAACATTTCCAGCACGGCAATTCTGGCCCGCGGCAATCTCAATGAGTTTGTCCTTGAGGGCCTGCTCCTTTGTTTGCAACTCACTAATCTGTTCCTTGAGCAACTCGAATGACCTAGCATAGGTTAGGAACTCCATATCGAACCTCTCCACGAAATCCTTATCGCTAAGAGCTGGCGGTATCCCTGCTCGAACATTCTCAATGAACTCCATCTCTTTTTGCACAAGCTTCGCGATATACTCATTGTCTCTAGGACAGACAACAAAGACTCCTTGCCCTTGGCGATAGCTGTAGTAGATATTAGAACTTGCTCCAGCCACGTACATTTGATGCTGCAATTGAGGATAGTATTTCTCTGGAATCTTCCCCGCAACGGCCATCAAATGGTCTGCTTCGTTAGGGCATTTGATCTCAGACATAAAGCCAGTCTCTGGAGTAAAACAATCTAGACTAGCTATAAACTCCTCATGCTCCTCTGATTGCAGCACCGCTGGCCCAATATCTCCTGATAGCCTTAAGTCTAACTTGAGTTGACGACGAGCATCATCTTCGAGAAATGAGCCTCGCTTCATAGCCTCGTTTTTGGCTTGGGTTATCCCCTCTGTTTTGTCAAGATACAGCTCATATGCTGTCCTGTATGGGGAAACACCCATAATGATAGGCGCATCACTTGCACCAATCTTACCCCGACGGAACTCGAGCCACTCGGGGGTATTTTGCTCTAGGTTAATTATCTTCATTTGTTTCTTCTATCTCCTTTTCCATTATAAATTTAGCTGCAGCAGCCGCAAACGACATTGCTTCTTCCTTATTGAGGACCTTTGACATCAGCGTTTGGCTCATTGACTTTTCGACTAAGATCCACAACTCCTCATCGGGTATCTCGGTCTCTTTACCTGAACGTAACTTGATATATCGCTTGGCCAAGTCCAGAAGTTTTGCTTTAGAATCATGTATCTCATCTTGTTTCTTCATTCGCTTTCTCCTTTGCTTCTTCAATGCATTTAGCTTTTGACATTATATCTGCAAACAAGGCTTTTGAGCATTGTTCGTCCAAAATGGTAACTAGACATATTCTTAGCGAGTCCGCTATGGCCTCGATGTCCTCATTGATATTCGGATGTCGCTCCTTAATCAACTTAAGGATCGCGTTTGCTGTGTCGACTCCTTTATCAAATTGTTCCAGTTTTTTTAATTGCTCCTGGTCCATAAATACTCCTTCTTGATTTGTTTGTTAATCTCTACCCGGCACGTATCTAGTATTGCACAACACTAGATATACAACAAGCGTTTAGCGTCAAAAGGAGAAATAAAGAAAATACTATTGATTAAAATATGGAAAATTGGAGAGAATAAAAATAAAAACTTGGTATATGGCACGACCTATAAAACACAACTTAGACGAACGTCAAATCAAAGAACTCGCTGAAATTCAATGCACGATGGAAGAAATCTCTCATGTAATGGGTTGCAGCGTAGATACTCTCGAAAATCGTTACTCGGATATCATAAAAGAAGGCCGTAGTCATGGTAAGAGCAGCCTTCGTCGCATGCAATATCGAAAAGCATTAGAGGGAAATCCAACCATGCTCATATGGCTTGGTAAACACTATCTAGACCAAAAAGAAGCCGTACAGTTACTTGGAACACAAGAGCCAGAGGTTCGTAAGCTCCTTCAACGATGGGAAGATGGCCGAGATCTTCGTACAGGCGCACCCTTCAAGCCGAAAAGAAAAGACGAATCCCCCTCACAAGAGACCACAGAAGAAGAACAAGTAGCGGTATAGATAAGAAAACAAGAGCTGGAGAGAGATAACCACTCCAGCCATACTCCACGATCGCCTCATCAATTGGCATATCATCCTTATTCATTGTGCTCCTCCATATTATTTGTCTCCAATGCTTGGTTGACAAGTTCGTAGTATCTAAAGCCCCCACCACCTAACCAATTCGTTGCCACGCTTATACCACCTTGATCCGTCCCGTCGATGACTTTCTGGAGGCGAGGGATGATATGAGTGAGACAATGTTCGCCGAGTTCGATCATGATCCATCTTCGGCCCATTTTGTGGGCCACCGCCCCCGTTGTTCCGGACCCTGCGAAGCAGTCTAGGACCAAGTCTCCCGGATTTGTTGCTATGTGTAAGATGCGTTGAATGAGGCGTTCTGGCTTAGGGGTCGAGAATTTGTTATTTGCGTCAAAAAGTTTTTTCGATTCGCTATCTGCCTCGCGTGTTGTTCCGACTTCATCAGCAAACCATATTGACTCAGGAACTCGTCCATTTTGATCGCACAAATGTATTTTTCTAATTATGTTATTTTCGTTGTTTCGAAAGACGATTTCACCTGTTTCGATCTTTCTTTGCATAGTTTCTTTAGACCATCTCCATCCATTTGAAGGAGGTGAGATTGTTTTGCCTGATGGCGTGACTAGATCATATATTAAGTTTTTTCTATATAGAGAATTGCGGACGTCACCGGTTCTCCAGGGCCCTTTTGGGTCGTTGTCGGGATTAGAATAGGCTTTATTGTGTTTTTCTAGTCTTTGACACGAATTCAATTTGAAAAGATTCGATTTTTTGTAGGATAAGATATGATTGTGATGAGTCGAAAAAATTCCCAAGTATCCCTTCCCTTGCACGCTATGTTGCCAAATCACGTTTTCTAAAAAATTTTTTCTACCAAAAATCTCATCGCACACTACCTTCAGATAATGACACTCTTCATCATCAATACTTATCCAAATCGATCCGTCTTCACTTAGTAATTTCTGCAAAATAATCAGTCTCTCCTTCATCATATTCAGCCAGACGGAATGCTCAAAACTATCGTCATAGTGTTCGAAGCAACTTTTGGTATTGTAGGGAGGATCGATATAGATGCATTTTACTTTACCAGTAAAATCCTTCTCTAGTGCCTTCATCGCAAGTAAATTGTCGCCATAGATCAAGAGATTATCGTTTATTCCTTCCCTTCCAGATACGTACATTTGTTTTTCGAGTAAAGTGTGGGGCTCTAGAGGCTCCCATTTGTCTTTCGCGGGCCAGATTAATTCTATGCTATCCTTGAAGTTCATCTAGCAGAGGCTCCTTATCACTTACGTCGCTTGCTTCATGGACAAGCTCATAGTAGTGGAATCCTCCCCCACCTTGCCAGCTTAAATCCTTGCTCACCTTCCCCTGGTCGGTTCCATCTAGGACCATTTGCAGACGTGGTATAATGTGGGTTTGGCAATGCTTGCCGAGCTCAACCATAATCCAACGCCTCCCCATCTTATGCGCTACAGCTCCAGTTGTACCAGAGCCGGCGAAGCAATCTAGGACTAGATCTCCTCCATTGGTGGCAAGGTAAAGGATTCTTTGAATAAGACGCTCGGGCTTGGGCGTAGAAAATACATCCGTCGAATTGAGGGCGAGGCTCTCTTTTCTGGCCTCTGCGGTGCTTCCGCAATCCTTATAGGACCAGAGAGTTCTAGCCACGCTTCCATCCTGAACCTCAGATAAAAAACGTTTTATTCTTGGGACATTCTTGCCCTCTGGTCCAAACCAAATTCGGTTGTCTCGACACAATTCATCGAACTTTTTGGTTGAGACTCGCCAGCATCTTCCTGGAGGAGGTTCTACTATACGTCCTGAAGGAGTTTTAATCTGATAATCACAAGCTGAAGAATATGTTTTTACAGAAAGATCTCCCGGTTTCCAGGGCCCTCGAAGATCCTTATCAAGATTTCTATAGCGATCATCCATTTCTTCGGTTCTTGGCAATAAATTGATTCTTCTTGGGATTTCGTCTTCTGAGCTATCCTCTATTTCTTCGTGTTTCCAGATTGTTCTAGCTGCGACGCCTGCTGGGTCTTTTGGCAAAAATCTCTTCAGTAATGGTCTTCCGGATGGATGCTTGCGGAAGATGATTTGCCCTGCTTGAATTAGCTTATTCATTGAAGTAGGAATGTAGGACCAAACTCTTCTTGTATTGGGCCAAAATTGACATCCAGAGTCGGGGTCCGTGATGGCGTAATATTGATTAGGACATTGCTCTTTAGACATACCTACAGTCAAGTTATCAGCCATCCAGGGCCCTCTTTGGTCTTTGTCTGGGTTCTTGTATCGAGCATTCATCTCTGCAGTTCTTGGCAATAGCTTGAGGCCTTTCTTACTGTCCTTATCCGATTTCTTTAAGACCTTGTTCTTCGCATATACCAGAATATGGTCATGGCTGATTGACAGCCACTTCGCATCATTTTGCGAGGAGTATTTCTTTTCCCATATCACATTAGCCACAAAGTTCTGTCTCCCGAAGATCTCATCGCATAGAACCTTGAGATAATGGCATTCCTCATCATCAATCGAGATCCATATCGTCCCATCTTCCTTTAGCAATCTACGCAGGATTACAAGCCGCTCCTTCATCATGTCAAGCCATGCACCATGTCCAAAGCTATCGCCATAGTGCTCGAGTTTGTTCTTTGTGTTGTATGGAGGGTCTATGTATATACACTTGACTTGCCCGGTGAAGTCTCTTTCAAGAGCTTTGAGGGCGAGTAGGTTATCTCCATAGATTAGGAGATTGTCATTGAGTCCCCACTTTGGCGAGGAGTAGAACTCTTTCTCGCATAGGACATGAGGCGCAGGAGCTTCCCATACGTCCTTACCTGGCCAGACAAGATTCACTTCATTTTTAGGCTTCATCAGATTTAGCCTCCTTAGTCTTAGACCATGTGTGCCTAGTCTTAGGTCCATGCATCTTCCCTAATCTATATTTGTGCAAGGGACACGTGCTTGTCGAACACGCATCGACGACGTATTTACAGTTCCGACAAAACGCCTTAATAGCCCTAAGGGGAGATAGTTTTTGAGGCATAATCCATCCTTTGTTTTTCGCCACTATTCCAATTTTTACTAGACAAAGCAAGCAGTTTTTTGATATGATTCACAAACGCCTAAATTCAATTAATGTTTAGGTCTTGTAACAAAAAGCATCAATGGAGTAGTGCGTAGTTTCGCATAATTAAATAAACATGTTGAGTCTGATAATTGTTCTTATGTTTGCTTGGAGAATTCTTTACTACTTGTGGGTAATTAACCTCTCGTGCATATCAAGGGCAAACTTTGAAAAGTAGGTTTATAATGAGAAAAAAAGAATTGCCATGCTCAAGAGAAACTGAGGAGGCTATCCTGGCCTCCTTGCTTACAAGTCAAGACCAATTGAATTCGTGCATAGATATCCTAGAGCTTGACGACTTTTTCTTTGAAGAGAACAAGATCATATTTGAAGCTATAAAGAAAACTTGTCAATCAGGCACCCCTGTCGATGTCCATATTATTGCTAATCGCTTAAAAGCAGATAACCTCCTGGAGGTCATAGGCGGCGTTCCTACCCTCATAACCATGTGCCAGAATCACCAATCGACAGCCTATGCGGAGGAGTATTGCTCAATTCTTCGAGGCAAAAGAGTATATAGAGATATCATTTCTACTTCAAATAAAGCCATCGAATCAGCTCAATCGTCCCCCGTTGACTGCGGAGTTCTCCTTGATGATATCCAAAGACAATTTTGCTCCATAGCCTTTGTCACTGATAAGTCACTAGGCACGAGAGTAGGGGATATTGTGCAAGGTAAGTATAAGGATTCAGCCAAGCCCATAGCCGATATTCTCGACGAAAGACGTGAGCAGTATAAAACAAACCCATCCAAGCCTCCAATTACAGGGCTTTCCACGGGCTTTCCGGAATTGGACACGGCAATCAATGGTTTAAACGAAAGCAATCTCGTCATGCTAGCCGCTTGCACCTCTGTTGGCAAGACAGCCTTTGCCCTCAATGTCGTCGATCATGTGGCCTGCGAGCTTGGCCTACCAGTTGGTGTCTTTTCCCTCGAAATGACCGCTGAGCAATTAACCTATAGGCTTCTCTGTTCTAGATCTGGCGTTCCATCTGAAGCTTTGGTGACCGGAAATCTTACAGACGAGCAGTTGGCAAGGATACGCGAGGAGTTGCCTAAAATCGAAGCCGCTCCCATCATCATTGATGATCGATCCCACCCAAAGATCCAAGAGCTTAGGCGTAAAGCAAGGCGACTCAAAGCTTGCTTTGGGATTAGATTGCTTGTCGTAGATTACCTTACGCTTGTTGAGCCCGCATCGTCCAGAGCAAGTGACAATAGACAAACAGACGTGGCCTCTATCTCACGAGCCTTGAAGCTTCTAGCCCGGGAGCTAGAGATACCAATTCTATGCCTTGCTCAGCTTTCCCGTAAAGTGGATGACAGGCCAGGCCATCGACCTGTCTTAGGGGATCTTCGAGAATCAGGGGCAATTGAGCATGATAGCGATGTCGTTTTGTTCCTTTTTCGCAGAGATTACTATGACTCGCAAGATCGTCCAGGTGAGGCCGAAATCATCATTGCTAAAAACCGATGTGGTAGGGTAGGCTCGATCATTCTCAAATATGAGAGAAACACGACGAGGTTTTCGAATGGACGAAAGTGAATTTCACTTTGAACTATCTAAAAAGACCCTCAAAATGGTAGTCGAAGAACTTGCAAAGAAGTCCGATGAAATTTCAGTAGCAGCTTATAGAGAGACCGTTATCTGCTTGGCAATGGGTCTTTTATACAGTGTCTATGGTGCGTGCAAATATAGAAAAGGTTTGAAAAAAACCTATCTCGACATGATCAATGATTTTGAAGAGCGCGTTCGAAAATGATAGGGGTAAAAATGGAAGAAAAGCTTGACCCAAAGTTTGTCCTGCGGCTAGTCAATGATGTCTTTGATGCAATCGAAGAAAGATATCCCGATAATACGTCTCCAGCAGCAGCTGCGTCTACTGCCGTTTATGCCGGAATAAATGTATTACGACTAATTTATAACATGTCCAATGCTAACAAAGAAGGATAAGGTGAAAAATGATTAAAGACGAAGACATTAAGTTCATCGAAGACTCAGCCAGAGAGATCTATGACTCAC
Source organism: Parachlamydia sp. (assembly GCA_021372155.1). GTDB lineage: Bacteria > Chlamydiota > Chlamydiia > Chlamydiales > Parachlamydiaceae > JAJFUZ01. The sequence continues at coordinate 11,440 of JAJFUZ010000398.1, read as the reverse complement.
TCCACGAAAAATATAGATCGTATGAGCCGACCCTATATTTGCCAATCTTTAGCAGTCTTTCGATGATTATTCTATACAACATTTATCGAGAGGTGCCCCCTGGTGTTGCAGAAAAGCTTAAAGCCACATGGATTCAAGCAATCCAAAACTTTGATTTAGACGAAAGTGAGGTGAAATAATGGATGAAGGCGCGGATCCCATGTTTGTTTGTTCTATACTTGACCATATATATCAAGAAGTCTCCAGGAATTATGGAGAAAAGTTAACTCCAAAAATTACGGCGACGATGGTAAAATTGGGACTGTGCCTTTTGATTTCTCCTTTGGAGGCCAAAGGTTGTGCGAGAGAAAAGTGTAAAGAAACACTTATTAATATAATTAAGAACTATGATTCAGATGACGGTGAGGAGAATTTATGGGCATAGAGGTGACAGACGTAACCGGAGATCCATCGAAAGAGAAAGAACTAGACTTTATCTCATACGTGACTGCAGATGTCATCGAATCGGTCAAGGAAAAGTATGGCGAAACGCCAACTACAAAAGCTGTATCAATGGCCGTTTCCATAGGCGTTAGCATCTTAGACGTGAGTCTTCATCATGTTGTCCTTGATTTCCGAGAAGGCCTTCGGGATGAAATAATCAAGATGATCCGAACCTTTGATCTAAGTAAGGACCGATAATGAAGAAGCTAAAATCCATGAAAGAAGTGTTGGAAGACGAAAATGTTTCTGTGGAACAATTTCGTTCAGATATTGAGGTGTTCAGGAAAGGCTTGGAAATGTGCGAAGAGATTTCCGAAGAGGTCTTTTCTAAACATTTCGATCGTTCAGAAGAGATGCGGAAATTGATTTATATACAAGCCGCATGTCTTCATACAGCAAAGATGATTGCTAAGGTGCCTGATAAGAATTTCCGAGAAGATCTTGTGAACAATATTGTGTGGGATATAGACTATTACCTCAAGGCCAAGACAGAACCAAACGTTCAAGACGAATCAGGTAAATAAAAATGATTGTATCTGCCCTCACGAATGATGATAGGATATCTCTCTACAACTCCATCATGTTAGAGGGATATCCGCTCATTCGCTCCCCACAGATCGAGGATTTATCCAAACCATCTCCAGAAGACAACCTCCTTTATGCCAAGATCGTGGCTCCAGCCCTTTCACGAGGCTACGAAGCGCCATGAATCGAGAAGACGAACTCCACCTCAAGGCCTATATGAGTACTCTTTTGGCCAATTGGCTAGGCGAACAGGTATCTCTCATGGTCATCGAACACGAGATCTCCTATGACCTCGCCAAGGCTGTAACCAGATCAGCTCTCGAATTAAATCTATCCCTCTATAGAGAGGGCCCGACAGAATGATATGCTACACGTCAACCTCATCAAAAAGCTAAAAAAGGCTGACATTCCGATTGATTGCATATCCATAGGTCGATATACAGACCTATTTCGCCTTGAGGGATGCTACTATAGGTGCGAATGGAGCATCGACTATGGCAAGATGGATATTAAGCCACTGATTTACCCAATCGACAGTTCTATTGACAAGCGAAGTGTCATCGTTCCACACAGAATCATTCAAATAATCAATTTCATCACGATGAAGCATGACCCACGATATCCAGAGGAATCTATGAGCGATGAGGAACGTTTCCTGAAGGAATGCGGGGATGACTAAGATAACAGAAGACATGATAAATATCGACTATAGATTCAATATGTACATTTTTTGTCTCACACAGATAAAGCATGACCATTTCGTGGAAGAAAATAAGGAAATTGTGGACCAATGCGATAACTTAATCTGTGAGCTAAGGGCCTTGAAGAGTTATATGTGGAAAGAGACGTTTAAGTCAAATACACAAATGGAGACGTGAATATGAGTTGGACAGAAGAGCTAAACAAGGAAGAAAACAATAAAGAATTTTCCTTGCTTGTCCATAGACATTTTAAACTTGCTACTATGAAAATACTGCAAGATATGCGTGAGAAATACGATGTTCCAGGGTCGGATGTAAGTTTTTTGGTCTGTGTAATATTTGCGAGATTGCTGAATGAATCCTGCTATGCCATTGGAACTCAAATTACTAAAAATTTTACAATCAAAGATATTTTTACAGAAACACAACTTTGTACTATAATGCAACTTTTGTCTGGAGTAAAAATTAAACAAATAGATAGAGGTGCTATTAATTTTGATGATGAACTCGATAATTTTAAAAGATTTGTATCAGGGAGGCGAATGTGACAACATTTGATATAAATTGCAATAAATCAGACAATCTTGTATCATTGAGGCGTAAATAGGAGCAATGATTTATGACACCAGAGAATATTGAACTCGCTAAGATCTTAGGGATGTTTGCAAGTATTTTGCTTATCCTACGATGGTTCAAAACGGATACGGCAGAGATGATTAAGATATACTCAGAGGCTACTGACACTAGAGTCAAGGCAATAGAAGAGAAAGTTGGTGCCATTGAAGGGAAAGTCGAGACTATGCGTACTGAAACCAATGCGGTTCTTACCGGCATTCGTGAAGATATGAAAATGTTTCAAAATAAAATGTATGAACTCGAAAGTAAAAAGAAGGGATAGTTTGAATGGCAATAGTTTATTTTTTTGTTTTTGTATCAATAGCGTGGTTGTTTGATTGTTATTAATCCTTAGATATTAGATCTTCCGGACTTCCTAATGTTTTATCAAAATCTTCATTCAGTTTTGTTGAATAGAGTCTGATCGCTCGTTTGCTCCCACTTGCCAGGGCTTTCTCAAAATCTATCAGATCGCCACGCATGGTTTTATTTGATAGCACCAATCCTCTTGCATAGGACGCCCCTATTCCTAGGTCTAGCATCTTAGTGATATCTGGGTGTGCAATGGAAAGAAACGAGGCCAGTCCGATATCTCGTGCAACTGATACCCAGCTATCTCCATGTTGGTGAAACTGTTCGTTTAGTTTATCTTGAGCCCTCTTGGCGTATTTGCCGATCTTCATGACTTCGTTTAGACCATCAGGGCCAAGTTTCTTCTTAAGCCAAGCGGTCTTTTTATCATTTTTCAGAATACTATTTAGATTGTCTATTGTTGGATCGTCAAAGAAAGGTTGTAGAATTGATTCGACTTTATTTAAATCGCTTTTTTCTGAATAGATTTTATTTGAAGCCTTGAATGGTTTCATAAAAGCTTCGTCTGCTTGCACATCCGCAAGTTTCACCATTTCTTCATTTACAAAGCCATAGGCCGAATTAGCAGCATCTTGTAAATGTGTCGTTTGGGGATTCTTATAAAAATCGAATCTATCTTTATTGTTCTTTCTATATTGATTTAAAAACTGCTCATGCTTAATGAACTGTTGTTTTGCAAAATCTTCTTTCTTCGTTTCAAGAATGTCTATAAATTTTTTATCAGATTCTGAGAGTGAAGGTGCCGAAGCCCGTACTTCGTCTATTTTTTTGTCTATAGATTCGATTAAAGGTTCAAGATTCAACTCCCTAGTACTCTTCTTGGCCGCCTCTGAGGTCTTATTCAAAAGCTTCTCAGAAAAGGCGTCGATGTTGATTCCCTGTTTCCTTAAATCTGATATGGGATGCTTTGCATTGACAATTCTTTCAATCGCCTGCTTCGATGTCTCAGCAACTTCACTCTTAATCTTTTCAGCATGTCCCTTAGTGATAAGAGGCAAGATTTTGGACTTCTCCTTGGCTATATACTGAGATTCACGAAGCGCATGCTTTTGGGCTAGATCTTTAAGCTCCTTTCCTTCTGCGGAAAACTTCCTCTCGAGGTCTCCAATGGAAGAAATCCCGGCCCCAGCTAATCCAGCAACTATCGAAGGAACGCCCTCTTCTTCAAGAGTTTTTTGACCGATACCTCCAGCAGCTGCAGTAAGACCCCGTTTAGCCAATGTCTTACCTATCTGCTTGGCTCCTCCTGTTAAGATGCCTTTGGGGTTAAAGAAAGTTCCCGCGGCTCGAGCAGATTCTTCTCCAAAGCCTTGAGGCTTAAAACTTTTTCCTGTTTTTGTCTCTAGATATCTTTCAAGATCTTCTTGGACTGGAATCTTATTTGCCATTTTATTGACAATAGCACGAGCTTCTGGTGTATCTTCTCCGAGCTCTTTGAGCGTGTCAATTCCCGATTGCTGAACAGCGCTTTTCAAAACATCAGCTGGCCAAGTTAAATAGGTTGCTGCACCCGCTGCAAATTGACCTAATGCCCCTATGCCAGGCTTCTCTGATGTAGAAGCCTCTGGTTGAAAACCAATATCTGCAAGTGAAGATGGCATAAATGGAGAAGGAGTCTCGGCTTTTTCTTCTGGCGTAAATCCTAAATCTGAAAGCGAGCTTGTCATATTTTTTTGGCACCTCTAGATATAGCCTCGTCCAGCCTATTTAAATCGATCAATCCAACGTTGCCTTCTTTATCCTGAACTCTGACTTTGCCTTCTGGAATCGCACTTTGAAGACCCTTAAGATTCAAAATATCGTTTATTTTCTGATAAGATTCATCTTGGAACTCACTTGCCTTATCTAGGACCATTTCCTCAAAGTCCTCGGGAAGAGCTTGGCCTTTACTCCTGAAATCTTTCCTAAGATCTTTTGCATACTTCCACTTTTTCTCCGCCACCTCATCCATAGCCATTTGCATCTTTGCGAGTTTTTGCATACCTTCTGGTGAATTCAAAAGGGATGGATTAGATTTTACATAGTTTTCTACTTCGCTCTGTAAAATTCTTCCCTTATAATCTGAACTTATACCTCTAAGAAGTTGTTGAGATACTTTTTCTAGAGCTTCTTCGGTAGGATTTAATAGTAGCCCAGCTGGAAGGTCGTATCTTTCCATCAGGAATCGTCTAAGGGTCGATCGAGGTTGCAGTTCTGGTGCTTTAGATTCAAGTATTTTATAAATGGGTCGCTTTTTCAATGTAGAATTGTAATCATCACTTAACTGTTTAATATACTTTCTTGGTTCTTCTTCATACTTAAATCTTTGCGCTTGTTCTTTAGAAGATACTTCTCTTTCTTTCATTATCTGGTTATTAACATCTTTTAGGGACGTATTTATCTCTTTCTTAACTGTTGGATCTTTCTCCTTGTTGTATTCTTGCATAAGGAGGGTCCTTCGATTCTTTAAATCATCCAGAGATCCGAATGCTGGACCTTTAGGCATTGCAGGAGGTTTCGGCTGATCTTCTGGAAATGGGCCGTTTAGATCGTACTTTTTGGGTAGCTTCTCTTCCTCAAGTTCAGCGCCTTCAGGCTCAACGGGGAGTCCGGCGGCGATTGCTGCGGCTCTATTCGCACGTTGCATCCCCCCATGCTCAACTATCAGCTTATGGAGACCAAAAGCAATCTGCGGATCTACTCCAGAATCAATGCCAAACATTTTTTTGTTTATTTCAGCATTGCGTTGCATGATTTGGTCTTGCTGTTGCTTTTCCATCATCTGGGAAAGCTTCATCTGAAGCCCTGCTTGCGCTCCAGACTCAAGGGCCTGTCCCATCGTTGCCGCCATAGTGGGCGTGCCAGCCGTGTGTAGTGTGAATGCCATTTTTTACCTATATATTGACTATGAAAATAGTCGTTCCCAGATAGATGTACTCTTAGGAGTGCTTGAACCTTGATCAGCAGGAGAAGCTGAACCTTTATTCCCGCCACCAAACCAACTTGAAAACATATCCATGAGGCCTGACCCGCCGGCTTTTAATAGTGAGCCAGATACGCCTTGACCTATCCCGGGCTGCGCGTCTGTCACGTGATACCCAAAAGCTGGAGTTCCTAAGCCTAATCGCATTCGATCTAGATCTTGGGAGCCTTGCATGTATTGTTGTTGAAATGGCATCTGTGAGTAGCTTAATGCCGGAGCCAATGCTTGCATGCCCAGATTCGCTCGCATTGCGGCCAATTGCTCAGATAGACCACTACCAGCCTGAGCCATGGCTTGGTTGAATCCAGAGGATCTCTGGGCCCCTAGGCCGCTGAATCTTTCCGATATGCCGGGAACGACCTGCTCATTGAACTGCCTCATATAAGGAGCTTCAAATTGCTTCATCATTTCGGGGTTCTGGCTTAGGATCTGGTTGATATAGTTTGATCCTGATTGGTAGTTTGGATTCTGCGTTATGTCGGAGTATTGCCGCTCAGGATGTTTGAGAAGCTTTTCAAGCATGTGCTTTTGTTGGGGAAGCAATGTTGATAACTTCTCAATTTTCTCCTTCTGACCACTCCAAGTACTGCTTTTTCCGCCAAAGGAACCGGCTAAAGCTCCTGCTCCTATCGTTGCTAAAGGTTGCCAAGACATATTGCCTCATAAGTTTTTCTTCATAGTACAACTATCAATATTTTTTTATAAACAACTTCAACTTACCCTAAGGAAGAAGAGTCATAGTTGTATTTGTCTTCTTCTTAAGACAGTGTGGATTATGTTAATAAGTACTCCAGCACCACTTTTCCGGACGTGATGTTTGGACAAGCGGCTCCGTTAATTATCTCTATATTTGCCGCGGTCACACGTAAGGAAATTTGTTGATTCAAAGCAACAGTTGATGTTGATGGAATTGTTCGCCAGTCGTTCACAGTCACACACGTCCCATAGGCATTAGTTAGCTCAACAAGGCCAGTTATGTTGTGGGCAATGTTTAAAGTAGCGCCTGCTGCAATCGCTCCAAAGTAGTACACCTGCCTGTATGGGGTCTTTTTTTGTTGATTCGACCCCGGCACGGAAAACTGCTGTCCTGTCAAAACTGGTAGGTTTTGTTGATAGATACTTATCTGCCGGACATTGACAGCATTTGCGATGTCTGTGAACAATGAGGTTAGCTTAACGAGGAGTTGCCCTTGATCCTTGGGTAATGTCTCGGCTGTCGAGAGATAAGCTGTTTTAGAATTGATGGGTGCGTATGTCATTATTGTGTCAACCTTGCATTGGGTGAAATGTAGAATGCGAGCGCATGCAAAATAACATTAGCATCTGCGATATCGGGGTCAGCCTTCTGCTCTGGAGTCATGCTGAGGACAATCTGGAAGTTCTGAGCAATTGTTTGTACAAACTGCCTATGCCAGATCTTCTTTTGAGCTAATTGCTGAGGCAAAAGCGTAGCATTTTCAGGCTTTGTATAGAGTGTGGATGATCCTACAAGACAAGGATTAGCTACCGCATCAGTGACTGAATTGGACGAGTCTTCGTCCACATACACATTTGAAGTGATTTCACCACTCGTTGTCTTGTCAAGAAGGAAGTCTATATAGCCAAGGCGACACTGTCCTCCTTGTTCATAAAATGGGGAGAACACCTTTGTACTTATGGTGAGGCCATTGATCTTCTGTATCTGCCCGGCTCCTGTATAGAGACTTCCAGTATCCACCCAGCCAAGAGTTTTTATGTTCGTAAACGCTCCAACTGAAAAGCCTCGAATGGTGATAGTGTCTTTGTCAACACGACTCACTTGGAATGTATGTCCATTCAAGGCCGAAGGGTCAACAGTACCGCCTCCTGTTATATCTGTTATCTCGATTACATCAGTTGTATTGAGATTGTGGTCTGGAACAACAAATGTGGGATCTCCAGGAGCAAAGTTAATCGATTTTATGAATAGAGAAGGATCATTGGTGACTGTATCATCGAAATATTCGACAAAACCGTGTTGGTTTCCAGCTACAATCAAAGGATACTTCTCTTGGAGCAGTCCCGAAGACCAGATCGATTGCCATTCTGCCCATGTTGGAAATGGAAGCTTTGACCATGGTACATTTAGCTGCTTTTGAAAATAGCCATAACATGTGAAGCTATCATTGAGGATAGCAAAGGTGCTATTGCGATAGTTGTATAGTAAGACCTTGTTAGGATAAACCACGTCTTCTGTATCATCGGGATAGGCCCAGTAGACTAACTCGTTCGTGAAGTCCCGGATACCGTAAACTCTTAGCACTCCCTCTGCGTCATTGCTAAAATCGAACACTAGATTGGGAATTGCTGTATCGATCCTTTCAACATTCACGCTATCGTCAGAGGTGATTCCATAGTTTCCTACGCAAAAAACGCCCCTATCGAACGGTATCAAGCTGAATTTACTCTCAGCTCCAAGCTCCGTATTGATCTTTTGGAAGACAAAGGGCAGGGTCTCGTTCCCTGTATATACAAGCTTCCATGACGATCGTTCGAACTTGATTAGGAGCGTATCCTTGATAAACTCAGCGCTTACAATGACTTCACTTGTAGGAGCATCGATATAGCCTCCATGGCCGGGCATATCATCCCTAAAAGCGTCTACGTGGAGAGGGTCCCCGTTCCAGCTGAATCTAATTCTCTGTGGATATTGGGTTGTGTTCGCTAAATCCGCCCCTTCCCATGTATTCATGAAGAGCAGCCGATCCTTGTATGGCAAGATCACCTCGGCCTGTTCAAGATAGACTCCTGGGTTAACTAGAGGCTCGAAAGTCGTCCAATCGTTAGTATTGTAGTAGCGAAGAGGATCAGGCGTTGCTCCTAGATTGGTGTTGGTTGCCCAAAATAGAGGTCCGCTCTTATCTTTGTAGTAGTTCGTGGTCCAAAATAGGTTGAAATTAGCCCCATTCCATATCGTGGGCGTCGCTGCGGGCAATTCCTCAAACTCTTCGGCTACAGGGTCGAATTGATAGGCATATTTTGTATCAAAAGCGATCGTGTTTTCTTCGTTGATGGGAAGCAGTTCTTCAGTTCGAAGCCCCATAACAGGTAAGCCGGGAAAGTAAGCTACATCCATCAAGGCCGCCGATGCTGCCGCCGCTCCTGAAAAGACAAGAGTTAGGACCCCTGTATTATAATCAATGCTAGCATCTGTTATTATACCAGCTGGAGCTATGGTGAGGATTCCATTTCCGTTCACATCAGTTAGTGTTTGCGAAATTGGGGCTGCAATTGTTACTACAAGGGTCTTTGGTTCAATTTGAGCATTAGGCTCCCCTGTCAGTCCTAATTCCCCTGTAAGCAAGTTAATGGACGTAGTCGTTGAGTCAATAGCCGTCATGCTGAATTGTGAGAATACCCTTCTAAGCCTTCCAAGAAGGGAAAACCCCTGTCTACGAATAACCTTTCCTCTAAAGCAAAAGCAATCCTCAAGATTAGGGAAGGCCTTTTCTGGAATAAGGAATGGCTCGTAGTATGTATTTAACCCACTATTTTGCTCAAAAGCCGCAATGTAATAGGGCTGATAACTCATATTGCCGTACCCATAATTTTAACTGAAATATTGGTGGGAGCACCTAATCCTGAGACAACTAGCTGTAACATCGCGCCTGCATTCTGGAGCTTCACGTATGTACTTGAGTTGCCAAGCTGAGCATTTGTTGCGCCCGGTACATTGAGGTTGACACCATCCCATATAAATAGACCAAAGACTATGCCAGAGTTAGTTCCCATGTCGTATACTTCGATCGTACCTGATTGTGGAACTAATGACGATGTACCAAAGTTAAAGATATTCCTTGTGCCGGAACCTGCGGGGATGGCCGCCTGGTGAAAACGTACGAGGGGTATGAGAAAAGCATTGCCTGGATAGACAATCTGAGCATATGGGTTACCGGCAACAGTTAGGGCCTGGGCTAGGATAATGTCCGTTCCAGCTGGAGGAACACCAGCAGACCTCTGGAGAGTAACAAACTTATGCTTACCATCCGCTGCGGCAGAGTCGAAGGCATTGTGCTCGCGGGTGATTTGAGTATTAGCCTGCGTAAAGTTCTCTTGAATCTCTGATTGAGATTGGGCGGGCCTATCGTTGGCAGCTGGGATAGTTGGCTTGTAAACCATTTTGGTAAACTCCTAATATTTTTCTGTATAATAGAAGTTTTTTGAATTACCAAAAAGGAAGAACTATTTTTTAGAAACCAAAATTATTCCCGAATGGAAACTGAGCCATGGGCGAAGTCTGCTCTGTATAGATCGTGGAAGTTCGTTCGCTGGTTTGCTGAACGATTGTCCTTCGCATGATTAGCCTAAGTTGCTCATCTAGCAAGGGCCTGTATTTGGCAGCGTTTTCCATGTCTCCATTATCTGTGAAGATCTTATCAGCCCCTCCATAAGCCAATGCTTGCCACCACTCAGCCAATTGGGGAGATTCTCCAGATTGAAGGAGGGCCGTTGGATACTTATATGCTTCAAAGGATACTGTGTAGGCTGAATTGGGGATTGGATATATAGAGATCTGGTCTTGGAAGAAACAAGCGCTCATAGGCCGTGCTGGAACAAAGGGCACATATTGGGCGCTTATTGGATTACCTAGTCCAATGGCTGTCGGGAAGGTGATTGAAACAGCGCCTGTGATATAGTTAATTGAGCCTCTGGGTAATGGGATTGTCTGAGCTAACCCCGCATCCCAAGCAATGTCCTCATTTGGAAGCCAAAGGTTGCCTAGGCCATCATCCACGAGCGAAACTGAGTTGCCAAGTGCATCAAGGCCTGAAAACATGACGTTCCAGTTTAAGGTGTTTGTCTTAAATGGAGCTGCTGGTAATGCATAGGCTGTGTAATCAGAATAAGCCCCTGGAGGATTTTGCTTAAATCCTCGAAGAATGTTTCCGTTTGCCAATGTAAACGTGTAGGTCGAGATAACACCCGTACCTGTTGCCACGCTTTGCTGGAGATAATTGAGCGCTGGGTTAAGCCTAAAGAAGTTTTCCCTACTCTGCGTCATGTAACTTTGATAGCCAGCTATGAAAATAGGTGGCATGACTGTCAAGAAAAGATTTGTAGGAAAGTCGTAGACAGGAATATTGGCTGAGGTTAAAAACTGATAGTTTACCCTCAGATTCTGGAGACGAAGATGCTCGGGGAAATCGAAAACATAGAATGTGTTTACAGACTCATCGATCTGAGCATCAGTGATTGATGTGTTGGATGGACGGCCCGTTATCCTACGAATCTTGTTTCGAATAGTAGCTAAGGTGCTTGGTGCTGACATATGTTATCTCCAGAATCGTTTTCTTGGCATCTAATTCGCCCTACACGGGGTCAATCTAAGCCAAAGGTACAAATGGCCCAAACATCGAAAAATCGCGCTATGGTCAAAAGAATGCGAATTTAGGCCATCCCTATTAGTGGTGTTAGTTACCAAACTCAAGCGACTCAAAGCCATAGCGTCTTTGATACTTATTTGTGAAAATCGGTACCGGATTCCCAGAGTTGTCGTGGTCGGCTTTCTTTAATGTCCCATCGGGGTTTGTTATAAAGCTATGTACGAGGTACCCGCATGAGTTTATCTTACCATCCACACCTTCCGCGGTGACGTCTATACCATTCAAGTGCCTTGCGACATATAGTGGGATTTCGTAAACCTCCCCATCAGCCATTTTCTTCGTAAACATTGGCATGTATTTTTCATGATACTTCTTCAGTATGATCGTTGCGCCTGCTCCAGGCGTCTCGTAATTTTTGAAACGACCCTTCACAAGCTTCT
>JAJFUZ010000397.1 GCA_021372155.1 Parachlamydia sp. | reverse complement strand
GAGACACAAAAAAAGGCCTCACTCTGTATATTCGGACGAAGAAGAACCCAGATCTCTATCCAATATATGCGGCTTATTGCTATCTAGTAGCTCGCGAACAGCATCGCCAGTTATTCAGCAATGGTGGCCTTATCATCAGAGACCCTAAATTATACCTTGAATATTCCATTAAAGTAGCTAAGGCAATTCAAGAATATGAGACAACTCATAAAACTACATGGATGCCAGAAGAATATGCTAAGAAACACCATTCTGATCTATTTAATAATGACCCTCACACAATCATTTTGCAACGATGCAGTTCAGTAGTATTAAACAACATAGACAATAGCAACAACTGTTATGGATTTAGGCATTCTCTCTATTACCAACAATTTCTTCAATTTTCAATTAATTCGTTTCGAAAAGCGGAAATTCTACAACATTTGGAGAAAGGTAGCTTCGAATTCGAATCTCTTTTCAAATCCAATAAGTAAGTATAGGTCTTAGGTAATCTCGTAGATTACCTAAGACCTTGATTTTTAAAGGAGGTGAAATGAATTTTTTCTTACCACACCTACGTGCTCAACCTGATAGAATGTTCCAGGCGGGATTGCCGAGACAGAAGATGATCTAGAAGAGTCCAACAAACAGCTTTTGATTCGATTGGGTGACCGCGCAGGGTACAATTTAGGAGTTGGGGGCGCATGAGCAACGATGGCTGTCTATTTGGCAGACAATATGGCTGTTGGAGTCCAACTATAATTTTGTTGCTCGCCAATAATTGTATAAGTCGAGATAATTACATGCTTTAATAGGTTGGCTAAATGGATCCAGCAAAATCTGTACATCGAGCGACAGCTCATTCTTCTCATCCACCAGACGTTGCCATGTCTGATTCATCAAATCCTAAAATCGAGGATATCCGCCAGCAGGCATTGGCCAGACGGCCGTCGGAGGGTGGAAGAAATAGCAAAGCGGCCCGTCATACCAGGGAAGATGCCATCGGCACCTCCATCCTTTTCCTGGAGCAGCTGAAACGGTTTCCAACTGAAAATCCAGGGAACAAATTTTCAGAGCTTGCCGAAAAAATGGCTCAGCAACCGATTCACCAAAAGGATATCCCGCGCCTCCTGGCCATTCTCCATCGAGACAATCTTGCCATCTTCAAGAAGGTGTCACCCCTTCCTGAATCTACCAAAACTGCCCTGCTCACAGTGGCTGCCAAGCTTCTGCAATTTCGAATGCGAGCTGCATCGCCGCAAGACGATGCCGACACGCATCTGAATAATTCGGTACCCTACCAATCCCTCTTTCCCGTGCTGGGCTGGCTGTTCGAAGTTCAGACACCCCAGCTGCCGAAAGAGTATGAAGAAGTGCTTGTGGGCGCTTTAGTCCTTTTTAGTTTTGACAGCTGCGAAGGAGTTGCCGGCACGGCGACATGCACAATGTTTAATGATGAAACCTTGCCTCAGGTTTCAGCCACAAGGATACTTCTACCAGCCGCCTGGAACCGTTTGGCAGCTTTTCCCCTCACACAAGAGACGATCGTACCCGTTATCGCCTTGCTTGCTTTACACCATCGAGAGGAGGTATGGAATTCTATCCCTAAACTCCCGTCGGAAGCTGCTGTTTGCCTGCAAAACAAGTTAAAGTCAATCGTAGACCCTCAGACCTGTTGCACCCTCCTTGCAGAACTCGCTCGAATCCATGATATCTGGTATTTCCCTCCTGTAGAAGGAAGTTTGTTAAGGGATGCCCTAAACATGCTTTCTGCAGGAAGCAGGATGATTCCTGATCGAAGCTTTGAAATGGCTATCATCGGCTTTACTGCCATCCTGACCCATGAAACACCCTATCGCCTATTCTTGCGACAACACACCCAACGAGAAATCGTAGCAAATAGATTGGTACAAATTATTCCCAATTTATGCCAAATGCGCCTTTCTGTGGAAGGACTTGCCAGCCTGTTTCGATTGATGATTTCAAATTGGGTAGCGAAAAAATGGAAAGAACCCCTTTTGCCGCTGATTCAGCAGTATGATGGGGACAAGAGTGTAAAACCATCTTTAGTTTTGACAACTGTGATACGCAATTTATTGAACGTCTCGAAGCAATGTGAATATACCTTCCAGGATATTCAGGGATTGTTTGATCATATAGTCTGTCAGTTTCTCTTGAGTTCTCCAGGCTATGAACAGATGTATCAATTTTTCAAATTGCTTGAGATGTTGAAAGAGTTCAAACCCTGTCCGACATTTTCGCAGGCCATTGAAGATTCCCTTTCTCGCTGGTATCAGAACATGGTGGCTACCGATATCAGCGCTCCTCCCTCTCGAACCGCTCACGATCAAAATCCAACCCCTGAATATGTCAAGTTATATGGCCTTTTAGTTCTGGCGCAATTTTTGCCTGCTGCACGCTATCAAAGATTGACCCATCAATTTATTCGGGACCACTTGCAGTTTGATATCGTAAACCCTTTAGACACCAGCCAGACATTCTCGATCCTTCTGCGCGAACTTTTCTTGACGATGTCTCTATTGCCTAATGCAGAGGAGTTGCAGATCGATCCCACTTATACATTACTCCGGTATCTCCTGACTTCGTCTATTATTTCCCCAGTCAGTGCCTCCCAGATTTACTCTCATCATCTCCTCCTGTCCATCAGGCATGTCCTCAGCTGCGGACCTGAGGATGAAGAGCCCTCTTGCTTCTTCGTCCACGATATGTGCCAACTCGCAGAACGCGAATTGTTACCCCCATTAACAGACGCCGCAAGAGCAGCCTTACAGACTTTGCTTGCAAATCTGAATAACTATGAGCATATCTTCGAAAATCTAGATCAATTGACCAGTCATCCGTCTCTTAAACCTTTACTTCCTAATAAACCTGCCGTGTACGCGACATATATTAGCAGTTGGTCTCCCCCATCTCTCATCCTCAAGCACTGGAACGCGGTCTATTTGATAGTCAAGGCAGGATTTCTGAAGGGTCTGGACATTGATAAATCCCTGTTTCTGCGAGACCAGGTTTGCGAACAGCTCAACCAGCTTCTCCAAGATGACTCCCACTGGACAATGGAAGTCTCTACATGTATCAGCGCTGCTTTAGAAGCCTTGATCCAGGATGGCTGCCTTCACCGTTTTCATTCCGATATGACGGAAGAGATGATTAACACTAGAAAAGAGCAAATAGAATTGCTCCATCAGCAAATTACAACAAAAATAAAGTCAGTTAGCACTAAAATAGTTTAATTAGATTTTTGTTATTGATTTAACATTCCCACAACTTTTATAATTATATTTATAGTAAAGTTGTAACAGGGAAGTTATGTTTGACAAAATAATAAGCATTTTTGGCAGATCTCCTGTACCAATGGAACCACAGCCGACTATAGCAAAATCCCAAGAACAAATTGATGATAGAATTAAAACTGCAGCCAAAGAAAAAATGGCGAGTTTAAAAACTCTGGCTGAAAATCCAGAAAAAGCAAGAGAGGTCAGCCAACTTAAAGTAACAATCTCCCAAATCAGTACGGACAAAGTCAGATACGAAATGGAGGATCTCTTTACCGATCACCTGGAACAGCCGCAAACGCATGCGCAAATCGAGCGGCGTCTAAATAGCTTCATGCAGGAAGTCAATACCGCGACAAGTTTTTCTGACATTGGAAAAAAGGAGCAATTGCTGGCCAAAATCGGCACAGACTTGCAGAAAGGTGGCACACCATCACAACTCAAGGTGCAGTACCTCAAGGTATGCGATGCCTTTAGCCAGCGGCTTTTGGAAAAAACTTTTGTAGCGGGTTCCACAAAGCCTTTGGAAATGCCTCAGCATGGAGATGCACAGGTGGCTCTGGCAGCGCAAGTGCGCGCCCATGCGGCCAAGCTGCCTGCCAACGATCCCACTCAAGCAAGCATGGCCTCATTCCAATCCTCTCAAGCTCCTGAGATGGTCCTCATCGGCAAACGAATGGATACAGGTGTGACATACCCTAAAGTAGATTCCCATTCCGTTAAGGGAAACGAAGTTGTGCTAAGCCGCCGTGCTTTAGATAATCAGCCAGGGCAAATGCGCACAGAACTGCGCTTCCAGTTGACTCCCAGTGCCCGTCGTAACCTCGATCTCAGTGTCTTTAAAGATGCCAATTTCCTCGTCCATCTCTCAAAAGCTCTCGGCAACCAAGTGAATGCGCGCAATGTCTCGGTCAAGTATGAGATTTCACAATCTTCCGCAACGGACAAAGGTCCGATTACAGTGAAAGAGTCTGAGGCAGAATTTGCCAAGATGGTAGCAATCGAACTCCCTGGTGTTGGGCAGATCCTGATCGGAGCAGAGGAGATGGCCTCACCCGATTTCAAAACAGGCACACAACCTCCCGAAAGTACAAAAGGGCGCTATGTGGCCCATCACACCGTGATCGTGCGCCTTTACGAAGGCAGTCGCGATGAAGGGCATGTGGATAACGCCGCGCAGCTGGAAAAAATGCACAGACTCTTAGCAACAGCAGGCTTATCGCACGTCATCAGTCAAGCGACGAGCGATGATATCAACAAGGCACATCTCCTGCAGGTCATTGAGACCTACCTGCCCGATCTGATTGTCCCCATTCAGAATTATTCTGAGCTGCCCAATTTGAATGCCGAACAGCTGCAGAAATTTTGTCTGGAGCTCTTGCCAAAGGAGCGGCGCGAAGCCACCGAACGCCTCATTAACCAAGAGATGATGGCCGGAGCACAGGTCGAAAAGACTCCCTTAGGAAACCAAGTGACCAAATTAAGGTCTGTGGCAGACAATATGCGCCGCGCTGGCGCCGTAGGATTTTTTGCTGGAATATCTGGCGGCCCTGCTGTTGTCACCAGCATGCTGAAAGTCGGAGGGCTCTCATCCCACGAGCGCGGCTACGCGGGTTTTACCCGTCCACCCACATGTCAGGAAGATGCCCTGTCAGGAGGCAATGATGCCATTTTTGTGCGCATGGCCACGGAAGGAGGCTTCCGCAAACTGCAAGCCGACCAACGCAATCTCAGCGCATTTGATTGGATCAGCACCTTCCAGATGGTCGTCTCTTTGGATGCCGCAAACCTTCCCCACAATAGGATGCATCACAATTCCTTCGGCATCAAAAGTCCCGTTGCCGAGATTGTGACGACCAAGGAGCATGTCTCAGGAGTCGAAGTATTGCGCAGCGATGATCCTGTGACATTTGCTGAAAAACAAAACAGCAACTTTACCCTCGACAACGAACTCATGCTTCGAACGGGAGCGCTGGATCCTAAATATATCCAGAAAATTGTCTATCAGGATCCCCGCAAGCTGCTACCGGCCTTCCTCAAGAAGCATGGATGCCCGCAGGAACTGGTCGAAAAACTGGAGGCAAGGGTACAGAAGGGAGGAACCATTGAGACATATCTTAAAGCGTCAGTAATCGACTTCTTGCGCGTTAAGGGATTGGTGTCAATCAAACAGGATTGGTCGAAGAAAGATTATCTTGGGCTAAACAAAATTCAAGATCCCAATCTGGCTTTTGGAGCAGGATTTAATTTTGGAGACAATGTGGACAACTATTTCGAGGATCCGCGGGAAAATCTGATCAAAGAGCTCCATAAAAATGGACTGATCAATGACAATGGTCGCATCATGGGAAAGCCATGAGACGAATTTATTGTGGAAGATTATACTCTCAATCCAAAGCTATTTTAGGAGGTGGTCATGCAGCCTACACAGCCAACTGGGGGTAAAACCTTTTACGAAGACACTTATTTCATTGAAGGAACAGAAAATAATCCCGGCAGCGGTTCCTTAGCCATCCTCGTGGAAATCAATTTCGATACCCATCGCATTGCCTGGCAAGATACGACACAACATGCCAAATCGCGTCAATTTGACAAAGTGACCATGGAAAACGATGGCTCTCTGGATATTGAAACTGAGGGAAAGCATCTCAAACTGAGACTTTTGACGATTGAGCTGTTCAGGAAACATATTCACAACAATGTCCCAGACAAATTTCTGACATCGGACGAGGTCTTAAGAAGTTATTATGTAGCAACTGTCAGAGATCCCTATAATGAGGGTCTCTACACAAATTAATGTCATGTCTTTATCCTTCAATTTGCCAGCAGTAAGACAAGGTCCTAGCGTCCCTCTAGATGACGTTGAATGGATCAAAATCAATCAAGCACAACGCAGAATTGACTTTTATGGAGCCAGGCTTGCCGGCCATCATTACACTATTTATTATCTTGCTACCCAGAACGAAATCTTTCAAAAGGACTTGCTGGAAATATCCCATCAGCTAACGACTAACAGCAGGTCATGGCTCGCTTTCAAAGCAGGTTCCAGATTGACCGCCGTTAACGTGGCTCGACTTCGTTTGCTGATCCATTGGAAACCGCAGCGTCAAATTTATTTCAACGCTCAGATCTGTAATAGTATCCACGAAGATAATAGAAAGGTTCAGCAGATGTATGAAACCATCAAAAATCGTTTTTCGCAATTTCATGAGTCACACTGCATAGCGGTTGATACTCCCACTAAAGAGTTTTGCTTTTGCCCAAGTTCTTGCAGTGAAATAGAGGTAGATGAAACCCAACGTTCTATGAAATATAAGAGTTCTATCTTTCAAAATGGCTCCTGGAGTGGTCGTGTCGACCCAAACCTGTCTATCGAAGATTTTCGCAAAATAGCGAAACTCGGTTTATTTAGTCATTGGATCCCTAAAGGTGCCTACACAGAGAACAGTCCCGTTCGCGTTTACCAAAATCCTGATTTTCCAATCCCCAAAAGCAGGATTCCCTAGACAACGAATTTGCACTTGGCAAGACTGAATTGAGCGTATATTCTAGCGAGAATAGGATATGAAGGTCATCGAAGGCATTGATATCAACAATTTCCTGAAAGCCCGCGAGGTTTTCGAACGATTTCGCCTGCATCTTGGTTCTGAGCAGGAGCAGCTAGGTGCCGTACAGGCTTTTAAATTTACTTACGAATTAGCCTGGAAAACCATGAAGCGCATTCTCAAAAAGAGAGGAGTCGAGGTGCAAGCTCCTCGAGACACATTTCGAGAGGCTGCGCGCAATAAGCTAATCAGCAATCCTGAGCAATGGTTTATTTTCCTTGAAAAGCGCAATCTCACGTCACATACCTATAAAGAGGAAAATGCGCAGAGTATCATAAAGACTTTTCCTGCATTTTCAGCTGCTCTTTCAGAATTCCTCAAGCAAGTGGGCGTCACCCCATGATTCATATCGATCAGAGGCATTTGAAAATCATTCGCGACATCTTATCCCACTATCCCTTTCATTTTTATGCTTTTGGTTCTCGTGTCAAAGGGACTAACAAGACTTTTTCCGACCTGGATATCTGTTCGATGGATGACATTCCAGAGCTAACAAAATTCTATCTGAAAGAAGCTTTCGAAGATTCCAATCTACCTTTCAAAGTTGACATTCTTGAATGGAACAAAATCTCGAAGGATTTTCAAAACATAATTAAGCAAGACCTGACGAAATTTTGAGTCGGGTTTAAATAAGCTTCCCTGCTGTATGGAGCAGGAGCTTCTCGTAGAGGCGCAGCCAATCTTCGGCCACTTTCACCGTTTCCAGAAGAGGGATTTTGGCCTCGCTTTTGAGGACCTTCACAATATGGGCATCTAATTTGGCAGAGCGTTCTGAGCTTTGCGAAATATCCAGCAGCCGGTCGAGCTGGGCGATCTCTGAAGATGACCCGCCTTCAAAGCCACTCTGCAACTGACTCCTGAGTCGCATGAGCAAGCGCATCCTGTCGAGACGCGTTTTGGCAAGGCTTGGATCTTTCGCATGATAGCGGTAGAGCTTTTTGAGGAAAGGTTCGGCATGATTTGCGATCGTTTCCGTCGCATCCAGCAAAGAGACCGGAAAGGAAACCGGAGTCTTGCAGTTCCGCAGCTTCTGAACAAAATCCCCAAGCTGATGTCTATAGCGGGCTGGGTCGGGCTCTTCCCACAGGCAATGGATATGAAGACGGAGACGCTGCCTGATCTGATACTCCGACTTCGTTTCCTTGCGAAGCAGAGCATCGACTTGCTGCACAAAGGGGTCGCATGCTTTTTTCGTAGAAGCTGGATGCATGCAAACGATACTAGATCAAGTTTTAGTACAGCACCAGCATATTTTACAGCAGTTCCCGTTGAAAAATTCTCTACGGATAATGATTTGACCATAATTCAAATATAAATATAGTTATGCAATGCATCATATTTTCGGGATCAAAATTACGGGGGATAAAATGGCAATTTCCAATCAAGTATCACTTCCTGGAACAACATATCTTAATGCCGCTGCACGCAAAGATAAGCCAGAGGTTAAATGGTTAGGCAGAACGGTTCATGAGGCAAGTAACCGTGCTACCAACGATCGCCTTTTTGCAATTATCGGATTGATCATGTTCGTGGCAGGGTTGATGCTGAT
>JAJFUZ010000395.1 GCA_021372155.1 Parachlamydia sp. | reverse complement strand
ATATTCTATAAGAAGCCATTTGCGCTGTTGAAAAAAGAGGTGCAGTGGAGTGAGCAATTTTGGCAACGTTGTGGATCGCTCAGGTCCGCGCTGTTTGACACATGCAGGCAACAAGGGCTCTTTATCAGCCATTTCGACCACTTCAAATTCATCGAGGTTGGCTTCAGCACAGTCACCCAGCATGATGCGGATATGCCAGCCATATTCAAAGATGATCTCCCTTTTGAACGTATCAAAGCGCTCCTCGGAAATGCGTTCGGGAAGAGCGGATTTAATAATTTTTAATTTTCCAAGACTTAAAGTATGCAGCATTTTCGCAATGCTGCTCAGTGTTTCTGAGTACCACTGCTCTCTCTCTTGAATCATGAGTCGGGCCGCAAAGGAGCTGCGCTGCTCGTCTGTGAGGATGCCGTTTGCAACAAATCGATCAAGAGCGAGTGAGACGATACGCGCAGAAGCTGGATCGTTTTTCTTCCTTTTTGCGTCTCCCTCAACCTCGGGCTTAAGCGATCTTTTACTTAACGGTTCCATGACCTTCCGTTGGAAACCCCACAAGTGTATGAAATGGAGTTAAAATTTACTATCATCTCGAACAAAAGAATGTTATATCACTATCGTTAAAATAAGGTTTTTTATGGAATCCCCTGCCCGTCAATCTTTAATCCCTCCCTTCTCGGATGCCACTTACGCATTAGTTCGGAGTCGATATGAAGAACTTGTGAAAGATTCCATCAATCCTAAGCACACCCCCGTACACTGGGCCATCGCTGAAAAAAAACTCGAGGATTTGAAAAAACTCACTACTTTTGCCCTGTTAAAATTGGAAATGATGCGCAAGTGCGTCCAGATGGCTAAGGAGTATTCCTGGTCTCCACCGCCAGAGATCGAAGATCAGGAGGTGGAAGAGGAGGTCAAAGCCTATGTGAATGACAATAACACTAAACATGGTTTCACTCCCATGCATATTGCTGTGATGACTAATAGTTTAGATGCCGCACAGGTATTGTTAGATTCCGGTAAATGCCAATTGGATGAAACCGACCAGAATGGAGCGACGGCACTGCACCATGCCGCCGTTTTAGGTAGCATGCTCTTTATTCAGCTTTTGGTTAGTAATGGAGCAAATGAAACCTTTCAAGATGGGTACGGCGGGACTTATCAAGATATTCTCAGACTTTGTCACCAAAAGATTGATCCAGCTGCGCAAAAAGTTTTTGTACGAATAGCTTCAGGAACTGTCCAGGAAGAAACAGGAATCCAATTTTTCCAAAGAACAAAAGCGACCTTGATCGACGCCGACTGTCTGCTTTCTCCATTACTGTGGCTGGAAAATTGGGAAAATATCCAACATGCAGAGAAATTGAATGCAAGGGATGTTGCTTTAAGAGATCGCTATCTGGCTAGAAGACCAGCACCCGTTTTTTGGATGGATCATGATCCATCTGTAGGCTATTACTTACGCGCAGGTCAGAAAATTCCACGGTTTACTATTCTAGGGGATTATCTTGGGAAAATAGACCCGATAGAACGAAAAACGAAATGCGATAATCATAAACAAATGGTATTACAAAAAGCAAATCAGTTGAAAGATTGGCAAAAACCATTCTTTTATCATGATTCCCCAGAAATGCAGTATGGCCATAGCTCAATCGACGCTTTTGCCTTCAGGGGACAGATGGCATTGGTAGCCGATTCTTTTCCCAATATCGTCACCCGTCCTATCTGGCGTGCGAACGGCGTCTATCAACGTGTCATTTTTGTAGCTGCGCAGGATATCGATATGGGAGAAATCTTATCAATCGATTATGGGAATGAACATGAAGTCAAAAGGATTCCATTCAAAGAGCTTAGGTCTGAGGCGATGGATACTTTTTTTAAGACCCATTCTCAAGATGCTCTAATTGATATTCTAAAAAAAGAGAACTCAAGATCAGCTAATCTCGATCAGCAATTAGAGCGACTTGCTAATGTGGCGATGGTAAACTATCTTTTAAATTCCCCCACAGCTATGCTTAAACTTTATTTAACAGGACTTATATCTCTTGCTACTTTAAATGAACTATTTAAGTTGAAAATTACCCCAGGCGAAGATCCCTTTTCCTTAGCTGTTGCGATGTTTAGAGGTCAATCCATGCAAGAGAAGTTTTTTCATGCGATGCTGCAATTTGATGAAGAGTGCCAAAAGTGCAAGGATCCGGCTCTCGTGGCGCAAGCTAAGAAGGATTTGCTTGAGAAAATCGGCGTGTGTAATACTCTAGAGCTATACACTGCGTTAAAGAGTTTAAAAACCTGATTAAACACGTGAGGATAAGATGGAACCACCCAACATGGGAATGCTCCTGCCCCAGCAGTCTCTAGCAACACCAGAAGCGATCTCAATCCTGGAAGCAGCAAAGGCGCTGAGAGACAAGGAAATTCGGGAAAGTGTGCAACAAATTGTGCTTGGGGTGATGGCGTCCGTTAGCCATCAAACTCTTTTGAAAGAGATGGACTCAAAATTAAGTTCGTATAAGGAGCAATTAGAGAAATCAAAGAGAGATGAAGAAGAATTGCTACGCACACTTAATCAAATGATAAAAGAGCAATGTGACTCTTTCCATTGGAGCGCTTGAAGATTAGCTTTTAAACCAGGGAACAAAGGAGCTGGTCGTCTTTTGATATTCGGCATAGGCTTCCCCTTTGGATTTGAGGGCTTGTGCCTCATTTAAGGGAATGCCTGACACCTTAGTGAGGAGGGCAAGCATCAGGGCAGGCGAAATGACGGCCAGCCAGCCGCCCGTCGTCTGCAGGGCGAAGAAGAAGAATCCTACCCAGACGATGAACTCAAAGAAGTAGTTGGGATGGCGCGAGAAATACCAGAGTCCCTCTTGGCAGACTTTGCCTTTATTGGCGGGGTTTTGCTTGAACTGAAAGAGTTGATGGTCGGCAAAGGCCTCGCCTGCAACACCGATCAGCCAAAGAAAAACTCCCAGCAACTCAATGCCATGCCACCCTGGTGCCGCAGCGGCGCCTATGATGATGAAAGGCAGCGTGAGGATAAGAGCCAGGACACCCTGGAAAATGAACAGCATAAAAAACTTCACTGAGTCGTTTTCGGGCCCCCAGCTTTTGCGCAGCTCCTGGTAGCTGGAATCCTCCTCCGAACTGATGTAGCGCTGGTAGAGATGCCAGGCCATCCGGCAGCCCCAGATGGTGACCATGGCGGTCATGACCCACTTTTTGGGAGCAAAGCCGTCGCCGATGAAAAAATAGGCCCAGCTGGCCAGGACAAAGCTAATCGCCCAGCCGATGTCGACAATGCTGGCATTTCTTTTGACAAAATAGACAATCCAGAGAACTCCCATCAACACCATGACGAGAAAAAAGGCCGCGCCCAGCATCTCAAAAAGATTGCCCATTAATCTATCCTCTTTTTTGCCATCTATGACAAAAAAAGGGTTTAATCTCCACAGAAAAAGATGGTTCGGACTATAATTAATGTATGTATCCCACTTGCCTGGAAAAACAGAATCAAGTCCGACAGCTTTTTGCCGCCTGCCGAACGGAAGAAGACAAGTATCAGAAGATCATTGAGCTGGGCCATCAGCTGACTCCTCTGGACGCGGCCTATAAAGTTCCGGAAAACATCGTCAAAGGATGCCAAAGCATCGTCTATCTGCGTTCGTCTCTGGAGAACGACAAAGTGCAATTTGAGGTCGAGTCTGAAGCCCTGATCTCGGCAGGCCTGGCGGCCATTCTCATCAAAGTCTATAGCGGCGAAACGCCTGAAGCCATCCTCAAATGTCTACCGGCCTATCTCGAAGATCTGGGGATCAGCGCCAGCCTGACGCCCAGCAGAGCCAACGGACTCTACAGCATCCACCTGCGCATGAAACAAGATGCTTTGAAATGGCTAATTAATGGACAAAAAGCTTGAAAAAGGATACAATTTTACTTTTAATTGTCACGGGAGTTTTATTATTTATGTATTCTGCTGCTTTTTCTCCAAAGTCTATCCAGACAGAGCGCCTCTTTGTTCTGTTCGATGCCGGTGAGACCACCGCCCTTCTGCCCGTCATGCAGGAATTGGAACGGATAGGTAAAGACTTCCGCGTCCTCGTCATGGCTACGGCAGAAACGCGCATCACGCCCGATATGTTCAAAGCCAAACGCCTGACACTAGCCGATCTGGGCGTCACGGAGAAAATCGATGCAACAACTCCCCGTACGACAAAATTAAAGAGAGAATCCTTAGAGCAAATCGCCAGCAGGATTGACGCCAAAGCTGTGATCGTTGGCACCGCCGCTCGCATCCAACGCCAGATCTTCAAGAAGGCCTTTCCCCATGCCGTCAGCTATGCCTGCCCCGATAATTTCAATTATGACCCAGACCATGAGTCTTATCAGACCGTCCGAAAGGTCGCTGCAGCGGCAAAAGTGGTTCTTTGCCCAGACGCCGATATTGCCCATCTTCTGCAAAATGACCCCTACGTCAAATCCAAAGCGGCCAAATACAAAACCGAGTATGCCGTGGTCGGCAAAGCCTCTCTGGATGCCTGGGAACAGTATATTAAGCAGGTGCTCTCTCCTGGAGGTATCGCCCCTCTCATCCAGGAGAAAAAACAAAAAATCGCTGAACTGATGAAAAGTTCCGATCCTAAAGCGCCGGAAACTCGTGAGAAGATCGAGATCGAGATTGAGCAGCTTGTACATCTGGACAGCAAAATCCAAGATTTAACCCGAGAGCGCAAACGCGTTGTGACACTCATCGGCGGATATGGGCCTGGCTATGATGTCGTCGATCCGCTGTTTCAAAGACTGGCGGAATCACTGAAAAAGAACCTCGATTGCGAGGTATTTTATCAGCTGCACCCTAAAAGGTTGGGAGAGCTCGCAATAACCATGGGCAAACAGGCTGGCATCTCCTACATCACGACAGAACAGGCTCTCGCCCTCAACAAACTGACCCAAGGCATTGTCGTCGGCTACAACTCCTCCGTTCCCTTTGAAGCCGCTTTGATCGGCATCGATGCCTGCTACATTGTTCCTGAAAAGACCCCGTCTTTCAAACACAAGGCGGTTGAGAAGGGAATGGTCCCCGCAGTTAAAACAGAGGA
>JAJFUZ010000390.1 GCA_021372155.1 Parachlamydia sp. | reverse complement strand
TGCCGATGAGCCGGTGGGCTGAGGGTAGCGACTGGGCGACCAGGAAGAACCAGGGGCCATCGGGGGATCCATGCATGTGAGTTTGTTGCAGGAGCTGGTAGATGTGCTGCTTCTGTTCCGGCAGGAGTGCAAAGTCCCGCTCCGTGGTGGGGGCCAGGGCCTCGATGACATATTCGAGGGGGTATTGATAGATGCGGTGCAGCAGATCGAAAAGCAGGGCGGCCACTTCCGTATCTGTTAGAAAATGGGGATAGATCTGCCTTTGGGCCAGATATTCGCAGATGGAGTGGTAATTGGCGAAGTCGCCATTGTGCACGAGCGCTTCATGGAGACCGATGAATGGATGTGCGCCTCCCGGATGCCAGACTCTGCCTTTAGTGGGATAGCGATGGTGGCCGATCCAGACATGTGCCAGAAAGTCCTCCAGACGATAATGGCTAATGACGTCGTTGCCATAGCCCACCAGTTTAAGGACCAGCATATTCTTGCCGTGCGAAAGGACAAAAGCTTTTTTATCTCCAGCGGCATCATAGTAGGCTAGGTTGAGATTGCGGGAATTCTGATAGACGATCGCGTCGTCGGGCTTGTCCTGCGGCTTGACTCGGACAAAATAGAGTATTACCTCGGGTGGTGCGACAGGGAGATTGATCTGCTTTTTTGGCATCTGAAAGGTATGGTCGACCTCAAAGAAAGGCTGGATAAAGCGCTTTTCCAGTTCTTCTCTGCAGCTGATGTCCAGGTAGGCGATCGCAAGGAGGTAATCGCGCTCCAGAATATCTTGAGAGATACCAAAAAACTCTGGAGATAGTCCTACGGCGGCTATCCCTCCGCCTTTGCCGTTGCCCCTGTTCTCCATCTGGCAGAGCGCCGGGAGAAGGTGGCGTCCGGCCACCTTTTTGGTGCAGGCTACCCCAATGACGCCGCAGCCTCCTTCAGCTTCGATTTTGCGAAATTCAGCCATGGTACCTCAGAAGGTCGGTTCTGCCCCTCAGGGCCTTAATGGATGATAGACCCAGTTTGCAGAGGATCTCAGAAAGTTGCGCGGCGTAGGATCGGTAGAGGTTATCGAGACGGAAAGCGCCCCAGTCTGGATCGACGAGCTGAGTCAGTTCCGGATCTGTTGTGGTCAGTCCGAAGGGACAGCCTCTTCCTCTTTCGCAGTTGGCGCAGCGCGTGCAGCCCAGGGCGACGAGTTCCGATGTGCCCAGCACGCAGCCATCTGCGCCTAGTGCAATCGCTTTGGCGATGTCGTAGGCGGTGCGAATCCCCCCGCTTGCCATGACGACGATCTCGTCGCGGATCCCCTCAGCTTCCAAATAGCGGTGCACCTTAGGAATAGCCAGCTCGACGGGCATGGCGATGTTCTTCTTGGCTATCTCAGGAGCGGCTCCTGTGCCTCCATAACTGCCATCAATCTGAAGAATATGGGCGTTGGCATAGTAGCTTCCTACAGCCACCATATCGATATCGGTAGGCGTCGAGACTTTGACCGAGATGAGCGCTCGAGGATTGATGGTCTTCGCCCAGTCGATATGCTTCTTATGGTCTTCGACAGAATAGACGCTGTGGAAGGGGAAGGGTGAGAAGAGGCTGACCCAGGGGACAGAGCCGCGCATTTTGGCCACGGCCATGGTGGCCTTATCGCCCAAGAGATGGCCTCCGAGGCCAGGTTTTGCTCCTTGAGCATACTTGAACTCAATGATGGGAGCATACTGGATGGTCTCCTCGCGCACGCCAAACATGCCCGTTGCAATTTGGGTAATGACATGCTCTTTGTAGGGGACGAGGGAGTCGGGATATCCCCCTTCTCCCGTGCAGGTAAAGGTGCCCCATTTTTTAGCCACTTTGGCTCTGGCGAGCATGATGTGTTCGCTGACCGAGCCAAAGGACATTCCTGAACCATAGAAGGGGATGGGAATCACGATCTGGGGCTCAGGCCCGCGCCGGTTTAGGGATAGGGAGAGGTCGGGAGAGACTTTAAGCCACTGCTCTTCGGGAAGGAAGCGAAAATCCAGCACATCGAAGCCACCCCTTGAATGGCCTGTGCGGTATTCCAGACTATTTTCAGGAGGACGTCCGGTCTCCGCCTGCTGCCAGGTAGCGAGGATCAAATCGGAGCTCCAACGGGCATCGCCAAGGGCTGGCATCTTTCCAAACTCCAGCGTCGGCCAAGCATGATAACCGCGATGCAGATTCTCGGTATGTTTCAAGATGGCTAGCTTCCAGGCTGGATTATTTGGTTCCATCATATCCTTGAATGCCTGTGAAGGCTTCTTTCTCAAGGTCTTTCTGGAACAGGGCGCGGCCAATCTCGCCCCGTAGACGACGCACTTCGCGAAGACCCATGGCTCCCAGGATTTCCAGGAGCTGGTCGCGCCAAGAGCCTGCAAGGTTTTTCAATCGCTGGGCGCCCCATTCGACCGTCAAATTGGGGGGTAATTTAAAACGGCTCTCTTTGCGTTCCACGCATGGCCCGTCGAAATAGGCCTGAAGAGCCACGAGAATGGCTGTGTCGAGCGCGACAGCATCGAGTCCGCAAATGATCGCTTTGGGCAGATGTTCTGCAGCGATGATCCCGCCGCTTCCGATCAGGGTCACCTCTCCGCGGCATCCAGCCTCTACAAAGGTGCGATGGGCATCGCGGATCAGCTCCTGGACAAATCTACCGCTGCGCTTTCCATGATAGTTGGCAGTCAGATGATAGAGGCGCACTCCTTGACGATAGAACTTGATTAGCTCATCATTTTTAAATGGGCTGCGCAGAATGAGTTGAGTCTGAGGAAATTGTTTTTTCAGTTCATTGTGGAACCTCTCATCCCCCGCCTCCAGTTCAAGCAGAAGGGGAGGTTCGTTAAGCTGTGCCAGCTTTTCTGCCTGATTAGGAGACATTAGCGGGATGATGTGGGAGCCTTTCAGGCTATATTTCAAAATAACATCCAGAGGCACAATGGCAAATGTCTGCAGATGGCGAGCCGCTTCACAGACAGCTGTGCAGGCCTCCCGGCGATTTAGAACCGAAGGGGGAAGGGCATCAAAAAGCAGGGGAATAGGAATGGAATGGTTGGGCATTTCCTCTATCGGTTGCTTTTCTGCGTTAAATCGCACAAACGGAGCTTTGGCTCCCATGTCGACAACAGTTGAAATGAACTCACGGCCGTGAATGCCGTCGCGTGTCGGCCGCACAATTTCCGACATGTCGGTCCACATTCCGTCCCATCCCGATCCTCCGAATTTGCCGCGGTAGCCCTGGCCCTTGATCGGAATATGGCCTGTTTCAGCTTCATAGACGACCGCGTCCACATGGTCTGGAATGAAATAGTCATCGCCCAGCTCTTTTCGGGCAGGATTATGGCGGATAGTGACAAACTCGGGATGCTCCGTCGTGCAGCGCAGGCAGCCGACGCAGAGTCTTTCACGAGGGGCGAAGCCTCCCAGAGGGCCTGAAAAAACACCATAGACGCAGGGGCGGCTTAAGACAACCTCGAGATTGCCTCGGTAGTGAAACAGTTCCTTCGCCAGGAGTTTCGCAAGGCCCAGCTTTTTGACTTCAACGTTAAAGCGGTGAGGATGGGGAAAGAGATTGGGCGCCGATCTTGTTTCAATTGCATAGCGGTGATAGCCGTGTCGGGCCATTTCCATTCTCCCTTGTACCTATTTCGCACCTTATCGATTCGCCTGTATTTGTGCCAGCAGTTCCCGCTGAAAAATTCTCTCGAAAAAAGCCCATCTCCGTGATCTTTTTTTGCCGCCCCTGCTTCGACAACCTGCATCGGTCGTCAAAAAAATCTCTACGGATCTGGACTTTTCCGAGAGAATTTTTCAGCGGGAACTGCTGTTATTTGCGCAAGTTTAATTTTCACGATTATAACTTTATTATTGATTTTAATTATTAAAAAATGAGATTATTTAATTTTTGTAATTATCGTAATTGGAGTATAAAAGCATGAGTTTCGATTTGAGAATTTCCCGACCCCTTCACCGGCCTGTAGTTGCTGAAGAGCAGTTCGAGCCAAGACGCAAAATCAGAAGCGGGCAATCGGAGCCTGCTACGCGAAATCTTCACCGCGGAGTCACCACTAGCAACCTGCACCAAAACGACAGTGATGCTGATGCGCTGTATGTGGGGCTGGATCCCGAAGTGTCCTTAGCAGCACGATTCTTGGAATCGGAGGTTGCTAATCCTTTGGAAACACAAACCTTAGCGCCTCCGGTACCTCATGATGTGCCGGCTAGCGTAGCCGTTCCAGCTGTGCAACATGCAGCTGAGAACCTTGCAGACAAAAAAGCCCAAATCCTCGCCCATGCTCAACAGAATCAATGGAATCAGGTTCTGGCTCTCTGTGTGGATGCCCTGGTCACATCTCCCCAGGATTTCGAGCTTATTGAGACAAAAGGGTTCGCCCACATTGGCCTGGGTCAATGGACGGAAGCATTGCAGTGCGGCAATCAGATCTTAAGCTCTCAAAGCGAAAATGAAACTGGGCGCTGGTTGCAGAGTACAGGCCTGAAAAAACGGGCTGAAGGCTATTTTTCTGAACAACGCTTGGAAGAGGCTTGCGCCGATTATGAGGCTTTGATGGGCATTAGTCCTGATGCAGAAATTCTGAAGAAACTGGCTACATGTCATGCCATTTTGCAGCGTTGGGAAAGGGCGCTTCATTGCTATAAAAACCTGATTGACCGCTCTGGTGAACAGGATATCACCGTATGGAGACAGATTGGCTACTGTTGCCTCAAAAGACGCCAGGAGCAAACGCCTTTTATGACGGGTGAAGCCGAATTTGCACTGGAAGCCTGCAAAAAAATCATTGCCGTTCCGGAATATTCTCTGGATGTCGAGGTTTGGCGTCTGGGCTATTTTGCTTCGAGACATCTTCAACAGGTGAACTCAGTCCCGCTATCATAATGATTTTACTTGGCCACACTAGCCGCATTTGCTAGTGTCTAATTTATGCAATTAGACACTAGTGTGGGTTTATGACAGCATTTCTTTTACTATTCCTGTCCCTTGCGGGCTTTGTGAATGCTTCTGAGGAAACAGCTCAAATGTTTCCTCCAAGGCCAGACGATCCTTTGCGCGAGCTGCGTTCGCTGCAGAAGCAGAACGCCGATCTGCGCAAAATCGTGCAGACCCTGGAGCCTTACCGTGAGATGGCAGCCTACCTGCAGCTGCGGCTGATCGAGTCTGAACAATCTGCCGCTAAAGTCCAGCAGGGAGCCGCGTCATTGATGCAAGCGAATAGAGCTCAGGCTGAGCGGGATAAGCAGAATATTGACAGGCTCCAGAGGGAGCTACAGGCCGTCGCTTCGAAATGCCGGCAATCGGAGACACAGCTCAAGCAGTCGGAACAGACTCTTACACAAGAGAAGATTGAGAGACAGCAGCTGCAAACAGTCAGGAATCAGACCGAAGTCGAGCTCCAGCAAAACAGAAACCGTGTGGCTCAAAGCGAACGTTTGATTCAATTCTTGCGCGAAAGATCCGAGGCGCTGCAAAAGGAAAATCAGAGCGTCCAAGCTGCCTTGGAGAATTGTGAGAAGCAGCTGCGCTACAGGCCTGAATTAGAACAGCCCAAACCAGGCGGAGAGAATTTGGAGAAAAAGCTCCTTAGCGTGAGGCGGGAACTGGACGATATCCGCTTATCGCTTGAAACGACCCAGCGGCAAAATGAAAACCTGAACTTTGAAAATTCCAATTTGAAGAAACAGATGCAAACCCAGGCAAAACGGCTGGATAACTACGAGCAGACTTTCCTGGAAACCATTACAGAAACGCAGGCGCTGCAGACGCGTTTTCAGTCGCTGATCGACGAGAAATCTGCCGCCATCGAAAAATGGCGGCAGGCCAATGCCGGCCTGCAAACACAGCTCGATTCCGCGGCCTCCATCAATACACAATTGCGCAAGCAGATCACCGCTCTTCAGGCAGAGTGTGAAAAGAAATAACCCACTTTTGCGGTAAATATTCTCTGCCTCATCCCTTATTTGGGAAGCTGTGACGTGCAATCTGGCCAGCTTCCTTCTTCGGCAATAGCGCTTTGGCTAGTGCCTCTTCATGAATCTGGCCATCTTGCCCGTCTCGCTAACCCAGGAAAGGGTGAGGACAAAGAACATTTACCTCATTAGAGGTGGGTTTCAAGAATTTTACTTGAAATAGACGACCTGGTCCGTGCCAGTCACGATCGTGACATCGTAATATTCATGGCGCAGGTAGACGCCGTTGATATTGCTATCGATGTAAAAGAGATCTTGTGTCGAGAGGACGAGTCCGCTGGTGGTCATAATTACCTGATAGCCGTAGGTGGGGCCCGACAGCATCGTCACCACGGTGACGTAGGTGTAGTTGGCAATATGGCAGAGTTCGCCACTTGTGAAGACGAGGTCTTGCGCGTAAGGCAGGAGCGTCACGCCGCTGGGATAGTAGCCAAAGACGCTATAGCCGCTGCTGACAGCCTTTTCGCCAAAGAAGGGAGCTACTTCTTCCGCTTTCACGGAAAGAGTGCCATCTTTCAAGGCTTCGAAATCCAGCTCTGGCATTTCGACGGTTTTTTCAGAGGGTTGATGCAGAGGAGCCTGGTTGACCTCACCCGCACAGAGCGAGGATGCAACTAGGAGCAGGGGAAGGACTGTTGTTGTCAATTTATTAAAATTCAGCATATTCACTTTTCCTCCTATTTATTTGGATGTTTGAGCCTTATTCTAGCTGAATTTCGTATTAAGAAAAAGATAATTTCCCGTTTATTTATTGTTAATTTTAAAGATTTGTTTAAGTATTTTTTAAACTAAATTTAAATTAATTGTTTATAATTTAGTTAAAAAATGCTGAGATTATTAATCTATGTCGCTTATTGATGCAGCTTCTTCAATTGATTGGGCAGATACAACTATTAATCAATACAATTCTGTGCAAGAGTTGCGGGAACAGTCCAGCTGTTTGAATAAGCTCATGCGCAATCTTAAAAGAGCAAACACAGACTTACGCAATAAAGAAGAGGAGCTGGAGCAACTGAAGCAATTCAGCTGGTTTCAACCCGAGTATGAGAACTATCATCACAATCGCATAGCGAAATGCCAGTCGAAAATCGAGAATTTGCAAGATGAGTACGCTTATCAGAAAAAGAATATCTTCCTGGATCGGATCCAGAAAGCTTCAGAAATTGCAGATTTGTTCTTTCCCGGAATCAACACCAAAGGGACAATCGGAGTCAGCGCAGTTAAGGCGATCCAATGCGCCTTTTTTGCCAAAGAAGGATCAAACGATCCAGCGATTAAGATGGCTAAGGCTAAACATCTCGTGAAAGAGATCGCAATCTCAGGAACTAAATTGGCTGCCAAAGCGGCGTTTGATTATCTTTTACCCAACGCCTCTCCTTATGTCTCTTATTTGTTCGTCAATGCGGGAGAGAAGCTCTGCGGCATGCTGGCGGAACGCTGGTCAGGGCAAGCCAATATGGCGCAGTTGAAAAGGGATGCTGTGAACACGGCACTCAAAATTGCGGCGACCGTGACGCTGGCGCAGTGCCTCTCTGTATCAGCAAATTCAGTAATACCAGGCGCAAGCTAGCCCAACAAGAGTTTTGCTTTCTGTCAAAGTCAACTGCCCACTCTTGAAACAGTGTGGAATGGCATGCCGGCTTGACAGGTCGTTTTCAAGGCCGTAGGCAACAAAAGCGGAAATTTCCCCGCAATCACAAAGCCAGGTGGTGCCTGCCGTGACGTAATCCTGGATGGTATCAATAGCCAGTGCATTGAGGAATGTCTCGTTATCTTGGACTGGGGAATTAGAGTGACGCCAGCCCGCCCGCACAAACCAGCGTTCTGTCAGCTGATATTCGACACCTATGCTGTAAAGCGTCTGATTTTTAAAACTTTCATTTCCAAAATGTTTGTGCTTATGGTGTTTTTTATGATGCTTTTCATGAACCAGCGAGTCGCGCAAATGGCAGTCCTCCCAGTTGATCCATTCCACATCTCCGCAGATGGCCAGACTCTCGAAGGGTTGCAGCAGGAGACCGCCACCCCATTTTTCAGGAAGGTCGATGCTGCGCTCTTTTTTGCATTTGCACATATAAACTTTAGACCGATAGGCCACACCCAGCGCCATCCAGTTGGCCACTTCCCATCTCCATCCGATGGACGTCGAAACCCCATGAGAGTAATGGCGCCCGCACTCGTCATCATGGTGCTCGCTGCGGCTCTGGCGTTCGATGAGCCAGTTGAGCGAGACTCCCACGGCATGGCTCTCTCCGCATGCCATCGCAAGGACTGGGGAGATCGAATAGGTCACGCGATCCACATTGAGCTTTCTACGTTTGAAAAATGGAAAAGAATGGTCTAAGTGTGTTTTTTGAAAACTGGCCGGATAGGCCATGAGTCCAAAAGACCAGCTGTAGCACTCATCGGACCAGACGCGATTGATCCCAAATTCTGCCAGAAGGATGGTCTGGTTGTTCATACAGTCAAATTCTCCATCCACCTTGCGGACAGGGCTCTCCCTCACCTTAATCTTGCCGCGTTCATAGACCCAGGTAGTGCCGACATCGATGCGGTCGCCAATGAAGACCATGCCTGCCAGATTGTAAGCGCCTGCAAGCGAATCGAGAGGATAAGCGATGGCAGTGCCTGCCATGCCCATCGATTTGACGCTGGCTGTAAATGCCAGAGCCTCTAGTTTTGGAGCAAAAAGTAAGAGGAAGATGAGCAGTAGCTGAGGCATGACAATTTCCTGGAATGACAATCTATTGAGAGCTGATCTTGTCGAGTTTACGTAAATTTTGTAAACAAAAATTCCATGAGAAGTCGGTTGACCTCTTCTGGCTGCTCTTCTTGCACCCAGTGGCTGCATTGGGGCAGGCGCCGCAGCTGGAAGGGTCCGCTGAAAAGAGGTTCCATGCCCTCTGTCAGTTCCTTGCCGAGTGCTTTGTCCTCCTCGCCCCAGATCATCAGCGTAGGGGTGGCGATTTTGGAGATTTTCCGCTCAGAAGGCGGAGCTTTTCGGAAGGAAGCCCGGTAGTAGTTCAGCGCTGCAGTCATGGCACCAGGTTCCAGGAGAGGCTTGAGGTACTGCGCGATGTCTTCGTTGCTGAAGGTCTCTTTGTGAAGCCCCTTGAGGATGCTTTTCAGGTACGCTTTTGGGCGCATCAAAAAAAGGCGCTCAGGCAGCCAGGGAATCTGAAAGAAAAAGATGTACCAGCTTTTCAACATTTGCTTCAGATTAGACTTGAGGGCTTTTTTAAACTGTGCCGGATGCGGGCTGTTCAGGATGGCGAGCCGCTCGAGAATTTCAGGTTCATCGTAAGCCAGCTTCCATGCCACAGCTCCGCCCCAATCGTGGCCGACGACTGTGGCTTTGTCATTTCCCAGCGCCCGGATCAGCCCTGAAATGTCCTTGGCGACAATATCGAGCCGATAATCCTCGACATGCGGAGGCCTTTCCGTCTCATGATAGCCGCGCAGGTCAGGGGCCACAACCTTGAAGTGCTGCGCCAATGCCGGAATCTGATGGCGCCATGCATACCAGAACTCCGGAAAGCCATGCAACAGAACCACCAGAGGGCCTTTGCCTTCTGTCACATAGTGAATGTTGATGCCGTTTGCTTTTATGTTGAGATGTTCCATACCTAGAGAGCTTTTATTCGATCAAGCAACAAGATTTCAACTGCTTTTTGCTTATTCGAATGCAAAATGCCTCCATTTTGCGGCAAGTGATAGTTTTTCATAGCAAGATATACCAGAAAAAATCTGGTATATTTCTATATCGGAGATTTTCTGGTATAGAAATATACCTAATTTGTTCGTTGCCCTAAGAGCAACACCGACGTTAAGCCAAAACTTGAAATCTTTTTAACATGAGCGAGGTAACGATCAAAGTCACCAGCACCATATACAAGGGATAGGACATGACCGCAAAGCTATCATAAGGGATACTCATCAGATTGAGGACATTGCCGAGCAGAAAGAGGATCCAGGCGGTCAAATTTTCTGAGCGCGGGTTTAAGGCAACTTTGCGGATAGTGGGCATGGCGCCGCAGAAATCGACGATGAGGTTCAGATAAAGCGCGAGGGCAGGATTGCCGGTCAATAACCAGAGCAGAATGCCCGCGATACCTCCCGCGAAACAGCTGAGGTCGAAAGCGTTCGCTCCATACTCGCCATACTTGAAACATAAGAGGGCGACGACAAGAGGTCCCAAAATATAAACGATCGGGACGATCAGGGCATTCAAGGGGGCGCCAGAAGCATAATAGCTAGCTGTAATAACTGCTCCCAGAAAGGTCCAGATCCACCAGGTGACGAGATGTGGCTTGGTTTCATGACGCAGGATGGAGAGAATATAGGGCAGAAAGGCGAAGGAGGAAATTGTCCCTGCAAGAATGCTAAGCCAGGTCATGTTGTCAATCATAGGATCATTTCTATAGAAGGGGTGCCTTGAAATCAATCTGAATAATCACTTATTATAGATGCATGATGAATGAATTGCATGCAAAATGCGAAAAGTTGGGAATTTCAAAGATCAAGCGGCATCTCTTTCTCTGTTGTGATCAAACTGAGGCGAAGTGCTGCGTTTATGAAGAGGGCATGATAGCCTGGGAATATTTGAAAAATCGGCTGAAAGAGCTTCATTTAAGCGAACAGGGCGGGATCTACCGATCGAAGGTGAATTGTCTGCGCGTCTGTGCGCAGGGACCCATTGCTGTCGTCTATCCCGATGGGATCTGGTACCATTCCTGCCAACCCGATGTGCTGGAACGCATCATTCAGGAGCATCTCATCGGCGGACGCCCGGTCCTGGAATATACCTTCGCCCATTCTAATCCGTTCATTAATCAGTAAAAAAAATATTTGAATAAAATTTGCTCCTGTGGTCCATTGCGAATTTGGACGACAGGAGGTTTCCAATGCGTGTGATCAAGGATTTGATTTTTATATGCATGCTGGCAAGCTTCCCGCTCTTTGGCGCGGGCAGCTGGTCTCCTCCTGATACAGTTGGGACGCCCATTTCAAACAGTCCCGACGTGGCGATGGATTCCAAGGGCAACGCCGTTGCCCTTTGGGTTTTTACCGAAGGAAATAATACCAGTATCAAAGCCGCGACAAGAGCCGCTGGCGGAAACTGGTCTACGCCTGTGACACTCTCGCCGGCCAATCTGCAAACGCTATATGGCGGCGTCGCGATCGATCACAATGGCAATGCGATTGCCGTCTGGTCTGTCTCCAACGGGCTTGCCCAGTGTCTTCAGGCTGCTGTTCTCCCTTTTGCAGATCCTTTTGGCAGCAATGAATGGATTTCGACCGCCCTGCCCGCATTTCCTACGGAATCGATTGCGACACCTCCCAAGGTGGCTTTTGATGCAAAGGGCAATGCTCTGGTAGTCTGGGGGGATTATGAGGGGGGAGGCTATGCCATCCAGGCGGCATGGATGAATGAGTCGCTTTCCTGGAAGCCTGTTCGGGAATTTGCTGTCGATACTGTAAGCACGATCAGTCTGGCAGTCGATCCTTCTGGCAACGCGGTCATCCTCTGGAAAGGTTGTGAGGATGGTTCCAATCCTTGCATCAAATCGGCGACACTTTTGAAAGATTCGACTGCCTGGACACTTCAGGATACTCTTTCCACGGCCGATTTGATTGCAAGTCCGCAGGTGGTGGTCGATGGACAAGGCCATGCCGTTGCTGCCTGGTGGGAAAATCGGTGGGACAAAGGGACGATGACCATTCGCGCTATGACGCTTCCCTTGGGAGCCAACGCCTGGCAGGAGACACAGTTTCCTGATGTTACCTGCTTCTATTCCCGGTTAGCTATGGATGGATCGGGCACAGCCCATATCATGTGGTCAGCCTATGGCACCGGTCAACCCTATGCTTTTCAAAGTTCCCTCTTGAAGCCGGCTGAGTCGACCTGGACATCCCCAGCAACCATTCTGCCTGCAAGCTCGGACTACATGCCCTATTATGGTTTTGGAGTCGATCAGTCTGGCAACGCCGTTGCGGTCTGGGGGAATCACACTGCAGGTAAGTTTGAAGCCTCCCTTCAACGAGCAGGCGATAGCGAATGGTCATCCCCTGTGACACTGGCTCCAATCGAGGGCAACGGGGGGGTGGAAAGCTGGCCCAGGGTCTCCCTCTCTGAAAATGGCTCTTGCGGGGTGATTTACAGCGAATGCGCCGACCCTTCAGAGGGGATTGTTTGGATTAATGCAGTCACAGCGATCTGTGGAAAGAATGTTTTCAAGAAGAATTAAGCTTGCGCAGCTCGCGGGTATTTTTTTACTAGGCTAAAGAACTCGTGCTGAAGTGTTTTTGCATTTTTTCTTCCCTGGTCAGCATTTTCCCTGCTGCGAGCTTTCTAAGCAATTTGGCAAGGCGAATGGTCAAGACGCGCCTGTCATCATCCGCTTGATACTTTTTGTCTGTTTTTGGGTATTTTGCCTTGCTTTTCAGAAAGGTAAAAATGGGATGCAATTCCTCCAGGGTCAAAGATGGCTCATGCTGAATGACTTGAAAGAGCGAGGATAGGCGGATTTCGTCACAGATTCTGGGTTCTACGATAATGCATTTGCGCAAATTTGAGTTTTTTAGCTGTGACCTGAAGTTTTTTCTCGCGCATTCAGATGCCTTTGACACACTTTCAAAAGCCTTATTCCAGGGATTTTTAGGATGATTTACTTGCTGGCAAAGATAATCTCTCCCCATGCTTTCTAATGTTGTTTGGCTTGCTTGCATTCTCATTTCTTTCGTTATTATATTTTTTCTAAATACTGCTATTTCTGAACATCTAGTTTAATTGATTGATTAGAAATTAATCAATGTCTGAGTGCGCTTGCGATCGACATGCGGGCGACGCGCAGTCCAGCAAGTCCTGAAGCCAAAAGCGCAGCCAGGAGGCTCAGTCCTCCCGAGGTCCAGACCATCCTCCAGTCAAACTTGAAGGAAATGAAGCAGGCGCGTGTCAGGCCGGGCCCTGGAGGCATTTCAATCTGATTGTTGAGCAGAAGCATGATGACAGCGTATGTGAGTGCGATTCCAGAAAGGCTTCCCAGCATGCCGACGAGAGAGCCCTCCATCAGGATGAGCCGCATGATGTCGAGGATCGATTCGCCGTTGGCGCGGAAATTGCCGATCTCCTGCTTACGCTCCAGAATGGCTGACGAGATGGTGTTAAAGATGCCCAATAGAACAATTGAGAGGATGATAATCTGGATCACTTGGAACTGGCCGTGGAGCCAGTCAACCGAGTGCTGGTAATACACTTTATCCAGTTCGGCAAAGGAGGCGCCCTCCAGATGGGGAAATTCCTGCACGACCGCCTCAGCCAACTGGTCCCACTCATCGTGGCGTGCAAGTCCAAGAGAGAGCGATTCCACATGTTTCGTTTTCATCAGGCTTTGTGCCTCAGTGAGAGGGATGCGGAAGATGCGGCTGTCAAAATCGAGTGAGCCGGTCTGGAAAATGCCCGCGACAGTCAGCTCCGCCTGGCTGAGGGTGCCGTCGGTCGCGTTGACGAGAAGGGTTACCCGGTCTCCAGGCTTTAAGCCGAGGGCTTTGGCCAGTCCATGGCCAAGTAGAATGCCTTTGGTCTGGTCTGTCAGGGTCTTTCCCGATTCGATGTTCAGAAGATTGAAGAAGGCCGCCTCCCTGCTTGGAATAATGCCTTGGCCGGAACCGCTCACAGTCACATTGCCCTTTTTCAGCAGTGATGAAAAACTGATACGCGGAAAAACATGCTGAA
>JAJFUZ010000385.1 GCA_021372155.1 Parachlamydia sp. | reverse complement strand
CTTTTCGAACAATTTGCTGTGGGTCATTCCTGGGGAAGTTCCCATGGCTTTTCGC
The DNA here is from genome assembly GCA_021372155.1 of Parachlamydia sp. GTDB lineage: Bacteria > Chlamydiota > Chlamydiia > Chlamydiales > Parachlamydiaceae > JAJFUZ01. Next base: position 5,808 of record JAJFUZ010000385.1, on the reverse strand, counting down.
GCATCACGCGCAGTGCTTATGGAGATAGCGGTTATGTGAATTTGATGCTGCGAGCTAACCAGGAGGGATGGCCTCACTTTGAAAAGATGGCGGGGGAAAGGCTGGTTTATCAAAATCCTGGCTGTCTTTATGGCGCGGGAGAGGATTTTGAAAAATATCTCCAAGCTGCAGCTGGTCAAAAGAGCTTAGAAATTCTTTCTTTAGATGAAGCGAAAAGGCGTTTTCCTCAATTCCACTTTCCCGGAGTGACATCTGTCATTCAAGATCATACGGCCGGAGTGATCGCGGCTCAAAAAGTCGTCCAGGCGCTTTACCGACAATGTCTCAAACAGGGCGTAGAGATGCTTGAAGAGACAAAATTACTGTCTTTTGACAGGACTCAAGACTCTTTAATTCTGCATACTTCTCGAGGGACATTTTATGCTAAAAAAGCCGTTATCACGGCCGGAGGATGGCTGGAGAGCATTATTCCTGCGCTGGCTGCACGTTTGACCGTCATTCGGCAGACGGTCGGCTATTTTCAGATGAGCGGCCCGCCTGAAACCATTGCCTTAGGACACTTTCCTGTGTGGGTATATATCGGCGAAGGACGCAATAACCTTGTTTACGGATTGCCGGAATTTGGTCGGAAAGGCATGAAAATAGCCCAGCATTTAACCGCTGGCCCTTCGGATAATCCAGATGCTTTGTCGGAAGAGATCGATGTGAAGGCTGTTGAAGATTTGACCCAGATCGTCCGGCAGCACTTTCATGCGCCCATCGACAGCTATCTGGGAGCGGAAAATTGTCTCTATACTAATACAGCTTCTGAAGATTTTATCATTGATTTTCTGCCCGACGATCGTCGCATCTTAGTTGGATCTATCTGTTCAGGACACGGTTTTAAGTTTGCCCCTCTCACAGGCAAAATTCTGGCCGATCTGATTGTGAAAGGAGAGACAGCGATGCCCGAATATCATGCCATGCAAAAGCGTTTTCGATTGTAGTCTCTTACGTTTTCAGCTGCTCTTCATAAACAGCGAGCCATTGATCCACCAGCACCAGCATCTCGAGAAGAGGCTGCTTCACTTGAGCCCGGATGACTTCGACAATATGGCGGTCGAGATTGCTGTCTTTAATCAGGGTATTTAAAATCGTCTCTTCTTCCACAGATAACGTATGATTTTCCATTTTTAATCGGAGACGCGAAAGGGTTCTCCAATTATCCAAAAGTTGGCGCGCCTCACAGTTGATGTTCAGCGGATAGCGGTATAAATGCTGCAGAACAGGGGTCAGGAGTTCCGCTTTCTCTTTTGTCGCTTGTTTCAAGTTTTTGACGATAATCTGAGAAGGGATCTGGACTTTCCCTTCGTTCACACATTGCAGCAGCCTGGTTGCCTGCAGATCGATGAGATGGCGATAGCGGAGCGGACGTTCATTTGCATGGGTATCCCAAAGGCAGTGGATGCCTGATTGAGCGGGGACGGGAAGATGCGACAGCAGGACCAGCAGCACCTGTTCCAGCAGAACGGCCTGGCGAAGAATGCTCTCTTCGCCGAGCGTCTGGCATAGGGCTGGATCATCATCCTGCAAAAGGATGCTTTCAGCAAGTTTAAGGGTAATAGCCAAATCCTTTAAGGCTCCATGGATCGTGCCCTGACGCTGTCTTGGAGTTCGATCGCGGCCATCGATGTAAGCAACTTCGCGGTTAAAATCAATGCAGCGGTATTTCTGGATGCGCTGTAGCCTTTGTTCAAGGCTTGAGAGGGCTTGGGAGACTCTTTTCACCCATTCTTCTTTTGGCAGAGGATCGATGGGAACTAGATGGAAGGCAGCCTGCATCTGTTTCTTTTCAAGAGGGGAATCTGCGGGACGGCGTTGTTCTTTCTGTACATCGATATCCGAAGATCCCGTCACGAGCGCGACACTTGCTTGAAATGCCCCCAGGATCGTTTGCTTGACCTGCTTTTTGAGATCCTCCCCATTCTCGTTAGCAAAGAGACTGTCAAGAACCTCAGACAGTTCATCCTGCCCCGAAACCGGATAGCGGCTGGAAAGCGAAACCACCCGTTCAAATTTCTGAAAATGCCCCAGTTCTGCTTTGGATAAGATCATGTTTCTGGCATTCCGCATTAATTGGACAGCAACATCCTTGGCATAGCGATAGGGGGAGTGCGCTTCCCACTGATAGTCCCTTCCTTGTCCATGCAACAGGGCATTGCGTGTTTCTTTGATAGTCATGGGAACATGCAGGTTCAAAGCAATCAATTTGCTCACCATCTCCAGGCATACCCCCATTTTCAGATAGAGCGCCGCGACAAAAAACGGCCGGTCGCCATAACTTTCGAAGCCTTTGATCATCCCCTCAAGGGCTGTCAGGTTGGTTGAGAGCGTGGAGGACCATTCGTTCAATTGCGCGGCACGCCTGAGTCCTTCTTCCGAAGTAGGGACAAACGATTGATTGGATGCCACGAGCTTCCCAACGCATTGTCTAAAGGCTTCAAATCCCTCCTGCAAATGGGTGAATGTGACAGGGGCTTTTGGTTGAGGAGCTTTTGGAGCTGGTGCAACGCTTTCCACGACTGGTGGATGAGGAGCCGCGATCCGTTTTGGCTTTACGATTCTTTGCCTTGCAGGCCGGGAGGCGGCCTCCTTGGCGCTCAATTCAGACACAAAGAGATAATTACTCAGCGACTTCGCTGAAGAAAGGAGAGGGCTTCGCAAGATCTCTTTCATCTCCGTTAAGATGCCGGCTACGTTTTTCAAATGATCGGAAGAGTCGGGATGGGTCTTCAGATAATCGAGCAGAAGTATTTCTTGACGCTCAGCCAGGTCTTCTATCTCCGTCGCGCATTCGGTCACCTCTTCAAGGAAGGCAGTTGCATCCATCTGGAAATCTGCAAGCCGAGGGGCGGTCGCATGCAATCGGGCCTTTGCCTGTTTGATAATCTCGGAAATCTCCCCACAAAGAACCTTCGCAGCATCTGCAAATGGCTTTTCATCAGGATTAATAATTTTGCCTAAGTGTGAATCGCAGCTCTGCAACATCTGGTCGACGTTCAGATTTAAAAAGCTGCGCAGCAAGACGGAAAAAAGCTCAAAATGAAAGTCTCTTTCTAGTTTTGAGTCGCATTTTTCACTTGCAAAGGGACTCTTCTTCAAAAAATGAGGCCACTCAGGCTTGACCAGTATATTTGAAAGACATTCTCCTAACTGTTGATAGATCTCCAACAGCTTATTCAATTTGGGATCGCCAGTTTGAGACTGCAGTTTTTCGGCCCTCTTATTTGCCTCGATGGCCTTATCAATGTAGGGTTCATCAACTGCCAGATCGTCGAGGGTTCTTCCTCTCAGGTTTTTGCGGAGGGCCAAGTGGCGGCGCATCTCTGTCAGAATCGATTCAAACATTTCTTGAATTTCGTGGACTTGGCTATCATCTGGATGCGGCTGGGCCTGCTCCCGCCAGTTCCAGAAGGCCGATCTAAGTTCCAGGTCCAACAGATCCACCAGCGAGACGCTGTTCAAAGATTCGAATCGTGTACTTGAAACCCTTTTAATCAAATCATGAAAGCCTGCATTCAGCTGGCAGCAACTCTGAATGGAATTAACCACAAAATTGCTCAAAGCAAATGCGTAGTGATAAGGATAGTGAATGGTCTCGTAAAATCGACTGTTCATCACGAAATTGATATTCGGAACTTTTCTGTAAAGGGGATCACTGCCCTTGTAAGGCACTTTGAAGCGGTCGATCAAGCGGTTAAACGTTTTGCGGATTTCAGTGTACTCCGCGTCCAATTTGTAGGTGTCTTGAATAATTGCCTTGCAGCGAGCCAGCAGAGCATCGCGAATGCCGCTTCGCTTTTGCTGCTCATCGGGAGATAGATGTTCAAAATGTTCAAGGACTTCGATCATCCCGTCAATTTGATCGAGCAAACCGGCATATTTGTCGAAGAACTTTTTCAGGTCATCTTTCGCTGTATTCAATTCGCCTTTTGTGACGTCCCACTTCCCCTGCCCCTTCAAAACCTCCTCAAACATGGGATAAAACGCTTCAGACTGCAGGCGCCAGGATTCAAGAAAATCGCGCATCCATTCTTTTGCCCGAGCCATATGCATGCCATAGAAATCGAGACTTGCAGCATCATTTGCATCAGCATCAAATCGGAGGGGCTGAAACTGAATCGGCTCCATGAGAAGCGGCAAGAAAAGATCGGGCTTGCTGATCGCCTTTTTCATCAGCTGAAGAATCTGCAAAATTCTCTGCACATCCTTTTGGACCTGGCCTTTATTGTTCGATTTCTCCAGATAGGTTTTAAAAGCAAACAGGGCCGAATCTACACCCACAACTAAGTCTGACATTCCTTGGAGATCATTTAAGCTTTCATTTTCCAATCTGCCATTGATGAAGCTGAAGATAGCATGACATTGATTGAGCTGATTTTTTAACAGTTCGCTGGATACTTTGTTTCCATTCTCGTGAGTGACACATCGTCCAAGGGACCCAAATAAGAGCATGCGCAGAACACGGAATGCATCGAGCTGGTAGACAGTCGCAACTCCATTGGTCAAGGCATCAACCTCTTTCTGAAACTCCTCCAGATCCTTCACAAGAGGCTTGTCTCTTTCTGGACACATTAAGCCGAGAAGCGTGTAGGCCATTGCAACTCCCAGAGACTGCACGAGCGCGACTGTTTTCTGTCTTGTCGATAGATGTTTACAAGCTTTATTAATAGGAACTGTTTGGACATACGAAATCGCGGTTTGAGCGGCATCTTTTACGCGACTAATGACTCCTGGAGCCAAGAGCCAGAGCTGCCTGCGGACGCAGGTTTCGTTAGCTGCCAGGGTGACTAGACCCTGGACCCGTTGATGAAAGGGAACTTGAATTGCTTGAGATGGATCAAGTTTCATAAAAAATAATTTCTACTTTGATTTAATGAACAATTTTACTATTTTAACGATAAAACTGCAAGAAACCAGATAAAATTATATCTTCTCGAACAGAGTCCATAATTCTGGCATGATCAACATTCCCGATGTGTTCCCAGTGGCAGATTTAAAATGAATCATTGGAATGCCGAAGTGGTGCATGATCGTATGCAGCAGCAAGGCGCTTGTAAGGGTCTTGCGGTTTAGACCTGCAGCATCAAAAAATGAATCATCTTTTTCCAAGCAATCCTCAAGCACTGTTTGAATGTCAGATGCGTTGATGACTGCCTCTTCATGTGTATTTGCAGAAATGGCGCGAGCCCCGACTGCAAAAATCGACTCGCCGTCCCCCAAAGTGACGACGACCGTCTCATCCGATTGAAGCTTGTTTTGCAGCCAGCTGGGAATTTCTGGAAGCAGCTCGCGAATTTTTTGAGCGACCCTTCCAGCTTCATCCCTCTGGATGGGATTACCAGATGCGTGTGCCTCCAGGACAGGCCCAAAACGGATCTCTTTGGATAAAAGAACCCGCACAGTTCCATGACCTAAAGGTCCACGATAGATGTGGTAACGGTTCCCTTCTTTCGCGGTGAGTTGGAAGCTTCCGTTTCCGCTGTCCCAAACCAGTAGTTCATTTTCAGGAACCTCAGGAAACAGCTGCCTGGCCGCCAGAAATCCTAGTGACTATTCCAACAAATAAGCGATATTTTGGCTAGCGTGAAAGCCCCGGGGTTCGCGCATCTTAAACGGGGTTGTATTGATTAATACATGAGATAATTGCGCTTAAAGAGGGTTGCTCCTCTAAAACGGAGTAGCTAAGCTCTCCAATGCAAAACGGCCCTTTAGGGACCCAAAAACAAAGGAGCAACCCATGAAACACTATGTCGGTCTTGATGTCTC
>JAJFUZ010000379.1 GCA_021372155.1 Parachlamydia sp. | reverse complement strand
CTTACTGCTGGGGTTTCCCAACAGATCGCAGGCTTTGTCCAGCTTGATCTCGCCCGTTGTCAATGTGCCAGTCTTGTCCGAACATAAAACATCCATGCTGCCAAAATTTTCGATCGAAGCCAGCTTCTTGACGATGACCTTTTTCTGGGCCATCCGTTTTGCTCCTAGCGCAAGATTAATGCTGATGATCGCTGGCAGCAACTGTGGAGTCAGTCCCACGGAAAGAGAGAGGGCAAAAAGCAACGATTCGACCACAGGCCTATGCAGGTAGACGTTGCAGGCGAAGATCACGATCAACAGGAGGGCGGTTACTTCCATCAGCAAATAGCCAAAATGACGGATGCCATGTTCAAATTCTGTTTCAGGAGGCTTTCTAGAAATCTTTTCACAGATCATTCCGAATTGGGTATCTTTGCCTATCATCACAACAACGGCTTTGCCTGTTCCGCTGACTACGTGCGTGCCCATGAAAAGACAGTTGGTCTGCTTTGCCAGAGGAGTATCTGTAGGCAGTATCCCAGGCTGTTTCTCAGCATAAAAAGTTTCCCCTGTCAAAGTGGCTTCATCGACATGCAGGTCTCTTGCTTCAAGGAGAGCGCAGTCGCCGGGGATTACATCTCCTGCGGAAAGTTTGAGGATATCACCTGGAATGACTTCTATATTAGGGATGGACTTTTGAGTGCCATCCCGGATGACATCGACTTTGATTTGAACGATCTTGAGAAGCTTCTCCATGGCCTTGGCCGCCCCTCTTTCCTGATAAAAACTCAATAGTGAGCTGACCAGGATGATGCCAAAAATGATCAGGGCATCGGTCCGGTCATAAAGCACAAGAGATAGTCCAGCCGCAAACAGCAGCATATAGATCAGGGGGGAATTGAACTGTGTCAGCCATAACTTTAAACTGCTGTAGGTTTTCTTGTGCTTAAGGGCATTCACCTTATTCCTGCGCAGCCATCGCTTGGCTTCCCTGTCGCTTAATCCATACGCGGGTTCAACGCCTAGCCTGGAACAAATATCGATGGCCGATTCATGGCAGAATGACTTCTTGGTTTCTTTTTGTGTCATTTCCGTTCCTTGAAGGGCATATCGGTCAATGTGACAGGTCTCCAAATCGTCCGCAGCGAATTCATGATGGCCAGTATATCGATAATCTCCTGGCTGATGGCTCCTGCAACTGGAGGAAGGAAGCCTAAGGCGGCCACCACCATTCCTATAATTGAGAGAAGCATACCTCCCAATGCACTCTGCAGGGCGATTTTGCGCATCCTGCGGCTGATGTGGAGGAATTCGTCCACTCTTTCCAGCGTATTTTCCATGATGACTGCTCCAGCGGCTTCTGCGGTGATGTCGCTGTTGTTCCCAAAGGCAATTCCCACAGTAGCTACAACCAGCGCAGGGGCATCATTGATCCCATCCCCCAGATAGGCCGTCTTATCCTGTTTCGTCTCCCGTGTGACGATCGCGACTTTCTCTTCAGGACTTTTCCCGGCGTATATTTCTGATATGCCGACATAGTTGGCCAGATATTTGACCTCCTCTTCTCTGTCTCCTGAAACGATCATGACTTTTTTGAAGGCATGTTTAGGGCCGAGATGCTTAATGAAGGAGCTGCTGTCGCTTCGTGGGGCATCTCTGAAGCGATAACAGGCTGCCAGCTTGCCATCAATCAGAATGATACATTCAAGACCCGCTCCTTGAGGCAAACGCGCAGTGTCTATGCCAAATTGTTTCAGTGCTTTCCGGCTTGTGATACGGATTTCATGTCCATCGACGACGCCTTGCAGTCCCTCGCCCTTTACTTCATGGATCTCCTTGGTCTCGACAAATGGAACCCCTTCCTCAGCGGCTTTGTCGGTGATAGCTCCAGCAAGCGGATGCTTGGAATAGCGTTCTACGCTGGCGACCATTTTCAGGATCTCTTTAGGATCGCTTTCCTCAAACATCTGCTGTTCCGTCAGTGTCGGTTTACCATAAGTCAGTGTCCCGGTCTTATCCAGGATCATGGTTCGGCACTGGTCTAACTGCTCTAAAACAATCGGGTTTTTGATCAGGATCCCGCGGCTGGCGCACAGGGAAATGGATCCAATGATGGCGACGGGGATGGCAAGCAGGAGGGGACAGGGCGTCGCGATCACGAGCACGGCCAGAAAACGAACGGCATCTCCGCTGAAGATCCAGGCAAGGAGAGCGATGAGGATGGCAAGCGGCGTATACCAGGCTCCCAGCTGATCGGCGAGCCTGCGCATCTGGGGACGCTTCTGTTCCGTTTCGCGCATTACCTCTATGATCTTGGCATAGCGAGAATCGCTGGCCAGCTTGGTCGCTTTGATAGTCAGAGAGGCATCTCCGTTGATGGCACCTGACAGGACAGAGGATCCGGGTGCTTTAGCGATCAGGAAGGGCTCCCCCGTCAAATAGGATTCATCCATCACTCCGTTGCCATCTGTGACTTCTCCGTCGACCGGACAGATCTCGTGCGGAAAGATCTGCAGAGAGTCTCCAATGGCAATCTGATCGACGGAAATCTCTTCAAAGTCATCATTACGCCGACGGTGGGCGATTGTCGGGGCTCGCTTGGCAAGCGCCTGCAGGACCCTGGAAGCAGTTCTGACCGCATAGCTTTCGATCGCCTGGCCGCCAGATAACATCAGTACCACAAAGGCTCCCGCCAGATACTCCTTCAGGAATATGGAGCTTACGATCGAAATGCCGGCCAGAAGATCAGATTCGAACTGGAATGAAAGCAGCTTTTTGAAGAGCTCATAGATGAGCGGTCCTCCCCCAAAGACAAGCGCAACATAGAGTGGCCATAGGGCATAATGCTGCATATCGGGAATCAGAAAGCGAAAGATAAGGTGTAGCGCAATGCAGACGACTGCCAGAATGGCGATCGCCTCTTCCATCTTGAGAGTTGTTTTTATTCTTTGGAACACATTCGAGAGTGTAGTCTCAAATGGTGCGCTCTGCCAACAATTTTTTTCGCAAAGTGATATTGCCAAGCTGGCCGCAGCCGGCCATGATCGGCCGTCCCTTCGTCCTTCGGAAAAGCGTTTCGTGCCCATGCGCGCGCAATCTTTCCCCGAATGCCTCCACAACCTCAGTCTCGGGAGGTGCGAAGCGGTCGCGGCTTTGGGGATTGTAGGGGATCAGGTTGATTTTGACGTCGAGACCGCGCAAGTAGTCCGCCAAACGGTCGGCATCCTCCAAGGTATCATTGACCCCTTTTAGCAGGACATAGGCTGCCAGAATCTGCCGACCAGTCTTGGTGCAGTAGTCTTTCATCGCTCCATAGAGTTCCGCCATATCATGCTTGCGGTTGACTGGCATCAGGCGGTTTCTCTGGCTGTCCATCGAAGCATTGATTGAGACGGCTAAATTGGGAGCATCGGGCTCTTGGGTGTATTGACGGATGCCCTCCACCGATCCACTGGTAGAAATGGTCACCTTGCGCCTGCCGAAGCCAAATCCCCTGGCATCCATCAGCACGCGAGCCGCCTGGAGCACTGCCACATAGTTGTCGAAGGGCTCGCCCATTCCCATAAACACCACATTGCGGAAGTCAAAACCCACCATGTGGCGGGCGATGAACACCTGAGCGACGATTTCTTCCACCGTCAAATTGCGTAAGAGACCCATCCTCCCCGTTTCGCAAAAGGTGCAGCCCATGCGACAGCCAATCTGAGAAGAGATGCAGAGCGTGCCGCCCCTCTGCATGGGGATGAGCACAGACTCCACTTCAAGGCTATCGTGGAAGCGCACGATCAGTTTGCGCGTCTTTTCGTCGCAGGGTACAAGTCTCCAAGTGGGCAAAGAAAATTCTGTATTTTCCAAAATAGCTTGCAGCAGGACGCTGGCATTTTTAAAGGCCGGGTGATCTTGGGGAGGGACACCTGTTCGGAAAAAGGATTCATAGACAATTCCGGCGTGCTGAGGCCCTTTGCCCAAGAGCGCAGTCAAATGGGCGATATACGAGGAACAGGTGTTTGAAAAAAGGGAGATTTTTTGCATTGAATGTGTTAATATTAGGGCATTTAGAAATATGAGGCAATATGCAAGATTGGCAATTTCCAGTCAAAACTAGTGAAAATGCCGCTTGCTGGCAAGCGTCGTATACGGCTGACGATTATGATCTGACAAAAACTGCCAGCAAAACAGGTCAACTTTGATTCAAATGTGGAACAACACAATCTCTTGAATGGCGTCGTGGTCCTAGGGGCCCTCGCACACTCTGTAATAGATGTGGTTTGCGTTATGCCCGCGAACAGGTCCAGCAGATACAATGCATTCAAACGATGGCTCAATTTCTTGAACCAAGAGACCAACCAAAGCTTTAGTCCTTAAAAGGAAAGCGGCTCATGAGCTGGGGTAATAAGAAAGCTGGAAGCAGCCCTTGCTTTTATCTCGATTCGCTATTACCTTCAAATAAAAACTGAAAATCAAAGCATGAAATCTATAGCCCTATTTATCCTCCTTTTGATCGTATCTCCCATGGCATCTTTGTCAGGCGGACAATTGCATGTGTGCACGGTCGCCAATAAAAAGACCCGCCCTTTAGAACAGTTGCTGGAAAGCTGCAATCATTATCAGGTGCCGATTTCCGTACTGGGATTAGACCTTCCCTATCCGGGCAATGGGCAGAAACTGGTTTTGCTTAAAGAATTTATCCAGCCCTTGCCAGATGACGACATCGTCCTGCTTGTCGATGCCTTTGATGTCCTGATTTTAGCCTCTCCAGAAACACTTTTGGAACGATTTTTAGAGATGCAGAATCCATGTGCCATCGGTGCTGAAAAGATCTGCTATCCCTTTAGTCATTTAAAGAAGCGCTTCCCCCCAAGTCCGACGCGCTTTAAATACCTCAATTCTGGCACGGTCATGGGCTATGCGGGTTATCTCAAAAAGATGCTGAACGCTGTGGAACCGATCATCCCCAAAAAGTCTGATTAGGGGCAGCTGACGCTCTATTATCTGGACCATCAGGATGAAATCGCGCTCGATTATCGCGGGAATCTTTTTCTCACTCTGCACCTCGTGCCAAAAGACAAGTTGATTCCAGATCTGGCTCAAAAACAGGTGTACTGCCAGGAAACTGAGACAACGCCCTGCATCATTCATGGGTGCGGCAAAGATGGAAAAGAGCTCTATCAATACCTTTACGATACACTTTTTGGGCAAAGCCTTTAGGCTTTAGGTCCTTTCATCACCATGTAATCCCAGACACCTTTCTGACAGGGGAAAGGTTGCTGACGTATCAAAACAGCTTCGTTGAAAAGCGTTTGCAGATAACCCTGAAGGTGGGAATAACCCTCTTCAATCCCGTTGCGCCTGGCAACTTCCCGCTGAGCGGCATCCCAGCCTAATACCCATGGGAAACGGATATGACCCTGTCTGACGTGGAAGAGATGGTTGATGGGTTGACGGTGCCAATCGGCTTCTGATTGAAAGATTTCATGATCAATGTTTCGGGCGTTATCTGTGATCAATTCAGCCTGAGGAGACTTTTTGAGAAGGCCGCGCAAGACACGCCAGGGAAAAGTGTGTCCCATAAACTGCATGGAGCATTGATCCATAATCACTTTATCGAATAGTCCAAGGAGTTTACTCAGCCTCGGATCGTTTATGTCCATTTTCACGTGGATGCGACGGTCGATGAGAGTGTTGTAGGTGCGATCGAGCGACATCCACACTTCATTGGGATTTTGTGGAACAGTCTGATGGGATCCTCGGCAAAGGAAGAGACAGAATTTTTTGTTCAAGCCCTGCACCCTTGCAGCTTCAGCCCGTACTTGATCTAGAGCCCTGTCCAGGTCATAGGCAGCAGGTGTTTGATCAACTGCTTCTTTCGATGCTTGCGGCATCCGTGGAGTGAGAAGTTTGAACTCTTTGGCCATGAAAATACGCTTGAAGTAATCCACCCGGATGATTTTGAGGAAGGCGGCGGCAATTCTTTCCAGGCAATTAAATGAAACTGCCAGGTATTTTCCATCGGCCTTGACTAGAAAGGTGCGCGAATTGAGTTGATACCACTTTCCCTCGATGGCTTGCTGGATATGTTTGTGATCGATTTGAGAATAGTCTGTGCAGGGATTTTGCAGAATGCGCATAGTGATCCTTTTTTTGAAGAAATATATTTAGTAATTATGCAAGTGTCAAATGGAAAAGTAATGTCAAAAATATACTTTTATAAATTAATGAAAAAGAGAAACGGCTTCGACGTTATCTAAAGGAGCTCCCAGAAAGGTTCTGCCCAGGTCTTGGAATTTCTTGGGATCGTCGGAGACATAGAATTGATACCGGGGCTTGCTTTCCTGGGAATTGGCGATGCCCAGTGACTGAAGTGCCGCGGCGACCGATTCGGCGCAGGAAGTGGCGGAGTCGACAATGGTGATATCTTCTCCCACTTCTTCCTGGATAGCTTCACGAAGGAGTGGATAGTGGGTGCAGCCAAGGAGAAGGGTGTCGATCTTTTCCTGCTTTAAGGGCTTGAGATATTCTTTGACGATCAGGCGGGTGGCGGGATGGGAGATGAAGATCTCTTCCACAAGGGGGACAAAGAGGGGGCAGGCGATGGGCAGAATAAGGGCGCCTGGCATCCGCTTCTGAATCTCTTTCTGGTAGGCGCCTGAGCTTATTGTCGCTTTGGTTCCCAAGACAGCGATACGCCCCTGGCGGCTTGTCTGGACAGCTTTTGCGGCCCCAGGTTCGATGACGCCGATGATGGGGATATTGAAAATCTGCCGCAATTTGTCGAGCGCATAGGCGGAGACTGTGTTGCAGGCAATCACCAGCGTCTTGATCTGCTTATCCATGAGAAAGATCGTGCTCTCGATGGTGTAGCGCATGATCGTTTCGCGGCTTCTTCCTCCATAGGGAACGCGAGCAGTGTCGCCAAAATAGGTCAAATGTTCATAGGGGAGCGTGCGCATCACCTGGTTCATGACGGTCAACCCGCCGATCCCCGAGTCGAACAAGCCTACAGGCAGGTGTTGAGCAGGTTTCATTCTGGCATATAGAGTTTTTGGCCGATGTTGATCTGGTCGCGCGCCAGGCCATTGAGTTCTTTGATCTTTTTGACAGTGGTCTGGTTCTGGCGGGCGATTTTATCCAGGCTGTCTCCAGGTTTGACGCGGTAGACCTTGTCGGTCGGTTTGACATCTTTGGATACTTCCTGAACCGGATCTTTGACCTGCAGGGCTTCTGTCATGGACTTGAGGGCCAGCTGAAGATTCTCAATGTTGCGGCTCTGGATGTCGATCGTCTTTTCGAGATCAAGGATGCGCTTTTTATAATCGGTCAACGCAGCAGCGGAGTCTGAGGCATGGCTTTGGAGGTTAGTGGTTAGCCCTTTCGCGGCAGATTCCTGGCTCGCGATTTTGGCGTCAAGGGCGGCCGAGTGGTTCTTCAGGCTGTCGCGCATGGCCTGGAGCCCATCTCCCACCTGTTTGCGCAGGCTGTCGATAATCTCTTCGAGGTTGCGCGTCTTCTCCTCATAGGTGCGGATTTCCGTTTCATGGTTGCGCACCTCATGCCTCAGATCGTCGAGCGCGACCAGCACCTCGCGAAGCGTGGCGCTGGTCTCTTCCTGTTTGCCATAGCGGTTATAGGCTGCGTGGGCATTGGCTGCACACAGCAGGGCAAGCACACAAAACAGTCTCAACATAAGTTACCGCTGGTAGATTTTAAATTCGGCACGGCGGTTTTGAGCCCAGGCCTCTTCATGATGGTCGAAAACAAGAGCACGCTCTTTTCCATAGGACACTGTGAAGACATGATCGGGATGGACGCCCTGTTCCATCAGCATGTCCCGGACAGTATTGGCACGGCGCGAGCCCAGGGCCATGTTGTAGGCCTCAGGACCGCGTTCATCGCAATGCCCTTCGACAAACAGATAGGTGTTTCCATGGCTCTTCATGTATTCTGCAATAGCATGGACGCGGTCAAGATTGTCCTGACCTTTGACCAGACTGCTGTTGTAATCGAACTGGATGTTCTTGAAAACCGCAGCCAGGGCAGGCTGTGTGCTTGGATCCTTGAAGGCTTCGATGCCGGGAATCGAACTGCCTGGATCGCCCGGAGTCTCTCTTGGTTGCTGTGTCGAGGCGATAGGCGTCATTCCCATTCCATCACCCTGATGGGTATCGGCTAAAGGAACAAAATCAGGTTCCTGCTGCTGGCTTACATACTGCGGCTGGCCGAAGTCATCATCGGCATAGAATTCGCTTTTGTCATAGACAGCCCGAGAGTCGCCATGTTTTCCACCGAGCGATCTGAAGCCTCTGCCGCACTGGCGTTTGCAGGTTTTGGTATCTTCCCAGACATCGTAGGAAGAACGCTGGCAGCCCACGACCGAAAGGCCGGCCATGAGAAGCAGCGCGAGATGAGATAGTCTTAGATGCATCATAAAGGTCCTCATGTGTTGTATATTAACTCCCCCAGTTGGGAAAACGTTTTTCGCCTGACCCTGAGCTGATTTTAGCAGCTTGGGGCTGGTTGAGATTGATCAGAAAAAGCTCCGAGCCCGAATTGCCTGTAGAATTGTAAATCAGGTGCAGGCTGTTGGGCGCCCAGGCTGGGTTTTCTTTATTTCCCTGACCCTGTGTGATCTGGCGCTCCTCTTTTTTATCGAAATCATAGATCCAAATCTGGCGCACGCCATTTGTCATGGCGCAATAGGCCAGTTTTGTGCCATCAGGCGACCAGGCGGGTGCGGTGCTTTCACGGTTCTGCTTCGAGATGAGCAGAGCCTTGATCCCTTTCAGGCTTGCACCAGGAGCTGGTATCGTAATGATATAAATGCGCGCGGAACCATCTTTATTGGAGACGAAGGCGATCTGTTTGCCGTCCGGGCTGAATGTTGGTGTGCCTTGTGTAGCCTTGTAGGCGGCAAAGATCTGCTGCGGTTTGCCGATGGCCCCGCTTTCAGGGGAAAACGGCTGAATGAAAAGATCGGGATTTCCTGTGATATCGCTGACGAAGGCAATTTTATCCCGCTGCTTCGACACTGTGGGCATCAGCTGGTTGCCGCGCATCAGCGTCAATCTTTTGCTGGAGCCATCTTGGGAGTTACAGGATCCGATATAGATTTTAGGTTGTCCGTTCAGGTAGGAGACATAGAGAAAGCTGCCGCTTGATTTGCCCGATTCAGCTGGAATACAGGCTGGCGTTACCGTAAGTCCCATCGCCCGAGTCACCTGGCGCGGATTGCCCCCATCATAATCAGCTTCCCAGACATCGGAGACCCATTTTTTTGAAGTGTCCTGATATTTGACGGTGTAGATAAATCGCGTTGAGGCAATCCCTTCCTTGCCGAATAGTTCTTTGTGGATAGTGTCTGCGAGCTTATGGATTTTTCTTCTATCTTGTGCCAGATCTCCTGTCAAAGGCAGGGCGTCAACGGCTCGGTTGGCATTGGCGTTGACTGTCATCAGACGGAGAGAGAGTTTTTTATCGCTGACTTTTGCCTTCACGACATAATAAATGCGCTGCGCCTGCCAGGTTTCTGGAGAGCTGAGGTGATCGAAGGGTCCTTTACTGGCCAGCGTCTCATTTTCTCCATTGATCGGGAGAAGGGCTGTGGCGCCATTATGGCCCAGGTCGAAGCGTAGGACCTTTTCCAGCTTGTCCAGGTAGGCTGCTTCAAAGCCTGGATTTTCACGGATCCAGTGAGAAGCGTAAAGGGGTAGCAGGCGCGCCTCGGTCTCGAGGCGGACGACGATGGGCTCTTTATCCTCCACTGCGAGAAGTGGGGCTCCCATGCAGAGTATAAGAATAACAAGTTTAGAAATCATTATTTAAAGTAATGGTAAATGTGTATTCAGGTTCTTCGCCAAACTGGTTCCCAAAAGGCGGAAACTGCAGCGTGGGCATCATCTTTTCTACGTACGCACGGTTCTGAGCACTTGCCGCGCTCAATATAGCCACCTTGAACACCTTGCCGGAGCGCTGCAGCGTCAATTTCAGCTTGACGCTTCCATACTCGGGCAGTTTGAGAAGCAGTTTCAGGCGGCCTGCCAGCTCATCGCGATAACTCAGTTCCCCCACGCTTAAGGCAGAAGCCTCTTCGGTCGCCACCGTCGCGAGCGTCAGCTGAGGAATCTTCAAGTCGGCCCCGCGTCTCTTTTGGTTCGCATCAATTGTAACCCCGTCCCTACGTATTTTTGCAATGCTTTCTTGCGCTCTGGCGAGAAGTTCCTGCTGCTTTGCCTTTTGCGCCGTTCGTTTTGCCGCTTGTGCATCGGAAACAACAGCTGCAACTTTCTCTTTTGGAATAGCCGTCTCTTTAGCTTTTGGCGTAGCCGTTTCTTTCGGTGTCGCTTTCTTCTCTATCTTTTTAGGAGCAGCTTTTTTCTTCTCGATCTTTTGAGGTGTCGCTTTTTTAGGCACAGGCTTGGTTTTTTCTTTTTCTTTTGCTTTCGGCGGAGCTTTGATTTGAAGTTTCGGAATCTCGACCAGCTCAGGCTGTATCACCTGACTCTCTTTCAGACGCGTCTCTTCCAACTGAGGCATCTGCTGGATTTCTGCTTGAGGAGCTTCTTCAATGGCTACAGGTTCCGGCAAATGGACAGGGGTCGACAAGTCTTCCATTTTGTAGGTGGATATTTTTTGCTCCTTGGGAGTCGCAAGCTGGACAGTTTGGACAACGACGCGAGGCTTAGGTTTTGGAAGAAGAGTCTTCGCAGGAGTAGCCAAAATCAGCCACAGAATAAGGGCGAAATGGACAATGAATACGAAGACAGCGATAGGCGCAATGCGGGGGGCACCTTGAAAGGAGCGTCCCGCGTTCAAAATGGCGGTAGGCCAGACCTGATTCATGATGGCTTGTGATCGCATTGGAGTTTCAAAGATTAGCAGAATGGCAGCAAGATTTCATCTACATTTTCGGGTTCCCTCCTTATCTTAGGTTATGTCAAGTCTTAGTTGAAATTATATTGTTGATAATTGATAATTATCCAGCTATGAAAATTCGCGAGCTATCCTTATTACTTCTTTCGATCATTATTTCTTTTGCATCCGTTTTGTCGGTGCTTTTTGTTCCTGCTTTTCCAGAGATGGCGATAGGGATGGGAATCAGCAGTGCTCAGGTGCAAATGACCTTGAGTATTTTTGTGGTCGGATATGCCATCAGCGTTCTTCCCTACGGTCCAATCTCCAATCGGTTTGGAAGAAAGCCAGCCATCTACCTTGGGGCTTCGATTGCAACGTGCGGATCGCTTCTGGTGCTGATCGCAGGAGAATGTTCGTTGTTTTGGCTGATGATCATCGGGCGGTTCATCACGGCCTTGGGAAGTGGTGTGGGACTGAAAGTGGCTTTTACAATGGTTGGGGACGTCTATCAAAAAGAGGCTGCCACTAAAAAACTGTCGACCCTCATTCTGGCTTTTGCCATCACACCAGGCCTCGGCATAGCCATCGGCGGCTTTTTGACACAGTACCTGGGCTGGCGCAGCTGTTTTTACTTCATGGCAGCTTACTGTCTGTTTGTCCTGGCGTTGTCCTTTTTTCTTCCCGAAACTGCAAAAGAGCGCGATGCGGCAGCTTTGGATCTGAGAAAAATAAAAGAGGGGCTTTTTGGGACCTTCCGAAATGCAACGGTCATCACATGCGGCCTTTTAATGGGTTGTGGAGCCTCCGTCATCTATCTTTTCGCGGCGCTGGGCCCTTTCATTGGGATCAGTCTGCTTGGCGTAAGTCCCAATGAATATGGCCTTTTAAATTTCATTCCTCCTGCAGGGATGATTGCAGGCTCATTTCTCGGGCTTTTTCTGGCCGGAAAGTGGGAGCCGCTCAAGGTAATCGCTCTTGGGATCAGCGTGATCTTTATCTTTTCCAGCGCGATGTTGGCGCTTTCTTTGATGGACACCTTTAACATCTGGTGTCTTTTCCTGCCCATGCTCTTCATCTATCTAGGCTTTTCGCTGGTCTATTCGAACGCCTCTTCGATGGCCTTATCAAGGGCCCCAGATAAATCCAATGCATCAGCGGTGATGCATTTCTGCAACCTGGGGACAGCGGTTGTCATGCTCTTCATTGTGACAGCCCTTCCATTCAAGCAGCCCTTCATTCTTCCGCTTGTCTTCCTTCTGCTTACTGTCGGAATGCTGGCTTTGAAAAGGCGTCTAGTTCATTTACTTCATTCACCTGTCCTGGCCGTTAACATATAAGGCAGCAGC
>JAJFUZ010000375.1 GCA_021372155.1 Parachlamydia sp. | reverse complement strand
TTCAATAAGGGAGTTTTTGCTCATTGATCACCTCAAGTTTTTGACTAAATCCGAATACACTTTTGATCGCCATTCATAAAGTATCTTGCACATCCAGCAGCCTCTAAGATAGCAGCGACGTAGTTACCAATCGCACGGGGAAAATGGACGGCAGAGTGGGCAACTTCATCCACGCTGTCCTGCGTTGGGATAACGGCATGCTCAGCAGCAATCCTCAAATGGCCTGATGGATTGCGCTGAAAGTAACCGTCAACGGCATCAAACATTGCTCGCGGGAGACGATTTGGGGTTCTTGATTTCCCGATTTCTATTTCAATATGCGTTGGGGCGATACCCGTGATGATAAAAGGCCGTTGTCTGTTCGCGGGAATTCCTCTGCCGGGTGTCAGGAGTTGCTGACCTGGTCTTAA
The DNA here is from genome assembly GCA_021372155.1 of Parachlamydia sp. GTDB lineage: Bacteria > Chlamydiota > Chlamydiia > Chlamydiales > Parachlamydiaceae > JAJFUZ01. Next base: position 1,096 of record JAJFUZ010000375.1, on the reverse strand, counting down.
ATTTGCCATGACATTGTTCCACATATGCGCCTCCTTGGCTATCAATCTGCCTTCTGATAAATGATTCCCGATTCCCGGCACTTATCATTCGATTCCTGCTTACTTTTCGACCTTAATGTAGCACCCATCCTCCCATTGCGATTCCAGGTAGTCTCGGAATTCGTTGACGACGGTGTCAATGTCTCCGGCTTCCCAAATTAAGTTTGTCTCGGGGTCAAAGGATTGTAGGCGAACGGTTTTAACCGATTTCCCCCCCAAGACCGTTTTCAGTTGTTTTGCCAATGCCTTACGTTCCTGTTGATTCATCATCAACAAAATTTCTGCGATATCCTGAGCTTTCTTGGCGGATATAATTTGGGATATTACCGGCACGGGTTTTTCAATTCTTTGGAGACCCTCAACAACACCCGGTGTTTGAAGAAATGCGGCAAATCGGCTGATAGCGTTCTTTGGCATATTCTGAAGAGAGTCAATGATCTCTTGTCTGGCAGCGCATTCTTCAACGAGCTTCCGAAGCGAGAGGCCTTCGTTATTGATAATGGACTTGATGGTCCCCTCTCTTTTGACATCTGTCTTTGCTTTCTCCCTGTCTTCAAAACCCTTTCGCAAACGGGGCGGCATGATGCAGAGATTATCATGGCATTGATCTATAATCCTCTTTGCTTCGGGCGCATCCGGAATAAAATCTTTCAATGCCAGGATTTCTTCACTTCGTTCAACCTGATCGGCAACTTCTTCAAGCTCCTTTTGTAAATTGCTAAGATTCATCAACTCGTCGAGGTATGCAGGGATATAAGCATCTTCTAATTGTGTCAGGCGCGGCTCAAGCCTTGTTGTTACAGTATCAGGACTAAGAATGAGCTCACTTGCCTTTTTCAGTTCAGCAAGGACCTCTTTTTGAGCCCGGCCAATGTCCTTGTATTTCTTTCCTTCGGGAATGGGCACAGATGAGAGCTTTGCCGCGCGAATCAAAATCAGGCTGGTTTTGTCGAACGACGTCCGAAGTTCTTGGAACAGACCATAATTGCTTTTAAAACGATCAAAATGATCAGGCTTCAGATCAGTGGTTTCCGTAACCTCAGAAATATCCACAACC
>JAJFUZ010000367.1 GCA_021372155.1 Parachlamydia sp. | reverse complement strand
CATGTAATTGCGGCCAAGGAAGAAGAAGTTGTCGTAATGGGCGTACTCTTTGGCAATGGCGTGAATTTTTGGTGCTTGATCCAGGACATATTGCACCTGATCAGGAAGCAATTTGAGGTGCTTGATGAATTCCTGGCCATCCTGCTTGCTCATGTTGCGCATGCGCGCCAATAAGAGGGAGAAGAGGGAGAGGACGATCATCTGGCTGGTGAAGGCCTTTGTGGAGCAGACCCCAATCTCAGGACCGGCGCGGTTGAAAAGGCAGGCATCGGCTTCACGGGCCAGCGTCGAGCCATAGACGTTGCAGATGGCCAGAATTTTGGAACCCTTTGTCTTGAGTTCGCGCACCGCGGCGACGGTGTCGGCTGTCTCGCCGGACTGGCTGATGGCGATGACGAGGGTGTTGGGCGCCATGACAGGATTTTTGTAGCGAAACTCCGAAGCGATTTCGACTTGAACCGGGATGCGCGCCTTGTCTTCGAAGATGTTGGCAGCCACATAACCGGCATGCCAGGAAGTGCCGCAGGCCAGGATCAGGATGCGTTCGACGGCGAGTAGCTCATTCATGCTGAAGTCGAGTTCTTCAAAAAAGGCTGTGCCATAATCTTCCAGGAGGCGGGAGAGCAGCGCGTTGCGGATGGTCTGGGGCTGTTCGTGGATCTCTTTCAGAGTGAAGTGTTCGAATTGCCCTTTGGAAACATCTTCAGCATGGAGGGCAAGCTGCTGGGTCTCTTTCGTGATCTGCTCGGAACTTGAATCATAGATTTCCAGATGATCGGGCCGGATGACGGCGATTTCGGCATCTTCCAGAAAAACCACTTCGCGGGTATGGGAGATGAAGGCATTGGGGTCAGAGGAGATGAAAGCCTCGCCGGCGCCAATGCCGATGACAAGGGGAGCTTCATGAGCGACGGCGATGATCTGCTGGGGATGATCGCGGTGGATGACAGCGAAGGCGAATTGTCCTTTCAGAAAAGGGACGGCCTGCTGCACTGCTTTCAGCAGATCGCCTTTATTGAAATCACTGACAAGGTGGGCGATGATCTCCGAATCTGTATCTGAGATGAATTTGACCCCTTTCTGCTTGAGCAGAGCGCGCAGGGTCTCATGGTTTTCGATGATGCCGTTGTGGACGATAGCAAGAGACTGCTGGGAATCGAGGTGAGGGTGGGCATTGATTTTGTTGGGGACGCCATGAGTTGCCCAGCGGGTTTGAGCGATGGCGACATCGACATCGAAATGGGCATCCTCGATGGCTTTTTCGAGCACCGAGATCTTGCCGACCTCTTTGCAGTAGGCGATTTTGCCATCTTTGACGCCGCCGATTCCTGCGGAGTCATAGCCGCGGTATTCCAGCTTTTTCAGGCCGCTCAATACTGTCTGGATGACGTTGCGTTTTCCTACATAACCGAAAATTCCACACATAGATATTATTTTCCAATTTCATTGCGAACCGCGGCCGCGATCATGTTGGCCAGCTCGTGCACCTGCTTGACTTTCGGCCCCTCTACCATCACACGGCAGATGTCTTCGGTGCCGGAATAGCGGATGAGGACGCGGCCGGAGTCGGCAAGCTGCTTTTCGACTTGATTTTTTGCTTCCTGGATTTGTTTCAGCCCATCCAGAGGTGGCTTCGATTTCACTTTTACATTGATGGTCGCCTGAGGATAGCGCTTGAAAATGGTGGCGAGGTCCGATAGCTTGGAGTCAGTTTCAATCATAATCCGAAGGACTTGCAAAGCGCAGACCAGGCCATCGCCTGTCGTGTTGTGGTCCAGAAAGATCATGTGGCCGCTCTGCTCGCCTCCGAGGATGGCATCGTGCTTGATCATCTCCTGGATGACATAGCGGTCCCCTACAGGTGCCTTGATCACATCAATTCCGAGGCTCTCCATAGACTTGAGAAAGCCGAAGTTGCTCATCACTGTGGCGACGACCTTGTTATTGCGCAGCAGCCCCTGCTTCTGCATGTCGCGCGCGCAAATGGCAAGGATCGTGTCCCCGTCGACAATCTGGGCATTTTCGTCTACCATCACAACGCGGTCGGCATCGCCGTCTAGAGCAATTCCGACATCGGCCCGATGGTCGATGACAGCTTTCTGGACCGTTTCAGGATGGAGCGATCCACAGCCGTCGTTGATGTTGAGACCGTTTGGAGCATTGCCATAGACGAAAACCTGGGCATCCAGTTCGCGGAAGACTAACGGGGCCACCTTATAGGCCGCCCCATTGGCGCAATCGAGAGCCACCTTGATATTTTTCAAAGAGAGGCGGCGCGGAAAAGTCGCTTTGACATACTCGATGTAGCGTCCGTCTGCGTCATTGATCTTCGTGTTGCGACCCACTTCATCTTCTGCAGGAAGGGCGTCGTCGAAATCGTTCTTCGCGACGAGCTGCTCCATCTCCTCTTCCCAGCTGTCGGGCAGCTTGAAGCCTTCCGACGAGAAGAATTTGATGCCGTTATCATAAAAAGGATTATGGGAAGCTGAGATGACAATGCCGGCATCGGCGCGGTAGGCGCGCGTGATAAAGGCGACGCCCGGCGTCGGAAATGGGCCCAGCATCAAGGTGTCAACGCCCATGGAGCACAATCCAGAAATCAGGGCGTTTTCAAACATGTAGCAGGAGAGGCGCGTGTCTTTGCCGATAACGACGCGATGCTTGCCCAGGCGGGTCCTGAAGAGCTTGCCGGCTGCACGGCCGAGGGCAAGAGCAATTTCGACGGTCATGGGCTTGCTGTTGGCCCGCCCGCGAACGCCATCAGTTCCGAATATCCTGGTTGGTTTAATCATGCAAATAAGTTAATCGATCTCGGAGGAATGTTCAAGTAAATTAGGATTTTGTATACTCCTTTCATGGTTAAAGTCGAGATGAAGCACGTCCTCATGATACCCTCCTGGTATGGAACAAAAGAGCAGCCCGTGATCGGATCCTTTTTTCGCGAGCATGCCTTGGCTTTAAGCGAAGCTGGGATACGTGTGGGCGTCGTTTATCCTGAAATCCGTCAGCTGCGTCGCTTGAGCCCTGGTCTTTTGCTGAGCAACCACTTTCAATTATCCGCTCTAATGGAGGGGCCCCTGCCCACCTGCCGGCTGCATGGCTGGAATCTTTTCCCCAAATTGATGAAGGGACAAATGGAGGCCTGGTGTCGCTTTGCGGAAAAGCTGGCCAAGCGCTACATCGATACATTCGGCAGACCTGACATGATCCATGCCCAAAGCAGCGTCTGGGCGGGCATCGCCTCCAAAAGGATTAGCGAAAAAACAGGCATCCCCTATTGCATCACGGAGCATGCCAGCGTCTTTATGAAGCAGGCGGTCTTAGGCACGCCCTGGCAACAATGCTGGAGCACCTCCTTCATTCGCGACGCCTTTGATCACGCCAAAAAAATTGTTGCAGTCAGTTCAGCTCTCAAAAAGGCACTTGGTCCCTATACTTCAAAAGAGATCGAGGTGATTCCCAATGTTGTCGACACGCGGCTGTTTCAACCCAAGAAAGCTATAAAGCGTCACGATTTTCATTTTTTGACCGTCTCTTACCTCGTTCCAAGAAAACGGGTCGATCTTTTGCTGCGCGCTTTTAAAAATGTGGGCGGACATCTGACAATCGGAGGCGACGGTCCTGAAAAACCGCGATTAATTCAGTTGGCAAAAGAGCTGGGGATAGAGAAAAACGTCTCTTTTCTGGGTGCTCTTTCCCGCGAAGGCGTCCGAGATGCATTTCAGAACGCCGACGCCTTTGTCCTGGCCAGCGAGCATGAAACCTTCGGAGTGGTCTGCATCGAAGCCCTGGCTTCAGGCGTCCCCGTCGTTGCCTCCAACAGCGGCGGAACGGCGGACATCGTTAATGAGCAGGCGGGATATCTGGTGCCAGCAAACGATGAAAATGCCCTCGTCCAGGCTATGAAGAGGATCAAAACAGAGCCGCATCCCTTCACCCCAGAAAGTCTGCATCAGATCGCCGTCGATCATTATGGACCGGAGGCGATAAGTCGCCGCTATATCCAACTCTTTTCAGAGAATTGAACATGTCTTTCGTACAACAACCAGCAGCTATCCGAAGAGCAAAATCTTTTGATTATTCTGCAGAAGGGCCTTTCTCAAATATGGATGAAGCTTCCGAGGTAATCGACAAAGAGTTGCAGCGCCAGAGACATCATTCGAATATCAGCCTGGCCAAACATTTGGATCAAGTTCACGCCTCCAGCCCATCTCTTGCGGATCGGAGCATCACCCTGATACCGGATCCATCGCAGGTAAAGCCCACTCCTAGACCCAGTGACTCTCCTCCGGTTCGTCCCACTCCCAAATTCCCTAAGCCAGTATAATGAGTTGCACAAAGCCCTGTAATCTGCTATAATTGCTTCCTTTTCGGAGAATTGCGCATTTGTGAAGCCCATCATCTATTCCTCCAGGGAGCACTCCCTCGATCCGTCGCTCGTTGACCCTGACGCGCTCCATGTCATCCACAAACTCAAAGAAGCCGGCCATTCTGCCTACCTCGTTGGAGGCGGAGTGCGCGACCTGCTGCTGAAAAGGAAGCCGAAAGATTTCGACATCTCGACATCGGCTCTTCCTGAAGAGGTCAAGCAGATCTTCAGGCGCAGCTGCATCCTGATCGGCAGGCGCTTCCGGCTAGCTCATGTGCGTTTCGGCCACAAAGTTATTGAGGTTGCCACCTTCCGGGCAGGGGAAAATGAAGGGGATCTCATTGTTCAGGACAATGTCTGGGGAACTGCCGAGGGGGACGCCCTGCGGCGCGACTTCACGATCAATGGCCTCTTCTACGACCCTGAAACTCATGAAATCATCGACTATGTGGGCGGCTGGCACGACCTGCAGGCGCATACTTTGAAAATCATCGGCCATCCCGAGACGCGTTTCAAGCAGGATCCGGTGCGCATGATCCGTCTGCTCAAATTCCGCGCGCGCTTCGGCTTCGAAATCGATGATGAATCACGGCGCGCCTTGGCCGCCTGCCGCGAAGAGATCGTCAAAAGCTCGCCAGCGCGCCTTCTGGAAGAGATCCTGCGCATGCTCGAATCGGGAGCCTCGGCGCCCTTTTTCATGCTGATGCATGAAGCGGGGCTCCTCGAACAGCTTCTGCCCCCCGTCAGCCACTACCTGCATGGCCCCCACGCCGATGAGGTCTTCAAATTCTTATCCGCGGCCGACAGGTTCCATGCCGCCAACCCGAAAATCACCCTGGACCGGGCCATCTTGATGAGCTGCCTTCTCTTTCCTATTTTGGAAACGGAAGTGCGCAACCATTACCTCAACAAGGGGCTGACCCCTCATATTGGGGACATCATGATGCTCACGTCGACGCTGCTTAGAGCTGTCCTGACAGCCTCTTTTTCCCATTTTCCAAGAAGAATCAGCACGACAGCCAACTTCATCCTGACAACGCAGTACCGCCTGACCACTCCTTCAGGCAAGCGACAAGTACGCCCCAGGCTCTTTCGCATCAAAGAGTTTGAGCTGGCCTTGAAGTTTCTGAAGATCCGCGCCATTGCCGATGAACAACTGCTGGAGGATTATGCTGCCTGGAAAGCCCTCTATCAACAACATACCCACCATGCCCATCACAAGGGCCACCCTCCTCCAAGAACTAGAAGACGTCCAAGATAATAGTTATTTTTAATTTTTAAGGATTTCTATGACACCAGCTGCAATAGCTCCTCCCAACATTCAAACTTCTATCGACAAGTTTGTTGCGGATCTCTTTACGCCCGAACGGCTCAAGGCAAATCCCCAATGTCTCCTGCATTCCTTTCTGGCCAAAGATGCGGCCCAGCTCGTCGCTCCTACCCTGGCAAGATGGAAAACAGACAAATCGATTGCCGACAAGATTAACCTGCAGGTCACCGATTATCGCTTATCCCCTCTGCACATCGCTGTTTTAAAAGGAAATCGTCAAGCCGCCAGCATTTTAACCGAGCATGGAGCTTCGCTTTCCAGCCAGGACATCCACGGCTGCACTCCCCTTCATCTGGCAGCTATGCTGCAAAACCAGGAGATGTTGCAACAGCTCAAAGAGACAGCGGAAAAAACTGATAGAGCCGCCCTTGCTGTGCGCAATTCGAGTTACGATACTTTTGAGATACTCCAGGAATCTCTGCAAAATCCCCCAAAAATTGTCCCAGATCACATCGTCAGCTATTATGCAAAAGAAAATTCTGTCACACCCTTGACAGCAGCAGCTTTTAGAGCTTTGACAAAGACAGAGTATTGCTCGACCATCCTAATCACCAGGGAAATTCTTTGGAAAAGATGGCAAAAGCTGCCTAAAAAGGTAAAACCCATTGATCCTGAAGTTCAAATGGCCCTCCACAACTATCATGCCCACCAACCGAAATTGATCTTAGGAGAGGAAGTGGCCGCCAATGGCTCTTTTTCCATTGGACTTGGAGTGAAGGCTGGCGAAAGCCTCGCCAAAGGGCAGATTGTGCGCATTTTTGCCGGTGAATTAGATGTCGATCTTGATTCGAAGTATGCTGTTGCAAGTGAGGATGGCACTATAGAGCCTATCCGGTATGGCAATGAAACTTCCAGGATTAACGACGGCTTTCCCAATTGCGGCAGGATCTCAGTCGGTTATAAGAAATATGTGATCGCTCTAGAACCTATCGCTCAAAACGAGTGACTCCATGACGATTATTGCATCACACACTATAACACTAAGTTTGGACGTTATGCTGTGGGCGATCTAAAGCCACTCGAACAGTTAGCCACAAATTTTCAAGCATTAAGGCCCAAGGCGATAACAGAAAAGATCCCTACACTGAAGCAACAGATCCGCTATCTCTTTCAAACACCCTACGTGATGGCCCATATGTTACTGCGCGGCAAAATGCATGGTCTACTTATTTAGAGATATTTTCAGAGAGGAACATGGTCTATCCTTGGTAGGTCTGGATGACGTGACGAGCAATAATGCTAAAGTTGCCAAAGATTTCTATCTGGCATTGAGCTCTCTGCTTGAATATCTGCATCGGAAACCCCTTCGCCAAGAGGTGTTGACCTATTTCCAAGATCTGCTTGTGAAACAGCCCGTGATTGTGACAATTCAGCACATCGAATTCTTGAATTCCAACAAGGATAGCATACTAAATTCTCGAAGCAACTGGGATGAATATAAAAAATGGGTTAACACAAGTGTCGCCATCCAGGGCGAAATCATGGGTACCGCTCAAGGCATTACCCGTTCCGATCAGATCCCAGCCAAAATAGCCCAACAGCTTGTGACCATTTTCAACACAAACGCTGCATCGATTTTGGAAATACAACGCCAACAACCTGATTTGATTCCAAAATGTCTCGCTTTTGGTATCAGCAATGAAGCTGCTGGGGTTGTGATTAGACTGCTGAATCAATTTATTAAAACCATCCAGATAGCTCCATCGAAGGCAGGCGCTAAAGCGCCTTGATGAGCTTGTCATCAACCCATCGATAGCCTATAATTGTTCTAAATTATTGGATTGAATTTATGACTGTCACATTCTCTGTCGTCATCCCCATGAAAAATGAGGAGGGCAATGTCGCTGATCTGATCGAAGAGCTGCATCCCATCATGGCCGCGCTCAAAGAACCGTGGGAGCTGATCTGCATCGACGACGGTTCGACGGACGGCACGCTGACGCTTCTTAAAGAGCTGGCTAAACAGCATCCTTGGCTTCGTGTGGTTTCCTTTTCACGCAACTATGGACAGTCGAGCGCCTTCGATGCCGGTTTTAAGCTGGCGCGTGGAAGCTATGTCATCACCCTGGATGGCGACAGGCAGAACGATCCGGCCGATATCCCGAAGCTTGTGCAGGCAGTCAAAGATTGCGATCTCGTGTGCGGCTATCGGGCGAACCGAAGAGATCCCTTAGTCAAAAAAATCACCTCCTTCTTTGCCAACCAGGTGCGCAAGCGCGTCTGTCAGGATGGTGTGCGCGATACCGGCTGCTCGTTAAAGATCTACCGCCGGGAAGCGCTCCAGAAGATCAAGATGTTCCAGGGCATGCACCGCTTTTTGCCCGCGCTTTTCAAGATCGAGGGTTTTAAAGTGGCGGAAGTGGCCGTCAACCATCGCGAACGCACAAGGGGCAAAACAAACTACTCCTTTATGAACCGATCCTTTAACACCATCGCCGACATGCTCGCGGTGCGCTGGATGCGCAAAAGAGCGCTCCGTTACCAAATCCGCAATATCGAAGATTGATATGGAAGCACATGTATTTATATTTGCGGGGGAGCCCAGCGGCGATGTCCATGGTGGGCACCTTCTGAAAGCGCTGAAGCGCCTGATGCCGCATCTGCATGCGACAGGCGTAGGCGGCCCGCAGCTGCGCGCGCAAGGCCTCGAGGCCATCCTGCCGATGGAGGCGTTTGAGGTGATGGGCTTCACAGATGTTTTGCTCTCCTTTCCCAGGCTCTTTCGCCAGTTCCATGTGGTCAAGCGACATATCCTGGAGACGCGGCCGAAAGTGGTCGTGCTGGTCGACTACCCAGGCTTCAACCTGCGCCTGGCCAAAGCGCTGCGCAAGGCAGGATATAAAGGCAAGATCGTCCAATACATCAGCCCGACTGTCTGGGCGCATGGCAAAAAACGCATCCAGCAGATGGCCAGCACGTTGGATCTTTTGATGACCATTTATCCCTTTGAGGCGACCTGCTACACCGCGACAGCTCTCGAAGTGGCCTATATCGGCAACCCTCTTCAGGAATATGTGCAGGATCACCCCTATGAAACGGGATGGCAAAAACAGATAGGCTTGCCTGCGGGAGGCCGGCTGCTGTCGCTCTTCCCCGGCAGCCGCAAAGGTGAGATCGACCGCAACCTGCCCAAGCTCCTCGCCACTGCTGAACGACTTAAAGAAGAAGATCCCGAAGCCCTGATCGCCATCTCTTGCGCGCACGAAGAAACGTTCAAGCAGATGAAGCTGCATCTCGAGAACAGTCCCCTCAGACTCAACCTGGACACTTTCTTAGTCCCCAAACGCTATACCTATGAAATGATGCGCGACAGCCATGCTGCGATCGCCAAATCGGGGACAGTCACGCTGGAGCTGGCCCTGCACAGGTGTCCTACAGTGGTGATCTATCAGCTGACGGGATTCAACCGTTTGATGGCGAAATGGGTGATGCGCCTGAAACTGCCCCACTACTGCATCGTCAACATCCTGGCCAATCAAGGAATCTTTCCCGAGTTGATCGCAAAAAAATTCACCGAAGAGGAGATCTGGCTGCAGCTCAAGGAGCTGTGGAAGCCAGGACATGCTCGAGAGATATGCCAAAAGGGCTGCGATAGCGCGCAAGCCCTTCTTGACAAGCGCGAAGCAAGCATCGAAGGAGCCTCTTTAATCAGGAAACTGTTAGAGGAACCATGAAAAAAATATTGGCTTATATTCTGGCCTACTTAGCCAAGGCGACGGTGTGGCTGCTGTTTCGCACCTGCCGCGTCGAGATCAAGGGGCTTGAGCGTTTCATAGAGGCTGCAAATAGAGAGCGCTGCATCTTGATGCTTTGGCACAACCGCCTGGGACTTATTCCAGAGATCCTGAAGTGCTACGCCCCGCAGTTTCAGTATGTGGCTTTTGTGAGCAACAGCCGCGATGGCGAGGTCCTCTCCATCTTAACCCACAGTTACGCTTTCGGCCGCGCCATCCGGGTCCCTTCTCACATTCGCCACCATGCCCTGAAGGTCAGCATCGACTGTCTGAAAGAGGGCAAAGAGGTGCTGATCTTCACTCCGGATGGACCGCGAGGGCCTCGCTATCAGGTGAAACCGGGAATCTCGCTTGCAGCACGCACCGCCTCTGCGCACGTGGTCCCTTTGACTTGGAAGGCCAGCCGCTGCTGGCGCTTGAATACCTGGGATGGCTTTATATTGCCTAAGCCATTCGCTCGCCTGCAGGTGGAGCTGGGAGAGCCCATCCCAACTTCAAAAGAGCTCTATCCGGAATTGGATGCTTTGACGGTTTGTTTGGAAAACAGATTGGGTCAGGAATAGTTGCTGCCAACTAAAACATCGATGTCGGACACCCGCTCGCGGCAGGCAGTAATTTTCTCGGGGATTTCTCTTTCAAATTGATCTAAATCCTCCCTGTACGCGGCAATGGCGGTTCGACTGGCTTCCGTGATATATCCTGGGAAATCACGGCGGATACCTGCTTCCAAAGCATTGCGGCGCAATTCAGCCTGCGATGCAAATTCCCGCTCTGTCTGAGTGATTTTTTCATCGAGGTCTTTAGTCAACCTTGCGATGGCATTCATATGGATATTTTCCAATTTCGCCGGCAATTCGGGAATCCTTAGCACTTTTTCCTGGTAGAATCGCTGAAGAGGTCCCTGAATTTCATCTTTTTGAGGAGAAGGAGGGGGAGCAGATATCACCTGGGTCCTATTGAACTCTCTTTCCGCTCGATATCTCCTTTCCGAGATCTCTTGATAAAGGGCCAGGTGCATGTCCCTTAGCAGGTTGATATTTTCGATAAGCCGATCGCGCATCGACAGGGAAGATGGAGTTGGAGATGGAGTGGCAGGGCGCGGAGAGGGAACTCGAGCAACTGAATAATGAGGTAAAGAAGCAGAGAAAATCATAGGACGCTCGAAGATTACAGGGCCGCCATTAGATGACATAGATACACTCTGTACCACTCGACATATTGTGATCCGATCAATGTTGAGATCATGCTTCTCATCAATTGCCAATATAGATGAGTGCTGGACTAAATGCAAAGATTTTTTTTGGTTGAGCTAGGGCTGGAGTGAATTTTTCAGCGGGAGCTGCTGAAAAGATTGTTTGAGACACAGAAGCTTAAGTTGTTCGATCAACTGGCGTTGGACAAGTGTAATGGCTCCCTGGATTCCATGAAAAAAGGCGCGGGAAGTGGCATTGCCATGGCATTTGACCACTACACCTTCGACTCCACACAAAATGGCACCGGGATACTCTTCCGTGCTGAACTGGGCTTTCAATTCCTTCAGGCACTCTTTCAATCCCTCTGTCCGCTGCTGGCGATCAGCCAGAACCTGTAAAATGAAAGCGGAGGCGCCTTCAATCGACTTTAACAGAACATTGCCGCTAAAGCCATCCGTTACCAGGACATCGACACTGCCCTGTAAGACCGCGCGCGCTTCGATATTGCCCGAAAAAATCATACCCTCTTCTCGGCCCTCTTCTTGCGATGCGGCTAAAATCTGGTAAGCATGACGCAATTCCTGCGTTCCCTTCTGCGATTCGACCCCGATATTTAAAAGCCCGACGCGGGGTCGATCAATTCCCTGGCTGCAGCGTTGATAGGCCGCGCCCATATGAGCAAACTGGACGAGATGATGGGCTTTGCAGGTGATACTGCCCCCGACATCGATCACGGAAACTTGCCCCTTTTCTGTGGGCAGCGTGGCGAGAAGGGCTGGGCGTTTGATACCTGGCAGCAGAGGGAGTGAAAGAGTCGCAGCGACGATCAGCGCTCCGGTATTGCCCACTGAGACTAAAGCATCGATGCGGCGCTTTTTAAATTGCCGCATTCCAACGATAAGCGACGCCCTCTTTTTGCGTCGCACCGCTGCGAGAGGCTCGTCGCACATTGTGATCACATCCTGAGCGAAGCAGAACTCCACTTGAGCACCTGTGTGAGGCGTGGGAACCTTTTCTTTCACGCGATGGATGACATCGGGAGTAGCCAGGACAACAAATGTGAACGAAGCATCGTACACCTTCATCGCCTGAATGACAGCGTCAAAAAGATTGTCAGGGGAGGTATCTCCCCCCATCAGATCAACCCCTATGCGCAAGGGTTATCCCTTCTCGGCTTCAACCATGATGCGATTGCCATAGGCACCGCAAGACTGGCAGAGCGTATGAGGCAGGCGTGGACTTCCACAGTTGCCGCATTTGGAAATCTGCTTGGGTTTCTTAGCATGATGCGAGCGCTTCGAGTTTTTGCGCGCATTGGAATGGCGATTACGTGGGACGGCCATGTATGACTCCTTACTTTAAATCGGCGAAGGGCTGGTAACCCTCCTCCTCCTCTTCATCTTTCGAAGAGGGTTCTTTTAAATACTGTGCGATCTCTTTGCGTTCGGGACAGCCTCCTTCGCACTCGGCAAACTGAGGAACTTCCAGCAGGATGATCTCCCGCAAAATCTCGCGAAAATGATAAATACCGCTCTTGACTTCTGCCAAGGGGGCATTATGGTAATGATTTTCGACTTTCAACTCCTGTTGCACAGGCTTGTTGCAAATCACGCAGGGTAGCTGACAGTGGCATGAAGCACTAAAACGCATCACCAGGTCATCATTGGCGAGATAGGCCTCTCCCTGAAATGCGACCGGTCCTTTGAAGGAGAGCTCCTTCTCGTGGATATCGAGAAATTCGGAAGAGAAGCTCTCTTCCAGTTTTTCAACATGCCCGTCGCGCAGCTGCTCAACGTAAATTTTAAAAGCGTCGTCCATATCCTACAGGTTCTCAGAAAGGCGTGACGCTTGCGCTTCCCGGCTTCTGAGAAAAAATTGTCAATTTGTAATGTTCTATATTATCTGAGTGACGCTTTTAAATCCAGTGCAAATGGATGGATTTAGACCCGGCGCCCATCGATGAAGATCTGATCATTATGGACATGCCTAAACTATCATTGAGTTGCAGCGACGCGCGACGGTTGAATCAAGGCAATCGCCATCGAAAAAGACAGGAAGACACAGGCAAATTTGGGGATGAGATGGACAGCGCTCCAGGGCAGCTGGTGCAGGAACAGACCAAGC
>JAJFUZ010000125.1 GCA_021372155.1 Parachlamydia sp. | reverse complement strand
GCATCGGCCTCATCGAAGAATAGAATGGCATTGCAGTTCTCAGCCTCTTTAAAAATGTTTCTGAGATTTTTCTCTGTCTCCCCTATGTACTTACTCACCACAGAAGAAAGGTCAATCTTAAATATATCCAGCCCCGTTTCGTTGGCAATTACCTCGACAGCCATAGTCTTGCCGGTACCTGAAGGGCCGCTGAAAAGAATGTTCAAGCCTTTTCCCATAGAGAACTTATTACCGAAACCCCAGATACAGTAGACAATTTCTTTATATTTGATCTGTCCCGCGATCTCCATGAGCTGTTCTTTTGTGTCTGCAGGCAATACAATGTCATTCAAGTGGTATCGAGGAATTATCTTTCTCGCATATGCGGATAGACTGCCACTTGATTGGGCTTTACATCCCGAATAGAGATTCTCGACTGTTATCCTGCTCCTTCCATCGAGCAGTGACAGTCCATAGGCACAGTCTATTGCAGCTTTAGCTTGACCTCCACTGAGCTTAAACTTCCCTGCCAGAGCAGTTATGTCATTTTCGCCGATTCTTTCATAAGCCAAGAGCTTAGACCACAGGATTTTACGGTGCTCAAAAGAAGGTAGCTTAAGATTTAAACTGATATAAGTGTGCCTTTTTATATTCACAGTTTTCAAAGGCTCTTCTCCTACCACGAATATCCACCCAGGAAATTCATCAAGATACTGAAGCATGGAGTAAATACCAAAGCTTTCCTCCTTCAGGGACAAATCAGGTATTTCAAGACACAGGCAAGCACCCTGAAGCATAGCTTCTCTTATGACTAGAATTAAGTTTTCCCAAGCGTTTCCTGTCGATAGTAATGCTTTTAAGTCCACAACGAGCATGGCCATTCCAAGCTTACCGCAAATAGCCTTGACGGCCATTTTATTACCATTCTCATCGGGTCCGTAGAAGTTGACCAAGATAGCCGTGGAATATTCAAGAGATGCTAGATTCACCAATCTAAGCTTGTCCGTTTCGTCCATTATGAGGTCGTCCCACGATATCTTTGGTTTGACCACAGAGGAAAAGTTCGCTATCGCTGATTCAACTTCGTCATTTCCGAGGAGGAACCTGATAATTCTCTCATCCACTTTGATAGCGCGGGAGAGCAGTGGAATATCTCCTTCAGGACATATTTCCGTTAAATGGATGAGACGATATTTAATAAGTGGAGAGTTAAGCGAGAAACGATTTCTTACCTCGAAGGCTTTATCCTGTGATATACCGAGTAACCTTATTACCAACTCTACACGGGGCCGTCTTTTTGTCACGTCATCCTGCAAGTAAGAGTATATCTTTTCAAACCTTAAGTCGAGCTCAGGCGCCATACACATTAAAAGTGTATCTATGTCGAATTTGTCCATTTCGAACAGCCTAGCAAGCCTGCAGAGGCGTAGGTCAACACCCCTATCAACAGCTGCCGATTTTTTCCTATCGATAGTCTCCTCCAGCCCAGATCGCTTACTACATTTTGTGGGAGGTTCCAAGCCTGCGTCACCGTTATACAAGGGGGCTACTAGTATGGAATCGATCTCCTCGTCGGTAATGTATGCGCCAAGAAAGTCAGAGTCGACTTCATGTCCAACTCTCCAGCGACTGAGCTCGTAACGCACCAGCACCTCTATTCTTTCGAGTTCGTCAAGAATATGCTGATTATTATCTTTGTAAGCTTCCTCATACAGGTGTTCGCTGGTTTCCGTAAAACCAGAGATGATTCCTATTCCTCCAAAAAATTAAACATAAAAAAGCCTCGACTCCTCCGAGAAATTAACTGAAAAAGAGTCGGGAGGCCGTGTCATTCTGTCTAACAATCTCGTGATGAACATAAAATCAAATATCAGTAGATTCCTAAACAGGTTACAAATTTTGAGCATTGCATGAAATTGATTTGTATCCCTACTTTGGCAGAATCATACATTTTGTAATGTATAAATGGGCTTCATGCTTCTGTGTTCGTCATACAATCCACATTTATATCATGTGTTTGTTGATTTTTGACATATGCAATTTTTTCAAACTTTAATACGTTAATGCAACGTGTTTTTTGTATGAAAATACTGTATAAATTAGCATGATCTGTCAAAGTGGGGTTGTATATATCCCATGCTAAGCTCAATAGAAAACTAAAAAATTTATATAAATTAAACTTTTTAATCAAAAGATTCAAAGGTCGCTAGATTTTGAACCGAGTTATATATAGAATATTACTTATCCGAAATCTCGGAGTTCGAAACACTCTGGTATGCATATACCATAATTTGATCATCCGAAAACTTACCATGGGACTTGAGCCTATCCACTTCTACTAAAAATTTTTCTGCTTTCTCGAAATACAATTTATTACTCTCAGCAAATGCTGCTGCTAAAACTTTTAACTCTTTTTTTGAAGAGTATTTCTTTGGCCAATTTCCGTCCACAAAATTAAAAATGAGTCCGCAATTCCTGTGTCCTATAGTTCTGGTAGATGGATTTCGGGATGTTTTAATATAATCTTTGAATATGTCTTCCCGT
>JAJFUZ010000304.1 GCA_021372155.1 Parachlamydia sp. | reverse complement strand
TGATGAGCTGCCAAAATGTTTCTGACGATACTGAGACCACTGTCCATCATAGACCATCTCATCAAGAATAGAGTGGGAGCTGGAGTCGTAAATGGCATGGATGGCATCCAGGCGCAAGGCATCGACATGGTACTCTGTCAGCCAAAAGAGGGCATTGTCGATAAAATAGCGCCGCACATATTCGCTGCCTGGGCCATCGTAGTTAATCGCCTGCCCCCACGGGGTCTTATAGCGGTCTGTAAAGTAAGACCCAAATTTGTCCAGATAGTTGCCTTCTGGCCCAAGATGGTTGTAGACGACATCCAGGACCACCGCAATTCCTTAAGCATAACAGGCATTAATTCCAGAGCTGTAATGCCCAGCGACTTCAAATAGAGCAGTTTCTCGATTGCGGCTTCGAAAGTGCCTTCGGGTGTAAAGATGCCAACATGCAGCTCATAGATAATATATGAAGAACGAGGAATCCCTCTCCAGGATTGATCCGTCCATGGGAAATTGCTGCGATAGAATTGACCAGCTTTTCGGGTCGGTGGGCAAAACGATGCCCGGCAGTTCCACCTTGAAACATCCCTCTCGATAGATTACTTTGAATGTTTGATTTTCTAATGCTTCGCCATAAAGTTGATCGAGAAGCGGAAGCAAAACCTTGTGTTGAAAAATGGAGCGGACAGGATTCCAGTCGATATCAAAATAATCTGCATAAGGAGATGAAGGACCATTTTCCAGGACATCCTGCCACCAGCCATTTGCCGCATCGACGATGCACATATGGTTAGGAATAATATCCAGAATCAAGCCCATCTTATGTTGATGGAGCTTTTCGACAAGACGGAGGAATTCTGCCACTGTCCCAAGCTCAGGGTTCAGCTTTCCATGATCGGCAATGTCATAACCATGCCCGCTGCCCTCCTTCGCCTTAAACAGGGGCGAAGCATAGAGATGGGTGATCCCAAGCGCCTGCAAATAGTCGATCAGATCGGTAGCCTTGGCAAATGTCAGCTGTCGATTCAATTGCAGACGATAGGTATTGACGCTAGCGCCAGTACTGCACCAAAAATCTGGATTGCTAGCTCAGCTATTCTCAGCTTGTCGATTGTTGACTCCTCTTTTTTCAATAGAGCGCGCTTTTCGGTAAGAGTCGTTTCAACTATTTTCCTATTTTGATTCACATGATTAGTTGCTGCGATAGCAGTCATTATTTCCTACTTGTAAACAAAACACTATAACAATAATATTAATTTATTTAAATAGTTACTTTAAAAAACTAACTTTGCGAAATACCAAACAAACGGCAATGAGAATAATAATACTGACGGCAGCAGCCCATTTTGATACATTTTCTTGAGATGGTATGACACGGGCATCGCGCAACAGATAAAGACGCGTGAGATGGCCTGCGCTATCTTTTTTAGGAGCGACAGTAAAAACGCCCTGCAGCAGATAGACCTGACCCGATTTCGGGGACTCAATATCGCCCTCCACATAAATCTGCTTTTCGACTTTATGCGCTCCTCCAACACAGCAGCTCTTGAGATTTGGCTCCCCAGTGAGTACGAGATCTCCAGCCTGAGTGCGATAAAGAAATCCGCGCACAGTTACTTCTTGAGGATAGGCAGCCTCTGCCAAGGACTCAAAAGAAAGCTCAGCAGCTCCCGTTGGAAAAATTCTCTCGGAAAAGTCCAGATCCGTAGAGATTTTTTTGACGACCGATGCAGGCAACCCCGTAGGGGTTGTCGAAGCAGGGCGGCAAAAAAAGATCACGGAGATGGACTTTTCTCGAGAGAATTTTTCAGCGGGAGCTGCTGAAGAAAGTTCTTTGGCATGTAAAGTCCCTGAGCAAAGAACAAAAAATAGCAGCAAAGCTTTCATACACCAAGGATATTCTCTCTTAATTTTGATTGCAAAGAGTTGTTCGATTGCTATACAATTCACAAAATTGCAACAGAGATTTTGATTATGGGAAATTATCTTTTTACCTCCGAATCCGTGGCGATCGGCCATCCCGACAAAGTCGCGGACCAGATCTCCGATGCCATTCTTGACGCATGCCTGAAAGAGGATCCATTCGCCAGAGTGGCATGTGAAACGCTTGTGACCACGGGTCTCATCGTTCTTTCTGGGGAAATTACCACCCATGCCCATCCCAACTATCCCGAAATCGCACGCCAGATGGTGCGCGATATCGGTTATACGGACAGCGCGCTTGGCTTCGACTATAAATCCTGCGGGGTATTAGTCTCCTTCAATAAGCAATCGCCCGATATCGCACGCGGCGTCAATGAGACCGAATCGCTCTATAAAGAGCAGGGCGCTGGCGACCAGGGACTCATGTTCGGGTACGCCTGCGACGAAACGGCGGAGCTTATGCCCATGCCGATCATGCTCGCGCACAATATCGTCCGCGAATTGCGCCGGCTGCGCATGTCTTTTGAATTGCCCTATCTGCGCCCAGACGGCAAATGCCAGGTCACGATCGAATATGATGAACACAACCAGCCTGTCCGCGTCCACACAATTGTCATCTCGACGCAGCACACCCCTGATGTTCCACAGGAGACTATTATCCGGGATATGAAGGCGATGGTGCGCAAGCAAGTCCCCGCTCAATTTATTGACGATAAGACAATCTTCTACATCAATCCCACTGGACGGTTTGTCGTTGGGGGTCCAGAAGGCGATTGCGGCCTGACGGGACGCAAAATCATCGTCGACACTTACGGCGGCATGGGACGCCACGGAGGCGGTGCTTTTTCGGGCAAAGACCCGACCAAGGTTGACCGCTCCGCCAGCTACATGGCGCGCTATATCGCCAAAAATATCGTCGCTGCCAAGCTGGCGCGGCGTTGCGAAGTGCAGCTCTCTTATGCCATTGGCGTTCCCCATCCCATCTCGATCAAAGTCGATACCTTTGGCACTGGCAGCGTTGATGAAGACAAACTCGCCCTGGCAATTCCCAAAGTATTCAACCTGAACCCGAAGGGCATGATTGAAATGCTCCACCTGCGCCGCCCGATATTTATCAAGACAGCCTTCGGAGGCCATTTTGGGCGAAATGAAGAGGAGTTTACCTGGGAAAAGACCGACAAAGCCGAAGCCTTATCCCAGGCGCTGAAGAACAATGTCTCTCACAAAAGTCCAAGTTGCTGCTCTGGTCGCTGAGCTGCAGAGCCTGCAGGGAAGCAAAATCAGCTCGATTCAATCCATCGCTCCGCGCACATTTGTGTTTCAGGTGGATGGCCATCGCTTGCTCCTTTGCCTGCAGCAGCCTTTCCTGCGCTTTCATTTAAGCTCCCAGCACTATCCTGAACATGAGACATCTTTTACGAAAGCACTGAGTGAAGCCTTGTGTGTAGCCTTGGGTCATAGCCGCATTGTTTCAATTCGCCAACTGAATGACGACCGCATTCTCGAGATCAACGCGAATTCCTATCGCTTGATCGCAGAGCTGTTTCCCAAACGGCCCAACCTATACCTGATCGATAGCCAGCAACAGATCCTGCTGGCCCTCAATCCTGTATCGGAAACACTCTACTCCTTGCCACCTCAGCCTCCATTCCAGATAGAAAAAACCTCCCAGCCCCTCTCAAGCCAGGAAATTGAGCGCTTTTATGCAGCTCAGGAGATGGCTGCCGAGCTGCAGCAGGAAAAGCAGAAGCTTCAAAAGCATGTGCAGCAGCGCCTCAAAAGGAACATCAAGACAGAACAAGCCTGTCAGAATGATCTGCAGCGGGGTCTACACTGGAAGGATGCACAGCATGAAGCAGAACTTCTGCAGGCCAATTTTTTCCGTCTAAAACGAGGCTTGAATGAGATCGAAGTGCTCGATTGGGAGAAACAAGATATGCCTCGCACAATTTCTCTAGACAGGACTAAGGAACCCAAAGATGAGGTGGCAAGACGCTTCAAACAGTCCAAAAAACTGCATCTCAGCATCGAACCGCTGCAACGTCAGATCAAAGTGATACGGAATGAGCGCGTCAGGCTGGAGAGAGATCTTGAATGGATCGTTTCCGCAACATCCCTTGACGCGTTATCCAGCATCGCAAAAGAGGTTCGCCTTCCCGGAGCCGCCCTGGAAAAAGAGCGCGAAAAGGCCCGCCGTCTACCCTATCGCGAATTCCTGACTGCTTCAGGCCTCAAAATCTGGGCCGGCAAAGATGCCAGAAGCAATGAGAAGCTGACCTTCAGCCATGCTAAAGGATCGGACTGGTGGCTCCACGTCCATAATTTTCCTGGCTCCCACGTCATTCTTAGAGTAAGCAAACAGCAGCAACCCGATGATGAGAGCATTCAGGATGCGATCCAGATCGCCCTTGCCTACAGCAGCGCAAAAGAGCAGGCTGCTGCGGAAGTGTGCGTCACACAGGTGAAATATGTCTCAAGACTGGGGAGGGGAAAAGAGGGAAAGGTCCAGATTTCGAAGCATAAAATCATGCAGGTGCGCTTCGATCCCGAACGCTTTCGCCAAATTAAGCAGAGGGGTCAGGCCTGACCCCGCTGCTTTTATTCGTCTTCTTTAAATCGGTAACCGACGCCGCGCACGGTGTCGATCCATTCAAAACTAGGACCGAGCTTTTTGCGCAGGGAGGCGATATGGACGTCGATGTTGCGGTCGACTACAAAAGCATCGCTGTTCTGGATATCATCCAGAAGCTGGTTGCGGGTCAGAACTTTGCCTGGATTCATCACCAGCCGCTTCAGAATGCCGAATTCGGACAGGGTCAAGGGGATATATTTGCCCATTTTGCTGATCTGATAACGATCCACTTCCAGAGTGAACTGGCCGAATGCGAGGGTTTTGGGAGCTTTTTCGGGCTCCTTGCCACGTCTCAGCACAGCTCTGACGCGGGAAAAGAGGATCTTCGGTGAAAAGGGCTTCGTTACATAGTCGTCAGCGCCCAGTTCAAGTCCCAAAACAACATCGAGCTCTTCGCTTTTAGCGGAAATCATAATGACGGGGATATCTTTGAGGTCGGGATTGGTCTTAATTTTGCGACAGACATCCAAACCGCTCAATCCGGGCAGCATGAGGTCCAGAATAATCAGATCGGGCTTCTCTTTTTCAATCGCACGCAGCCCGTTGAGGCCGTCGACCTCGACCACCAGGCGATAGCCAGCCATTTCTGCCTGGAGCTTGATGAGCGCTGCGATATCTTCTTCGTCTTCAATCAAAAGGAGTTTTGGTTTCTGCATACAATGTCTCTTAATCTCTATTTCCGGATCATGTCTAATAAGGGAATTTCTATCAAATATATATTTTATTCACTGCGCGAAGCAGGATGCGCTTTTATAGCTTCATATTCAATATCGAGGTCGGAAGCTTCCTCCCACCCGCGCAAATCGAAATGCCACCATTTCTCCCTCATTGGAACAAATCCATAGCGGCACATGATCTGTTCCAGAAGGGCGCTGTTATGGTAGACGTTGGGGCTGTTATAGAGGTAATCGCGATAAGTTTGGGGAGAAACAACTCCATATTCCGTCGGCAGATGACAAATCTGGCCATCCAGGTAATAAATGGCCACGTCGACCCCTAAGCCCTTGCGATAATGGGGAGCATCTTCCCGGGCTCGCAACTGACAGTTATCGCAGCTAGACAATTCGATCGCGCGCTGGACGGAGGGTGGACGATACCCCTCAAAAATAATCAGCCCCAGACCCTCTTTGGCAAGATCGTACATCACCCTGCCAAGACGATGAGCAACGAAGCGATCCACATAGATCTCAGCGCAAGGATATAGAGGTCTATTGAGCCAATTGTAATCCGATGCATAGCGGAAATCGATGTAAATCTGTGGCTGGACCGTCTTGACGTTGACCAGATCGTGAGCATACGCTCCGATTATTAACGAGAATGCGCACGCGAGGAAAAAAAATAGACGTTGATGCATAGACCCATAGCATAGAAAAAAGTCAAGTTGATTGCAATTGCAGAAAACAGTTAAATGATTGCTATGTTAACTTATTTAAAGACAGCCATTTTCACAGTTGCCATTCTCATCCTCGGACTGATTGGCTATATCCTCTTCGCCTTTGACTCCCATTATGAGTCCCAGTTAGCGTTGGACGCCTTTTTAAAAGGAGACAACAAAAAAGCCGAGGCGATTGTCAAGCAGCTCCCTCTTGATGAAGGATACTCCCATTTGTATCTCGCCTATCTTTACCGCGCGCGGCAGGAAATGCCTCTCTCCGATGAACATCTTGCCCTTGCGGCCAAAGGGGCCAGTGGACCACTGGCCCTGGAGATTGCTCTCAATCAAGCCTACAATGGTTACCTCACCGGCGACAAGCAGGCGCTGCAAAAAGGACTTTCTACAGCATCAACGCTGAATTCCGACAGTACATGGATCGCCTTCTTCACTTCGCTCGATCGAAATGAGCCACCTTCACAGGAGAGCAACGTCTATTTGTCTCCCTGGATGCAGAAAGCCTTCGATTCAACGTTTACCCCCTTCTGGATCATTCTTCAGAAAGCTCGAAGCGAAATTGCCCAGGGTCAGACACTCCAGGCCAGACAGCGGCTCGAGCAAATCACATCCACCCATGCTTCCGAAGCAGCTGAACTGGAGCTGCTTGTGGGATTGAGCTATCTGAAAGAAGCTGAAGCTGTTCCCACAACAGCTGCTACGCCCTATTTTAAACTTGCTTTTGGCTATTTCGGCCGCGTTCCGCTTCAAAGCCAGCGCTTCAGCCATGACCGCGCACTCCTTTTAAAGCAAATCGACGATCAAATCGCCATGCAGATCGAGCAGGGCGGGTATCAGGAGATCGCTTTTTATACAACAGCACTCGAATCTTTAAACGCTCCCCCTGAAACCTACCTCATCATCCGCCACTCAGCCCTTAGAAACATACTGGAAGTGATTCCTATCGATACAGGCGAACTCACCCTGACACTGCCTCAAATTGATATCTGGCTTAAAGTCGAGCAGGATGCCAAAGCGCGGCGCGCATTCGCGCTTGCCCTGTTGTCCCTCGCAGAACAACTGTGGCATTCGCATACCGAAAAGGCTCTTCAGCTAAGTCTGACTGCTGTCTCCATCCCGGCCTTGAGCGAACAGAGAGCTCTGCAAAAGCGAATGGAACTCTCCATCCAGAACGCCTATGCGGCCGCCCCTGCACCCATGCAGCAGGCCATGCATAAAACCCTGACTCGGTCCAGCCTTGCGCATCTTGTCCCAACCTCAAAACCTGTGAAACAAGAGCCCACCTGTTATCTTGTGCAACTCTCTCTTAAAAACTATGAGGATTACAGGAACGCCCTTGCCTCGCCCCATCCGCGCCTTTTTCTACAGATAGGAGACACTTGCTACTCTTTAGGCCAACCTTGCCAAGGGCGCTTCGCTGTTCTCCGAGCCATTGAACTCGCGAGACCCCTGCCCGAATCTCAGGAATACCTGAAAATCGCACTGCCTCTTGCAGCCAACATCGAGCTAGGCTTGGGACTGGAGGTGGAGGCCTGGCGCCATCTGGCCGAATATTACAAGCTGTTCCCCAAAGAAATGGAGGGACGCGTGCGCTATGCCAGGCTGTCAATGGATCTGCAGCGCTTTGATCTGGCTCTGGCAGAATGGAAAACTCTCGAAGAAGCCGGACGCCTCTCCGATGATGACCGTGTCTCTTATATCGCCAGCCTGGTTCGAACGGACCAAGCAGATCTGGCTCAAGCCAAAGCAAAAAGCTGGAAGAGCTCACTCAAACCAGCTCATCAGCTGGAAATCGCGCACTGGCTGCTAAATTCTGAAGACATACCTGCAACTCTTGACACCAGATCTAAAATCGCCCTGCTCTCTCTCTATCGAATTCAGGGAGAATTTGAACAAGCCGAAGCCCTTGCAAATACAGCCAAAGCACAATTATCCCTCTCACCAGAAGGTCTGCTCGCTCTTGCTGAACTCCAAGCCGATCTTTCCAATCGCAAAGGAGCTTTGCAATTTGCCCAGCAGGCTTTGATCCTCGATCAACACAACCGTTCCATCAAGGCCTTCCTGGAACCTTATGCGACCCTTTCCGATATCGAATCGCGTCTGGAGCAGATCATCGGGCAACTGTTACTCTTCCCAGAAAGCCCCTCACTCCAACTGAAACAGGCACAAGCTCTCATCGATTTAGGGATCGCTCAGAATGGCAATATTCCCGCCTTGCGCCGTGCAAGCTTAATTCTCGACGGCCTTCTCAAAACTGACCGCGATCTCCCCCGCCTCTATTACCTGAAAGGAGAAACTGCCATCCTATTGAACAATCCTCGGAAGAGCCGTGAAGCCTTCCTCAAAGCGATAAGCCTTGATCCCTCTTATGTGCAGGCCTGCCAATACCTTGGCATGGTGTGCGAAACTTTGCAAAAGCCCGATGAAGCTTTGCAGGCCATGCAACAGGCAATTAAATATGCTCCCAACAATGCTGAAGCCTGGAGCGAACTGGCCTTATTGCAGGAAAGACAGAGTCTAGATCAGGATGCGCTCCAAAGCTGGAAACAGGCAGCTAAATTTCATGCCCGCGATTCGATGGCCTACTATCAGATCGGTAGAATGAGCTGCAGAATTAAAGACGTGGAAGGAGCCCATAGGGCATTGGCAAAGGCTTTAGAGATTAATCCGCAAAATCCAAAAGCCCTCAAACTTCTGCTGATCCTATCCGATCGTGAGTAGCTGGCCAACGATCTGGCGAATCCCATCTAGGACGGAAACCAAAAACTGCAGACACTGTCTGCAGAAATAAACAATAAAGTTCTTACGCTTCCGCAGGAACGGCTGCCTCTTCTTGATGAAAGAGAATCAGGCCACAGGAAAGAAGTACCATGGATAGGGCGAAGGGCCAGGTGACCTGTTCGCCAAGAAAAACCCATCCCAGCAGAGCTGTGAATAGAGGGGTGCTGAGGCCAGCCAAAGAGATAAAGGTAGCGGAATAGTGTTTCAGGAGATAGCCGTAGAGGTTATAGCAGATTAGGTTCGAGATCAGGATCAGGAGGAGGGCGCATTCAATGAAGGGTAGGGATTCGCTGACTGGGACAGGATTCCAGTTTTCCACTACGTAAGAATGACCTAAGGAGAATATCCCACCTGCAAGCATGCTGACGCCATTGGCTAAGACGGGGGAATAGCCCTCTTTCTGGACCAGCTGCTTAAGGAAAATCCATCCCAAAACCGAACACAAGGCCGCTCCCATGACAGCAAGCTCGGCCCAGGAAAAGAGGAAAATCTGCCCTGCGCGCTCTTCAGCAGTCGTCTGCGTCAAGAGTACGGGGAGGATCCCAGCTATGCCGATCAGAAGACCAGTCCATTTTTTCAAAGAGAGCGTTTCAGAAAAGATCAGAAAGGACAAGAAGGCAGAAAGAAAGGGCGACAGGCTGTAAATGAAACAGGTCTTGAACGAGGTGAGATACTGCAATCCCCAGAACTCCAGGACATTGGTCAGATAGATATTGAAGAGAGCGAGGCCCAGAAACTGTTTCCAGTTCTCTTTGCGAAGGACAAATTGCGAACGATGGAAACAGAACTGATAGCTGAGCAGGATCACGCCCGCCACAGCCATGCGGCTGCCGACGAAGAAAAAGGGCTGCACATACTCCAGGCCCGTCTTGGAAATGGTAAAGACGCTCGCGAAGAGGGCGTAGAGAACAAAAACCAAATACATAATTTTTCTATATTATCAGATTGAAAGACTAATTTGCAACCACAGGTTGAAAATATTCATTTAATATGTTAATATGTTTTAATAACAATGAGACCAATATCCTTTTTTACACCTGTATCTTTCGATTATATTCCAAATAAGACAAAGAGGCAGCATTTCATCCAGGCCATTGATGCCTACCTCTATTTAAAAGGAAAGAAGGCCTATGTCCTTGATGCCGCTATGGTCAATCGGAGTCGGCCTGCGATTATCCTGAATCCTCATTCCTCGAGCAAAACCCGGCTTGCCATCAAGATCGTTTCCTATGCAATCTTTGTGCTGCCCCTTATCGCATTGGCCGCCAAAAGCTTCACCCGCTCGATTCACCGCTTCCATCTGCATGCGCATCCAAAAATCCCAATAAGACCCGTTCCCAGCCCTAGATCTGAACCTTTGATGGCTCCCATTAGCAATCCCCCTCCGCAGGACAAGTGCTTTGGGGAGCATCCTTCAGATTTGCCTGTGCCTCCAGCTATCCAGGTACCTATCAAAATCAATCGCCCTAAAAAGCCGCCTAAGCCCAGAAAAGCTGTTCATGTTCCTGTTGCACCCCCTGTTCAGCTGCCAAAAAAGATCACCTTGCCTCAAGAGGTGCGGCAGGCGGCTGAGGAGCTCAAAGCCAAATTTTCAATCCCAAAAAGCCTTCTTTCCGATCTGCGAAACCGAAGACCCAAAGTATCCGATATCAAGAGTATGCTGGGGCTCGGCAACGAGATGGATCATTTGGCGCGCGCTCTTCAACATCAGCTTGATCTATTTAAAGTGGAGAGCAGGACCGTAAAAAAAGCTCAGATCATGCTCGAAGAGCTTCGCGACCAGATCGCGACAGCATCCGCTACCATCAAAAATAAGAAACTGACCAGTTTATACGATTGTTGGGCCACGAGCCTGATTCTCGAGGGACTTTTTCTGGGCAAGAAACAGGCCGCGATCGATTCCGTTTCTGAGACCATCGAAGAGTATGTCGGCCATCTGGATACGCTTATTAATCATGCTTGATTTTCTTGCCCAGATAATGTCTGCTGCCTATAGTACATCTTTGCCACAGAACATGTACTACCCATACTATGACTATTGCAGAGACTCAATCCCTTCCAGAGGGACGCCAGCTTCAGTCGCTGATTCAGCCTGTTATTCCTCGGTTTGAATGGCTTTTGCGCCTCTATGCCCTGTTTCACATTGGCGCCTGGACACTGATCTGCCTTGAAATCATTCTCATTTTCCTCTTTTTCACCTTCCTTGTGCAATCCATGCTGATGGCGTTTGCTTTGTCCACACTATTCCTGACCCTTTTTTCCTATCTCATGCTGAGGCTTTATTTCCAGGCACTCAAACCCGAGCAGATGCAAACCCTCAAAAACCAGTACCTGGACTCCTATAAAACTTTGACAAATTACCAGGCTGAGGCTCCCGAACATCTCTTAAGCTTATCGCGGGCTTGCTGCAAGCTATCGGATGAGATGTCTGGAAGCGAATACCGATTTTGGAGGCTGCCTGGTTGGCTGAGAGCATTAAAGCCATTCATGGAAAAATGGAGCTGGTGGTGGCAGTGGCAGGACGTGCATCAAATGCGCGAACTTCTATTGAAGGAAGCCGTCGCCCAGCATGTTCAGCTGGTGCGATGCGAACCCACTCATCCGGAAGCTCATGCAGCGCTGGCAAATGCCTACGTTCTTCTCTCCACTCTTTATGCCGCTCCCATGAAACTGAGCAAAGATCATGTTTGGATGGGGTCTAACAGCTATCTGCAAAGCCTTGAAAGCAAATTCCGCAAGAGCGCTAAAAAAGCGATCGAAGAGTTCCAGATTCTGTGCGATTACTCTCCCAACGACCCATGGATCCATCTTCAGCTCGCCTATAGTTACCATGATCTGGATATGCCTCTGGAAGAAATTCGCGAATACGAGACGATCCTCAATCTGCAGCCTCAAGATCTTGAAACACGTTTTAAGCTGGGATCACTCTATTTTCAGCAGGACATGAATGCCAAGGGATTGCGCATCTATGAGGAGATCAGGCGCGCCGACCCCAAACGGGCCGAAGCTCTCATCCGATTGTATTGCTAGAAAAATCTTGCAAGCCTCCCCTTGTAACTCTTATAGTGCCCCTATATGCAATGCCAAAAATGTCAATCCGATTTGCCCTCGCAAAGCCGCTTTTGCCCAAATTGCGGTTGCAAACTGTCTGGCCGTTCAGCCGTTTATTACTGGTTTTCTGGTTTAGCCCTTTTAGGAATTCTCGCAATGGCTTGGACCGCCTTTGCCTCTATCTCCGAGAATGACCTTGCAGAGACCATCCAGGGACAGTTGAAAGCTTTAAAAGGGCAGCAACTCACAGAAGCCTATTATGCCTACACTTCGCAAACATTCCAGCAGACGACCTCTTTAGATAAATTCAAGGAGTTCATACGCAGCTATCCTATCCTGGTGCAATTTCAGGAGCTGGTTCTCAACAAGACGACCAGCGAGGGCAACAAGGGAGCAGCGATTCTCTTCCTGACTTCCGGGGGCCAAAATGAAGCTGAGGTCGATTATCAGCTCGTCAAAGAAGAGGGTGGCTGGAAAATTGAAAAGATCGACTTAGTGGAATACCGCAAAAATCCCACAGAAGAACCCGCCAATGCCACTGCTGCCATGATCGCCCCGATTAAAGCACAGCTGGAGGCATTGAAAAGCCATGACCTGCTTGGCGCCTACAAAAATCTTGTCTCCAAGCAATTTCAGCTGAAGACGCCCTTTGAATCTTTCAAAGCTTTCGTGGTTGCTAACCCCATCCTGACTCAGCATGGCCATTATGACTTCAAGGGGCATGAAATCGTCGATGGCAGAGGGATTGTCACCATTCACCTCGATTCGGATGGAAAGCCATCAGAGCCAACTCCTGTTGAATACCGCCTGGTAAACGAAGAAGGTCTTTGGAAAATTCTCATGATGCGCATTGCCCAGCTTGAGCCGCAAAAAGAGCCCGAAAAAGAGTTGGAGACCTCTGGAATGATCGACGTTGTCCGAGCAGAACTCGACCTCTTTGCTCAGGGCAAGACACGCCAGGTCTATGAGGAAATGATCGCTAAAGAGACGAAAGCGACCGTCTCTTTCGACAACTTTCAGATTTTTGTGCAGACCTATCCTGTTTTGAGCAACCACAAGGCGGTCAATATCCGCGAACCTTCCTTTGTTAAAGGGGTCGGCAGAATCCTCGCAGAGGTAGCAGACGATCAAGGAACAACTACAGTCGAATATAACCTCACACCTGAAGAGGGCCACTGGAAAATCTTAGGAATGCACATCACGAGTACTCCCGAAGAAGAGAGCGGGGCCCCATCTTCTTATAAAGTGCGCGATCTGATCGGAGCGATCGAGGCTTTTCTGTCTGCCTTGCGGGCACAAGATAGCGTCAAGGCCTATCAATACACCTCCAAAGAGTTTCAATATGCGAACTCTCAGGCCGACTTCGACGTTTTTTTCTCCAAACATCCTGAATTCGCGCAAAGCCAGGCTTCCCGATTTGAAAAAGAGCTGTTCAACAACGCCATAGCAACCTTCTCTGGCCAGCTTATTCTGCCCGAAAATAAGGTGATGCCCGTCGAGTTTGACCTTGTTCTGGAAGAAGGCAAATGGAAAATCCTGCATATTTATGCCCTTCCGGTTGAAAATGCCCCTCAAGATAAATCAGAAGCCCCCTTCTCAGCTGCGCGACACCTGGAATTTGTGAACCTGCAACTTGGAACAAAAGTCGATGATGATGGGCGCATTCTGAATCCGGCGACGACCTTTAAACCCGATGCAGGCGATATCTATGCGACTCTGACGATCCGCAATGGCATTCAAGGATCGGAGATCCGGCTTATCCTGCGCCATATCGATTCAGGCTCAGCCTTGAAGCCCGTGACTACTACGCTGAATGATCATGGAGATAACACGCTGACTTTTGTCTTCTCGCCCCCTCCCAAAGGATGGCCAATAGGAAGCTATCAGCTGCGCGCCTCCTCCTCATCCAATGTGTTCAAAAACTTTACCTTCACTGTGGAGTAACTCCCTATGTCAGGCCATTTCTCTTTCAAATGCACGTTGATGTTACTTTTCCTTGCAAATAGCCTGTATGGCCAATATGGCGGCGGCGGCGGCATGTCATTCCCTTCGCTTCCGAGCCCTTCACAGGCTCCAGCCACTCCAGCCCCCACTCAAGCTCCTAGGCCTGCTCCCACTTATACGATCCCTGTCCCAAGCAAGGTCCGCAACCCCGCGAAACATCCTGCGACCAAGACCACAACTCCAGCGCCAGCTGGTCCGTCTCTCGTTCCTTCAATTACAGTGGAAAACCCGCAACGCCCAGTCCATGATGATGCCCAGGCTATTCTGGAGGTAATCGAAAACCAGTTGAGCGCCGTGCAAATCAAAGACTTCAAAAAAGCCTACTTTGACTACTCCTCAGAAGCGTTGCGCAATCGGACCCCGATGGAGACCTTTGTCTATTATGTCAACCATTACGGGGTCTTGAGCAACAATAAAAATGCCATGTTCGGGAATCCCGAGTTCAAAGGAAATACGGCCATCCTGCGCGGCACCTTGACCAGCACCGATGGCAGTTCCTATAAAGCGGAATACCACCTGATCAAAGAGGGAAATGACTGGAAGGTCAACGGCCTTCAACTCAGTCCCGTCACACCTGCAATCGTCCCTCCCAAGCCAACTCAGGCTGGGGCGCACTACGATTTCCAGTCAGATATCCATTGAAGATCAGATTTGATGAAAAGGTGTACTAGTGTCTAGTTAAGTTAATTCGTTAAAGTTTGGCTAGCGTGAAAGATCTCGCGGTTGAACGATCGCAAATGGGTCAATATTAAGTCAATATGGACCCATTTGCGATCGTTCAACCCCGAGGCTTTGACGCAGCCAAACTTTAACGAGTTAACTTAACTAGACACTAAATGGCACTCCGCAGCCAGATCGGTTTTGCACTGGCAATTGCTGGCTCAGGACGTTCTTCGAACGTCGCTGAGACCATCGAGCCAAAGCAGACGGCTGCAGGGACGCGAAATTTGCGCAAAAGGCGAGTGACGAAAAGAGAACGTTTGCGCGATTTTTCTCCCTTTGAAATGGCCACCGGAACCATCGGGAGATGGGTCTTCTCCAGAATTTCGTTGAAGGAATAGCTGTTTTTCAGCTTCAGAATCTCTCCGCATATATCAGGATTATCTGCAAAGATGCAGACAGATATGCCCTTCTGCAACGTTTCGAGGATAGTTTCGAGGCACTTTCGATTATTCTCAAGCGGTTCGATGGAGGGAATCATGACGACGCGCAGCATGCGGTAGAGCCGCTTCATCCATTTGGTATGATCCTGTTCATTCTCGATAAAAAAGCGCATCCTTCGGGGTTGAGCACCAAGCAGAAGCAGGGTGTCGTTCCAGGCAATGTGCGTGCAGACAAAAACGGCAGGTGTCGCGGGAATATTATCAATACCAGTCAGCGTAGTCTGAAAATGCAGGCGCGACAGGATGGAGCAGATGAACCTTGTCAGATAGTCAAAGTACTGAAAGGACATAACCGCTGTGACCACCAGGGTGATCGATCCGATGATCGTAAAACCTTTATCCGCACTGAAGCCCAAGACTTTGATCAGATAAATCAGGCCCGATGAAAGCAGAACTCCAAAAAAGCTTAAGAAATTGGTGGCCGCAATGATCTGGCCGCGCTGTTTTCTGGGGCTCGCCATTTGGGTATAGGCATCGAGCGGGATTTGATACATCCCACCAAAGAGGCCCAGTAATGCCACAAGAGGAAGGCAAGCCATCAGGCGATCGGAGAACAGATCAAGAAAATAGCAGGACACCACGACGCCAATCCCAGCCAGGGGAGGCAATCCCAACTCGACATATTTGCCCGAGAGCTTCCCCGCGATGACAGACCCCAATCCGATCCCGATCGCTGTCAGCAGGAAGAGATATCCGCCCTGAACATCCGTCAGATGCAGCGACTCCACGGCAAAGGGGATCATGTTGAGCTGGGCGAAGGATCCAAGAAAAAGAAAAAATGAGGAGCCCAACACAGCCATGAGAAGAGATGGCTGCTGCCTGGCCACCTTCAGAGCGCCACAAATTTCCGACATGAAAAAGATGTCGAAGCGCTTCGACGATCCCGAAGGAGGCGTATACTCGATGCACCAGCTCGTCGCCAGACCCACCACAGCCATCGCCACGCAGCAAAAGGCCGCGATCAGAAAATTATGTCCCGTCACATCGAGGATAAACGAGGGTAGAAAAGTTCCCAGAATGATGGCAAGAAAGGTAAACGAGGTCATCATCCCATTCGCCCGAGAGATCTTGTCGCTCGACACAATTTCAGGAATGATGCCATATTTCGACGGGCCAAATAGGGCGCTCTGCGCAGCCATCATGAAAAGAACAGAGTAAGAACCTAATTTGCTCTCCCAGATAAAAGCCATCACCCCGAAAATGACAGTGATCAGTTCGATGACTTTGGTCCAGACGATAATATTGCGCTTGCTGAATCGGTCAGCCAGCATCCCCGAATAGGTGGAAAAGAGCAGAAAGGGAAGGACAAAAATTGCGCCCGTCGTCGCCAGAATGGCGTGGCTGTTTTCAATCCCATCGCGCTCGATAAACAGATAGACAATCAAAAGCTTGTAGATGTTGTCATTCAATGCCCCAAGGAACTGGGTCACATTGAGATAGGTAAAGGAAGAGAGCTTGCGGATAATCCCCCAGTTCAGGGTCATGTTGATGGCTCCTCAAATATTGGAACCAAGTATGGGGGCAACCTCTTTTCTGCTCAAGTTTTTTATTTCCTTGGAACTTCGCACTAATCTAAAATAATAAATATGGAGACTTCTGCCAAAAAGCAAATTTCGGTGACCCACACCATCGAAGAAGGCTGGAAGGTCATGCTGGCCAATTTTGGCTCAATCCTTCTGCTTATCTTTGTCTTTCTGATCCTCCTCCTTCTCATCACTCTTCTTTTCAGCTTCCTTGCGCTTCTTTTAGAAAATGCAGGCTGGCACACAGATTGGGTCACATATCCTGGACATATGATCATTAATTCCCTAACTGCGCTCGCTACTGCCAATACCACATTGAAACTGGCGGACGGGCAAAAGATCCACATCCGCGATCTCTTTTCAAAACTGCCTCTCTTTCTGCGCATGCTGGTGGCAAACTTGCTCTATCTTCTCGCGGTCGTGGCAGGTCTCATCTGTCTGATTATTCCCGGAATCATCCTTGCGATTCGTTTGAATCTCTTCGATCTCTTTATCGTCGATCAAGGCAGCGGCCCGATCGACGCGCTGCAAAAGAGCTATCAGACTCTCCGTGGATATTCGTGGCGCTGGTTCGGATATCTCATCCTCAGCTTTTTGATTCTTCTGCTGGGATTGCTCTTCTTTGGCATCGGGCTGCTCCTGGCCTTCCCGACAGTCGCGATCACCCGCGCTCTTCTCTATCGCAAATTGACTCGGATAAACCCTGATACTTGATGTTACTGACGCTCTAATATTCATCATTACTTCAAAAATTAATTAGTTAGAATGACAACTAGACAACAAACAAATACTCATTCATAATCTTAACAGAACGACATTTCTATGTGGCACCTACATACGTATTTTGTACGGATGTCAGAAAAAATGTTTTTTGTTATCTTTTTGCTTACAAAAAAGGCAGAAAAGAGGAGATAGTATGAATCCAGCTGAAACAAAACAATCGTCATACGAAGTTAAAGATTATTGGCCAAACTGTCGATCGCTATCCAAACAAGCATTCCTGGGTAAATCTTGAAAAGTAATTTCAAATGAAAAGGGTCTTCGTAAATCGATCAAATATCAAGATCTTGGCTTTGTACAATTTTTGGACGAAGCGGCGAGAGAGAAGCTTTCTTCAGCTAAATAATTTCTCAGGAGGGGTGTTATCACCCCTTCCTCGAAACTCATTACGCTGAAGTTTGCTTCTCTCACGCCGCTTCGTCCAAAAATTGTACAAAGCCGAGTCCAGAAAGAAACTTCTATCAACAGGAGATAATGATGAAAACCAAATTTTTTATAGCTTTCCTATGTCTAATGTCTGCTGTTCTTTCGACAGAAGCTACCATTAAAATTACATCGTTTCTAAATGAATCGCCTCTAGAGTTCAACACCATGACAGATGATGGAAGACTCTTTGTCGAAGGCTTGATCATCGACAAAGAGGGAGCTACACTGTCGTCAAAAGATGGGAAATGTCAGATTATTTTTGAAGATGCTGACAAATCTGGTTTCCATCGCCCCCATTGGAAATTTCATGTCTGGGTCAAAATGACAGACTCCCAAGAAAGGGAAGCGGTGGCGAACATTTACCTCACCTGTTATAGTTTGAGATTATGCTTTTTCGATGCTGTCTCGCTCTGATGCTCTTTTTTTGCCTGCGCCAATCCCCTGTGGAAGCGATGGGCATGCCCTCTTTCCTGGATGGCTTCAGCCTCCTTCAAGGGCATTCCGAGAAGGTACAGTTGTCTGTTCCAGACCCGTATCATCTCCATCCGCAATGGTGGCAGTACTATGATGTAGACGACCAGGAGCTGGCCAGGCGCGTTGCCGACACGATCACCCAGATGCAGGCGCTTTATGCAAAGCTAAATCAGGAAGATCAGCAGGCGACTCTTCCCCTCATCAATAGCTTTAATGCCAGCCTGGCGACCCTGTCTGAAGCGAGGAAAGAGCAAGCCAAAACGCTCCCATCGCCAAAAAATATATCATCCAAATATACCCTTGACCAGCAGCTGCAACTGCACCAGCAGTGGCGCAAACTGGACTTAGATACACGAAAAGATCAGGATGATTACGAGGAGCTTGTCGACAGGATATCCAAAGCGCATAACAATCTTGATACTCTCTTTGCAGCGTATTTAAGAGGCGATTCCCAGCCAACTTCGGCAAGGCTGATGTCCGGACTGGAAATCATGGCTCAGCGTGCAGCCGTCGGCATTGCGGAAGAAAATAAGAGGTTGCTGCAGAAGGAGATTGAAAGTCAACAGGCCCTGCTCACAAAGCTTGAGAATGAATTGAGCGCTGCTCGTTATGCCTTTGATGTCTCCAACTATGATGATAACAGACTGGAAAAAGATGTCCAAACCGCTCAAGCATGGTTTGAGAAAAAGCAAAAGGAAATTTCGAGAGCTGAAGCGAATGCTATCGGAATACGGGGCAGCGGCCTTCAAGAGCGGGCAAATAAGCAACTCTTAGCTCAAAAAGCCATTACAAGCTCTGTGGAAGAGGCATCCGCCTGGACCAGCCTAGCTTTCCACAGACTCAAATTCAATCTCATCATGCATGTCAAGCAGCGTTTCACGATTGAGACCAGCGAAATGCGGGAGAGGTTGCACCAGTGGAGAGAGCACATCCAAGCGGTTCTCTCGCAGAGGTCAAAATGGGAAAAGCAGACCTTGCAGGAACTGGAACGGATTCGACACGATCAGAGTCTCGCAGAGGCTGACACCAATGTGACGCGCCTCAATGATACACGCCGCCGCACAGCAACCGAGACGCTTGCCCTTCTCCAGCGCCTGGGCGAAGATATCGACAGCGTCCAGTGGCTGATGAGCCAGTTTGAGCACACTCTTCGAGCCAACAGCAATTTCCTGGTGCGCTGGTGGGAAGACTCTTGGGATTCCCTCGATTCGATGTGGCTTGGGCTTGTGCGCACTCTGAATATCAGTCTGTTCAAGGTTTACGACATCCCTATTACCCTGTTGACCCTCCTCAGGGTCGCCATGATCCTCCTCATCGCCTTCATAATCTCTCATGCACTGCGTTTTGGCATCCAGACATTTGGAAGCTTCAAAACCGCCACTGACAAATCAGCCTTTTACAATATCTGCAGGCTCGTTCACTATTTTGTCCTCTTTCTGGCATCCATCGTCATCCTTTGTACGATCGGCCTTGACCTCAACCATATCCTGATCGTACTCGGCGCCCTGACCTTCGGAATCGGCTTTGGATTGCAATCCGTCGCGACCAACTTCCTATGCGGCCTGCGCATTCTCTTCGAAAGAAAAATCAAAATTGGCGACTACATCGAACTGAAAACGGGTCATTATGGCAAGGTGACTGAAATCCATGTGCAGAACACCGTGATCTGCACCTCGGAAGGCATAGAAATTGTCATTCCCAATTCGGAGCTGCTCAGCGAACCCCTGGTTAACTGGACCATGAACAACGACCACAGGCGGCTGCACATCCCCTTTTCCACTTCCTACAACAATGATAAAGAACTGATCCGACGGATCGTCAGCGAAGCCGCCAAGCAGGTTCCCTGCACCATCTTGGATTCTGCGCATGGCGATCCACAGGTCTGGCTGGTAAAATTCGGCGACCATTCGCTCGATTTTGAGCTGGCCGTCTGGGTCAACTACAAAAAGAAATCCTTTACCGAATCCAAAGAGGCCGATTATCTTTGGGCGATCGAAGGGGCCTTACGGCAACACAACATCGAGCTGCCAACCCCCGAGCAGATCATGCATGTAAAGAGTTCCCAATTAGCGTTTGGGAAATCCTAAGACTTGCGCTTTTGAAGGAATTCGACGAGTCCCTTACCAAGATTCAAGATCTCTTCGTGCTGTTTCGCATCTTTCAAGTTGCCTTCTGGCGTGAAGGCTTTGTCAGCCTGCGAAATACTCTTTTGCTTGGGAAGGACCAGACTATAGATATTCCCGAACATGGCCCGCGCATGGACCAGGCCGCGCAAACCTCCAAGACCTCCTGGAGAGGCGCTCATCAGAGCGACAACCTTGTCGATGAAACAGCTGAGATAGACCTCTTCCTGATTCACTTGACGGGAAGCCCAGTCGATCGTGTTTTTAAACACAGCTGAAAGAGAGCTGTTATATTCGGGACAAGAGATCAAGAAGCCCTCATGCTGCCACATGAGCTCTTTGATCTTGATGGCATTTGGCGGCAATCCCTCCTTGTCTTCGATCTCTTGATCATAGACGGGCAGAGGATAGTCTCTCAGATCAATATAGGTAACATCTCCGCCGGCTTCCTGTGCTCCCTTGACGGCGATCTTCACGAGTTTTTTGTTGAAAGATTCCTGCCTCAGGCTGCCAGCAAAAGCGAGAATTTTTGGTTTTTCGCTCATGATATCCTCTTTTTCGCTTGTATACATAAAGCAGTAAACGGGAGTAAAGAAAAATGTTCAGGAAAGGAGAAAGCGAAGGTCTTCGGCTGTCAGGGATGCGTCGGCAACATTTTCATCCAGCAGAGCATCCACAAGTGAACGCTTGTGCTCTTTGAGCTTCATCATCTTCTCTTCGACGCTCTCCACCATGACATATCTTTTAGCG
This sequence comes from Parachlamydia sp., assembly GCA_021372155.1. Lineage (GTDB taxonomy): Bacteria > Chlamydiota > Chlamydiia > Chlamydiales > Parachlamydiaceae > JAJFUZ01. The sequence continues at coordinate 12,293 of JAJFUZ010000304.1, read as the reverse complement.
ATGACAGTCTCTTTCCTTCCAATGCGGTGGGCGCGATCGATAGCCTGATTTTCTGCCGCCTCATTCCACCAAGGATCGTAAAGAAATACATAGTCGGCCGATGTCAGATTTAAACCGACTCCCCCCGCCTTTAAGCTAATAAGGAATACATGTAGAGTCGGATCCTCTTGAAACCTGCTGACAACCTCTTCCCGATTCTGCGTGCTGCCATCCAGATAGGCGTAAGCAATGCCGCGCTCCTTAAGCTTCTTGCCAATAAGAGAGAGCATGCTTGTAAATTGGCTATAGACCAGCGCCTTGCGCCCTTCCTCGACCACCTGATTGATATCTTCGAGCAGAGTCTCCATTTTCGCGCTCTCCAAAACCTCCTCTTCCAGATGCGACGACACCAGCAAGGGATGGCAGCAGATCTGGCGCAGGCGGAGCAGGGCCTCCAGGACCTCCATACGGCATTTGCCCATGCCCTCTGAATCTACTTTTTTCAAGAGGTCGCCGCGAATCCCCGACAAAAATTGATCGTAGACGCGGCGCTGTCCCTCTTCCATCACGACCCAGACGACCTGTTCAATCTTCTCAGGCAGGTCCTTGGCTACCTCCCCTTTTTTCCTTCTGAGGATAAAGGGACGGATCTTTTTTCTGATCCTGTTCAGATAGCGCTGATCAGCCTCACCCGCCTGCAATTCATTGGCAAATTCCTTTTCTTCGCCAAACAGATCGGGGATCAGGAAACGAAAATGGGCCCACAATTCATTCAGATGGTTTTCCAGAGGAGTACCGGTCAGTGACAGTCGGAAGCGCGAGCGCAGCTTGCAAACGGTTTGAAAGGTCTGTGTGCGGGCATTTTTGATCGCCTGCGCCTCATCCAAAATCAGCATTTGCAGATCCATCTGTGCAAACAGGTCCAAATCCAGCCTTAAAGTCGCATAGGTGGTGAGCATGATCCCAGGCTGGAGTTCCCTCTTTCGTTCAGGACCATGATGAATCGTGACTTTAGCATCGGGCAAGAAGAGCTCGATCTCCTTGCGCCAACTGAAAATCAATGAGGTCGGCACCACTACCAGGATATCGCGAATCTCAAGTCTGGAAAGAAAGGCGAGCACTTGGACCGTTTTGCCAAGGCCCATATCATCGGCCAAAATGCCGTGAAAGCCATATTCATACAGAAAGGCAAGCCAGTTGACCCCCGCCTGTTGATAGGGCCTGAGCTCTCCTAGAAAGGTTTTGTCTGGCAGCGCCTGCACGATGCCAGAGAAATTAGCAAGACGCTCACCCAGATCTTTCAATGATGCATCCATCTGGATGTTCTCGAACTGATCCAAAATAGAACCAAGGCGGCTTTTCGTCAGCTTGATGCCTCCCTCAACCATCTCACCCTCATCCGAAAGCGTCTGCAAGCCTTCGAAAGGAGCCATGAGTCCAACAGAGCCATTATTCAGTTCAACGAAACGCTCGCGCCGGTTGAAAGCGCCCACGACCTCAGTCACATCCGCCTCGAAGGACCCATAGCGGATTTTGCCCCGTACGTGAAGATCGGCGGTCATCGCAAGTTGCGCATCTCCCTGTCGGACCACCTGTCGTCCCTGCGCATCGATGATCTTCCAACCTACCTCAAGTAGAAAGGCGAGACTTTTGGCCACCTGCTCCATGGGACAGTAGTAATGACTCGATCCGACGATCTTCTTGACAAATCCCGTTTCCAGAAGATCCCTTTCCCACCCCTTTTCCACCTCGGGCATTCTCTCTTTGCCACCAAGTTCGTGGCAGGCAATTTTCTTTTCCCCATAATCCATCCAGAGGTCGGCAAAGGCCCCTGAACGGTCTTTGAGGACTAAGAAGGGAACCGGCTCCTTTTGCTGCTTCATCATTTCGCGGCTATTGCCCAGATAAACTACCTTGGGGCCCTCAGCATCTTCAAGGTCAATCGCTTTGCCCTGCAGCAGATCGCGAATAGACGTCCAGGAGACATCTGACTGGATGAATTTCACCACGATACCTTTGATAAACCAGTGGGGAGGGCCAGCGCAGAGAAAATCGCATTCGCGGATATCAAAATCCTGTCCCTGCGCCTTGATCCTGCCCGTGACAGTGCCTGCATCAACCTGATAATAGAATTCTGTTGGGGCGTAAAAATCGCAGACCAGCTCCCGCTGGCCAAAAAAGAGCTTGCCAGTCGCTGCCAGCAGCTTTAAGGCCTCCAGAGTCTGCGGATAAGCCACATGGCAAAGATTAAAGGCGTGATTCTCCGAGGGCTTGCGCCCCAATATTTTGGCCTGATAGGACAGCTCCTGCCGGATCAGGAAATCGATGGCCTTCGCATGTGTGCCCGTCGCTTTGCTGCGCAGCAGACCTGCGCTTAGATTGCCGGGAGAATCAATGCGTATGACCAGCGCTCTTTCAGATTCCGATAATGCTTTATCAATCAAATAATTCATGGAAAAAGAGTATAGCTGACCGGACCGATAGATCCAACATTGGTATCCTAAAGAACAAAGAAATTATCTCTCTTCGTCTTTTAACTGCTCTTGCTTTCTTGCTCATCCTCAGTCTCATCCTGACGCAGATTCCAAGCCAAGACTAAACTGGTTGCATATGCATCCTCTTTTATAATTTTAAACGCACAGATTTGTATTCTAATCAATTTTAAAGAACAACAAAATATACACAATTAAAATCTCATTCAAAGTATTAAACAATCTTTAAATTAATTTTATTAAACTTTAATTAAAATGTATTAAATTACATTTTACAAATTATTTTGGAGGTTATTTTGAAGAGTTATTTATTAAAGAGCTTACTTTTAGTCGTTTTTCTGACTGGCACCTCTGTCGATGCTGCGACCTTTAGCGCTAATGGCATCGCGCATATTAAAGAACGCCACTGGCACAATGCTAAAGCGTCACCGCCAACGTCCCACTTTCCCCGTGATATGACAGTCAAAAAGCTCGATCAACTGGCTACCCAGACGATTCAGAAAGGAGTCAGCTATCTTTCGAAAAATGGAAACGGCAACAGCGTTCACGAATATACTTTCAAGAAAACGATTGGTGCGACAACCCAAGGGAAACCTGCGCGCACTTTGCGGGTCGTCCTGAATCCTAGAGGAGAGATTGTGACGGCTTTCCCGATTCGATAAAATCCTATAGTTTTACTAATTTAGCGACCGTGCGCGCGATCCCACGCGCGATCGTCCTGACGCTTGTTTTCAAGACGCTGATCTTCCAATTTTCGATCCTGGATTCGCTGCTCGACGCGTTGCTGTTCCTGTCGAATATCTTCCCGCTTCTGTTCTTGTACCTTTTCTTCCACGCGTTGCGCTTCAGTCTTATCTGCAAAAACTGGCAAACAAACAGCACATAAAATAATTAAAATAATTTGAATTTTCATTTTATCACCTCTAATACCTCACTTACAATTCTATTATTTAAAATTATTTTTTACAATAATATAGAAAATTAAACTTTTGAATAAAAAATTACCCAGAAGGAGAGAAAAACACTCCTTCCGAGGAAATCGTTTAGATAAACTTTCTACGCAACCAATTTCCTGCTGCTGCCTTGGTGCGTTGCCACTCAGCATCATCGCGGCGTTGCATTTCCGCACGTCCATGCCACATGCTTTGGAATGACCGCTGCGCATCCCATGCCTTCCAAATGCCTGCACAGCAGCCGCCAATACAACCTGCTGCAATCAGGACAGCGGAGCGTTTTAGACCCATTCCGCTTGAATAGTTGTAAACAAGATAAGCTGATCCCACTGTGACGCCGACAGCCAATGTTGCCAGAGCCACGTTTTTGATCCCATCGAGCCCATCTGCAAAACGTTCTTTCGCAGCCCAACTCTGCGAAGCTGCTGCTGGCTGACCCGCTGCTATACGCATCATCGATTAACCTCCATTTATTTTGAAAAATAATACCATAACGAGAATTTTTTTGAATACACTTAAAATATTTAAAAATGAGATAATGCCAGTCTCATTGAATTTTTCGATGAGATAAAACAAGGAAAGCATCATGAGACATATATTTAATAGAATTTCTTTTATGCTATTATCCTGTATCAGCCTGACCAGCTGCGCCTCAATTCTGCGAGGGACGACACAACGCGTCGCCATTACTTCGGAACCCTCCGAAGCCGAGATCACCATAGATGGCAAATGCTATGGGCATACTCCCCAAATTGTCACATTAAAAAGGAAAAGGGCCCATGAAGTGATCATGGCAAAAGAGGGGTATCAAACCCAGCATATTCATCTCGAGCCCGAAGTCAGCCCGATGATCGCAGCCAATCTGGGTTGGGGAGCTCTGCTCTATACGGCCGGTTTGGGAATCAGCTGTGTGGCATTGAGCACCATTCCTCCAGCCGGAATTCTCGGAGTCTCCATGGCGGGCACTGGCATCGGAATGGGCAGCGACCTGCTCCTGGGAGGAGGCTGCAGACTCTCGCAAAATGAGATCCACGCCCCTCTCTTGCCCAGATAAATTATTAACCTAATCATTACAAACCCATGGGGGTCGCAAGGCTCCCATGGTCACTGATTTCTGCTCTTTTTAAGCTCCAAAGCAATCGCGGTGAGAATATCCATTTTTTGCTGCGCATAGGTCTTGGAATCTTTGCCTGGCATAAAAAGGAAGTCAACCCAGGTCCCCTTTCTGTCCTTTTCAGGATCAATTTGAGCCGAACAATAGTTGACTGCAGCATTGATGGCTTTGCTGACGCAGATCAGATTGGTTGACTGGGAGCCCTCCAGCTTCAAGTCTGAAAGGAATTGTTGCGGAGCCAGCACAGCCGGGCAGATCACGCGTAAGAATAATAAGGAATTTAACCGGGTTTGCGCCCAACCCTTTTTGATTAACGATTCGGCAAAAACGCGGTAGATCTCCCGAAGATCATCGGGTATGGCTGCAGGATCCCGCTTAATTTCGGCTAAGAATTGATTGAAATAGCGATCGGCATGCAGACAGACAGCATCAATATCTTTAGGCTCGACAGGAGTGATGGGTTTACTCAGAGTCTTAATCCCCGCGATCGCTTCGCCTAACGTTTTTTGCAGCAGCGGCCGCAGCCTTTCTCTTTGATAAGCCGTATACAGCTTTGTTCGCATGTTGTCGCCCCTGTGCAAAGTCCCTTCCTGATCCGTAGAGTCCACATCACGACGAAGAAGTTGGCAGATAAAATTTTTGGCCAGGGTCCGGGTTTGATCGGTTTTGCATAATTCACTGACAAGGGAATCGATAATTTGCTGGGAAGCGGCAAAATCTTTCAGGCTGTCTAAGCAAGCGGCAGCTAATTCCTGTCGGCTGCCGATCAACTCTAACTGGCGTCCTAGCATAGCCGTAAAAATGTCAGGAGGAAAGTTACCTCCTCCATTTTTCGGAATCCAAATTTTCAGCACCTCTAAAGCTGCCAGGGGATCTTCCTGAAGAAGTTTTAGAAAGACAGCTCTATCTTCCATGATGGCTGGAGCTGCCTCCTCCATCTCTTTTTTCAATACCCCAATTTGCTTCTTTAAAAAGGTGAACCTGTCTTCTTGAGTCAGCGGGATGGATTGTTCCGGCTTTTTTTCACTCTTTCCGCTCTGAATAGTCAACTGTTCCAGATCCCTCTGGTAATCCACCAATTTTTTAAATGCGAGACCAAATTTTTCAGCAGGAGGAACGGCTTGTCGCCCCTCTGCAACTAAACCGCGCCCCGCTTTTAACGCTCCAACACTCATCAACTTACTTGATGGGGAAACAAGCTGCTGCGCAAGGGCGGCAGCCTTTGCTCCGGGTTTTTGAGGAGTGACTTCATGCGGCAGGGGTTGGGGAGGCGGTGAAGCTGAAGCAGGAGGGACACCCGTTGGGATTTGCTCTTGCATGCGCTGCGCATTTTCTGGGTTGACGCCTGGTGGCTTTTTGGGTACAGTCGTAGGTAAAGAGGTGGGGGGCGTTGCCGTGTTAGGAGAGATATGTCCAGAGGGATTAGGGCCGCTGCCTGATTCATTGACACTCATAAACACTCCTAGTAAGTTACACCTTAATTATACAGACTAACAATTTTATTAGCGCATCAGTATTTTTTATAGAATAAAATTGATTAAAAAGCAATTTCGTGATATAGTGATCAATAACCTTTTGGAGGAAATATGACAGTAGCTGGGCCTGTATCCCCAAGTCTATCACTTGGACCTTCTCCAAGAGATATACACGATTTTCGCGAACACCCTAGCAACTCCAGGCGATCTGAGCAAGAAAGCAATCGAGAACTATCGCGATTTCTTCTCTCCCAGGAAATCATCAGTAACATGACGCTCAAAGAAGCGGCGAGGAAATGGCCAGAGGCCACCCGCATCGAGATCCAAACCACCTCGAGCAATACGGTTAATCTAAAGCCCAATTTCATCAGCAAACTCGCCATCCTTTTTCCAAAGATGCGAGAGTTGAGCCTCACAAGTTTCCAACAAATCTATTTTCAGTTCCCTATCGACAACGCGGCTTTTGTTCAGACTCTGCCCAAATTAACGCAATTGCGTGTGATCGAACTGCAAAATTGCTCCGCACTCACAGCAGAGAGTCTCACTGCTCTATTTAGAACGTGTACGCAGCTGCAAAAAGCCGATATTTCCAGTGACCATTTAACGAATGAACATCTGGAGCTGGCACTAAAACAAAAGTCTTTGGTTAACTTAGCACTCAGCGGTGCAAACCAGATCGATGAAGAGGGTTTGGAGCTCATCAGCAGGCAAGGGAACCATCTTCAGGATCTCACACTGGACAGTTATCCCAGAAACGGTGTGGCTCCCTTCACGCTGACAGCGGCTAAAGCGTTTGCTGCCACATTGCCTCAACTGCAAAAATTGCGCTTTGATGGATGCGAGGAGCTGGACGATGATTTCGTCCAAACTCTCATGGATCACCATTCATCGCTCCGTAAACTGGAATTAAATCCCCCTCCAGCCATCTCTGAAGATACAAATCAGGCTATTTTCACTCGCATGCCGCTTTTGAATTATTATGCCTTCGGGGACGAGATAGTTCAGAGGTCATCGATTTAATCGATCTCAGATCCAGCCCAAATTCAGCCCGATATCCGCTTATGCATGATGAAAACGCTTCAAAAACTCTTCCCTGGTATCGCGACGGCTTGCGGTTCAAATGCACCGAATGCGGAAAATGTTGCACAGGCTCCCCTGGATATGTCTGGGTGACCGAACAGGAGATTGACTCAATGGCAAAACAGATAGACCTTTCGGTTGAACTCTTTAAAAGAAAATATCTTCGCCAGCGCGACAATCGCTACGCTCTCGCCGAAAAGAAATCGCAAAATCGCGATTGCATTTTCCTCAAAGACAATAAATGCACGATCTATCAGGCGCGTCCGGCACAGTGTCGCACCTTTCCTTTCTGGAAAGAAAATCTCAACTCTGAGGAGAGCTGGAAACTCGCATCCGAGGCATGCGAAGGCATTCACGATCAAGCCCCGCTCATTCCCTACTCAATCATCCAAGAGCTATTAGAGAGATAAAGGCCTTTAGTCATTAAGTTGCCTTTCAACCCTAGGCAACCAAAATGTAAGCACACTATTTGGTAATGAGCGCAAAGTTTCTGGCATCGGCTCATTCATTTGCTCAAAAGCTTTGGAAATCAGGCTTTGGGCACGCTCTATTTTTCCCCTCAATGTATCAAGCGAAAAGGGCTGATCGCATGATAGCTTTGAAAAATAATCCTTAATTTCTAGAAGTTCCTGGTTTTCCTTTGAATCGAGAGGCTTTCGTCCACTCAGCTTTGACAGCATTGACGTCCCTTGAGCCAAGGATTTTTCTAGAATAGAATCACCGTTGGCATCTTTATAGGCGTAGGCAAAGTCTATAAATGCTATCTCGCGTTTTAAGAACCGTAAATCCAGATCAAGTTTTTCAGTTTTTGCCACGTTCTCTTTGCGATGATATTCGTGTCCAAAGAGGCGAGCCACTTTCATGACCCAGTGGCACACGTCGTCAAAACGCTGATTCATCCTCTCAAATTCGGCAAGCTTATTGGCTACTGTTTCAGCTGCTTGCTGCAAATGGTCATCGTCGGGATTTTTTCTGGCAATTTGCTGTATGATTTTGCAGTGACCTCTCACATTGAGAGCAAACGTTGAGAAATGCCATCTGATAGAGTCGATATCGAAGGTGCGCACTTTTATCGCATCTGGAATTTTTGGATCAATCAAACGGGCGACAAAGCGCTTTAAGCCCCATTTTACGTGCTTAAACTCTGCTTTGGCAGTCATAAATTCTACGTGCAGGTACCACTCAAAAAAGCGCAACTGCTCACGAGGGGATTTGACACTTAGCTCATTGCTCAAAGCATATTCTCGCTCAGATTTTGGGGCGCTTAACTTTTCTTCTAACTTTAGCGGCATGTCCATATTGGGACATTTCTTCAAGAGCTTTTGCAATGCCTCTTCTTTGGTAGGCTCTTTCTTAAGAGGTGGGGTAGGTATTGCAGGCTGCGCGATTTGTGCGACAGGCGCTAAAGGATGCGCGATTTGTACAGGCGCACTTTGGAGAGATTTTTGGATGTTTTCTATCTTTTGACGTAGGGTGTCGGTAAGGTTTGCCTCTTTAAATACTGTGGAAACAAGGGTACTCAACCTCTTCTGATCAGGCTCCACATAGGGGCTAAGTAACGAAAGAATTTTGGCATGATCAAGCCAAGTCCCAGTCAAAATGAGGTAGGCAAAGCGCCTGGCATTGATCCCTAACCTTCCCTCATTTTTGTGATGAATGAACGCTGAAAAATCTTTTTCGACAGCGAATTTCACTAAACCGAGCTGTATATGATGCATAAAAACCTAAATTAAAAAGTTATAATATATTATATAATAATTTTTAATTACTGTCAATTTCAATTAAATAGCTACTTAAATCCAACTTAATTAGAACATGGTCGCCGAGCTTGCATACCCATATAGGTTTGATAAAATTAGTTTTAATCGAATCGCGGTTGAAACGGGGCAAGCAAGTATATGGTGAGTAGTTCAATGACAAAAAAAGATTATGAAGTAGGTTATGACAACGTTTTTGCGGATCTTGATATCTATAACGCTTCTGAATTAAAGACAAAGACGCTGCTGTCAATCGAGATTATAAGAATTGTCAAATTGTTGCCAAAGCCCGTTAGAAAGCGGGCAACAATAAATTGTTGCCCGCTTATTTAATCCTCTTTGCCTTGGCCACAGCACTTCTTGTATTTTTTGCCGCTGCCGCAAGGGCAGACATCGTTGCGACCGACACGCGGGCCTGCGACGACCGGTTCAGGAATCGCTTCTTCCTCTTCTTCCGGAGGAGCGCTTCTTTGCTGAGCAGGTGGCTGCTGAGGCATGGAGGGCTGTTCAAACTCAGGCAGGAAGGAGCGGTTAGTCTCCATCCTTAAGACGCTCATCAGCTGTTCGATGGAGGGCAGCGGCCTCACGATCATCTCAAAGCGGAAGAGGTCGTGCGCGATCTCGGTGCGCAGGTTTTTGCTGAACTCTTCAAAGAGGGCAAAGGATTCGTGCTTGAACTCGGTCAGGGGATCGCGCTGGCCCACTGTGCGCAGATTGACGTCGGAACGCAGGTGGTCCATCACGAGGAGGTGTTCCTGCCACAGGCGGTCGATCTTGCGGATCATGAGGTTGCGGACGGCTTCGTAGACAGGATTGCGCTTCTTTTCCTCTTCAGGGATATGCTGGGGAGGGGGAGGCAGCTTGGCCTTCTCCCTTTCGATCTTATCTTTGAAGGCTTCGACAATCTTGTCGGCGGCCATTTTCTCCAGCTCGGAAGCTTCCATATGCTCCTCATCGAAGAAACCTTCCTCAAACGTGACAGGGAAGTGGAGCAGCAGCCACTGACGGAAACCTTCGGGATCCCAGCCGCCTTCTTCAGAACGGTTGCGGAAAAACTGCTCGGCAGCCGTGGCGCAGACGCTGTATAAGACTTCCAGGGCGAGGGGTTCGACCTCCTCGTTGTGCAGCACATCGTTACGGAAGCCGTAGATCTCCTGACGCTGCTTGTTCATGACATCGTCATATTCCAGCGTGTGCTTGCGCATGACGTAGTTGCGCTGCTCGATGCGTTTCTGCGCCGTTTCGATCGATTTATTGAGGATGCCGGCTGAGATCGGCTCTCCTTCGGGTGGACGGAATTTCTGGATGACGACTGTCATGCGCGGTGAAGCGAACAGGCGCAGCAGCGAATCTTCAAACGAGATGTAAAACTTGGAAGAGCCCGGGTCGCCCTGGCGCGCGCAGCGGCCTCGCAGCTGCCTGTCGATTCGGCGTGACTGGTGGCGGGTCGTGCCTATTACAAAGAGGCCACCCACATCTGCGACGCCCTTCTCCAGCTTGATGTCGGTTCCACGGCCAGCCATGTTGGTCGCGATCGTGATCGCCCCGCGCTGTCCGGCGAAGGCGACAATCTCCGCCTCTCTCGCATGGTTTTTCGCGTTCAGGACAGTGTGCTCGAGCTTGTTGACCTTGAAAATACGCGACAACTTCTCCGACACTTCGACCGACTCGGTACCGATCAGGATAGGGCGCCCCTGTTCATGGGCCTGGCGCACCTCTTTCAGGATGGCGTTGTACTTCTCGCGCTCGGTCATGTAGATCTCGTCGTTGGCATCGACGCGGCAGCAGCGCTTGTGGGTCGGGATCTCCAGCACTTCGATCTTGTAGATCTGTCTTAACTCATTTGCCTCCGTGGATGCCGTACCGGTCATCCCCGCGATCTTGTCATACATGCGGAAGAAATTCTGCAGTGTGATCGTGGCATAGGTCTGGGTCTCTTTCTGGATGGAGACGCCCTCTTTGGCCTCAATGGCGGCATGCAGACCATCGGAAAAGCGACGGCCAGGTTGAGGCCTGCCGGTGTTTTCATCGATGATGATGATCTTGTCATCCTGGACAATGTAGTCGACATCCTTTTCCATGAGCAGATGCCCCCGCAGCAGCTGCCTTAAATTGTGGGCGCGCTCTTTGCGCTTGGCATCCTCTTCCTGTACCTTCAGTTTGGCCTGTAACTTGGCTGCGGAATCTAGTTCGGGATCCTCGTCGATCTTGAGATATTCGTAGCTGATGTCGAGCATAACGAAGTCGTCGGCATGGCCCACGCCGTTTGTCCCCTCCACCCATCCATGGATGCCATTATCGGTGAGCTCATACTCGTTGGCCTTTTCGTCGATGATGATGTAAAGGTCTGCCAGCGCCTTTGCGCGCTCTTCTTTATTCTGCTCGGCATAGTAATAGAGGTCGCATTTATCCAAAGCGGCGCGGACATCGGGATCTTCTTTCAACCGCTTCAACACCTTGTTGTTAGGAGTCCCTCGGCTGACCAGCCAGAGCTTGCGGATGGCGGCCTCCTCTTCCTGCTCTCTCTGCTTATCTTTTTTGACCGGCGCCGTGGCGATTACCTCTTCACCTTCAGGACGCTCCAGAACTTTGCGCGCTTCGCTCGCCAGCCTGTTGCACAAGTCTCGCTGGCGTCGGACCAGATCGCCTACTCCCCCTTTCAGCTCATCGTACATCTGCCTGCTGACAGGCGAGGGCCCTGAGATGATCAGCGGAGTGCGCGCCTCGTCGATCAGGATCGAGTCGACCTCGTCGATGATGGCGTAAAAATATCCCCTCTGGACCTGCTCCTCTTTGCGCGTCGCCATAGAATTGTCGCGCAGATAGTCGAAGCCAAATTCAGATGCCGTCCCATAGACGATGTCGGACTGGTAAATCTCTCGGCGTTTCTCCTGTGGAGTATCGTTTGTCAGCGCGCCCGTTTTCAACCCAAGCCAGCGCAGGACAGTGCCGACCCATTCGCAGTCGCGCTGTGCCAGGTAGTCGTTCACCGTCACCAGGTGCACGGGCCTTCCTGTCAACGCATTCAGATAGAGGGGCATCACCGCCGTCAGCGTCTTTCCTTCCCCGGTCTGCATCTCCGCGATGCTGTTGTGGTGCAGAGCGGTCGCACCGATGATCTGGCGCCCGAGACCACGGAGGTGGCCGCGGTGCCGATACTCGCGGTGACCTCATGCGGCAGCGCCGCGATGGCCAGGCACAGTCGCGAGGCGTTTGCACGCGCCCGCCCCAGGTCACCCAGGTAGGCAACCAAGAATTCCTCGCCGCCGGCCCGGCACACGGCGGCCGGTGGCGGATAGTGCTCGCGCAGCAGTTCCGCGACGGCGAGCAGCACCCGGTCGCCGGCCAGATGCCCCCGTGTGTCATTGATGCGTTTGAACGCGTCGAGATCGACCATCAGCACCGTCAGGTGGGTGACCGACAGGGAACCGTTGCCGAGTCGC
>JAJFUZ010000290.1 GCA_021372155.1 Parachlamydia sp. | reverse complement strand
TTATACAAAAGCTTTAGAGATAGCGAAAAAAGTTTTCGGCGAGAAAGATCCCTATGTTGGCCAATGTTTGAATAATCTTGCGTCTCTTTTAGAAAAAGCGGGCCAACACGATGAGGCTCTGAAACGCTATTTACAAGCCCTCGAAATCCAGAAAACATCTCTTGGCGAAGAGCATCCTGATACTGCCGTAACTTTGGCAAATATGGGTTCCTGTTACTACGCAGTCAAACAATATCAAAAGGGGTTAGACTATCATCTTAAAGTAGTGGCCATTAAGCATAAGATTTACGATGCGGATCATCCCTCATTAGCAATAAGTTACAATAACATTTCGGCAGGATATCGCGGTTTAAACAATATGACACAAGCTATTGAGTATAATCAGAAAGCATTGGCAATTAAAATAAAAGTTCATGGAGAATATCATCCTTCTCTTGCAACCAGTTACTTCAACATGGCCTCCACTTTAGCTGATATGAATAATTTATCCCAAGCCATTACCTATTTCAAAAAAGCTATCCTCATCTGGTGTGATACCTTCCAAAAACCTCATCCCAATATTGCTCAAGGATTAAATTGTTTATTAGGAATTGCTCAGCATCTCAATAATACTGAATCCAAGCAAATCCTTAGAGACATTTATCCCAAGGTTAAAAGTACTTTAGGCGCTCAGGATCCCTTTGTAAAGGGAATCGAAGAGATGACTAAAACTTAGCAATTCGATCATTTGAGTGCTAAATTTGATTGACCCCAATTTCTTTCTTCCAGTATAATAAAAGCTATGGGGAAGGAGAACGCCTTGAAAACGCTCAAGCCTTTATCAAAAAAACCGAGCAAACAGGAGCGGGAGCACAAGGTCCTGTTGGGTTTGATCGAGTATTATCTGAAAACGGGCAAACCGGTGGGTTCGAACACGCTCAAGGAGACTGGCTTTGAAGACTTAAGTTCTGCGACGATACGCAACTACTTCGCCAAACTGGAAGAGGAGGGCTATCTCACCCAGCAGCATATTTCAGGGGGCCGCATCCCAACAGATCGTGCCTATCGCGCTTACGCCAAGGAATTTGTCGACTCAGAAACTCCCCTTCAAGGTACCCATTTTGAAGAGTTGCGCAACGCCGAAACACGCGAAATCGCCGGCTACCTGCAGAAGGCAGCTGAAAGCTTAAGCACTTTGACCGTCTCGGCCATCTTTCTCTCGGCGCCTCGCTTCGACCACGACATGATCGTCGGATTAAAACTCGTCCCCATCGACCATTCGCGCTGCCTTTGCGTCATCATCACAGACTTTGGCCTGATTCAAACCGAAATCCTGCAGACAGACAAAAGATTGACTGCCTTTGCTGTCAAGCGCATGGAATCCTACTTTCACTGGCGTCTGACGGGCAACGACAAGCCCGACCATTTAAGCGAAGAAGAAGAGAAGCTGGCGCAGGAATTTTACAATGAGCTGATGGTGCGCTTCATCGTGGGCTATGCCAATTTTAATGCTGAAGAGGTCTACAGAACCGGATTTTCACGACTGCTGAACTATCCCGAATTTCGAGAGCCCCTGGCCCTTGCGGGCACTTTGTCTCTCTTTGAAAACGCTCACAGTATGCGTCTGCTTTTGAAAGAATGCAGCGGCATGAACCGCCTCAAGTTCTGGATCGGCGATGACCTGAAGAATTTCTGTCAGGAATCACCCAACTGCAGCGTGCTCGCCATCCCCTACTACATCAACCAGCAGGCCGTCGGCGCTGTCGGACTGCTCGGTCCCTCCAGAATGGCATACAGAGAATTATTTGCTACCTTGCGCGCCTTTTCGGAAAGCATCAGTACTGCCCTGACGCGCAATATTTACAAGTTTAAGATCAGCTTTCGCCAGCCCCAGCAAAACGACTCCTATCTGCAAGTAGAGGGACCCAGGTTAATTGGAGGGACGCCCCTCATGCTGATTGAAGATAAAAGTTAGAGGAACAACATGACACAGAACAGCGAACCAAAAAACGAGCAAAAACTCACTGAACCCGAAACTGCGCCCCCACGCCAGCCGGTCAATGTCACCATTACAGATATTGAACTGGAAAAGCTGCAGAAAGAGGCGAGTGAAAACAAGGATAAGTATCTGCGCCTGCTGGCGGAATCGGAAAACGCACGCAAACGGCTTCAGAAAGAGCGGCAGGAGCTGATCCAGTACGCCCTGCAGAATGTCATGGTCGATTTCCTTGGGCCCGTTGACCATCTGGAAAATGCCCTGAAATTTTCCCAGCAGACTTCTGACGAGGTCAAACATTGGGCCAAAGGTTTTGAGATGATCCTGGGACAGTTTAAAGATGTCCTGGCAAGCAACAATGTCGTCCCTTTCGAATCGGTGGGACAGCACTTTGATCCTCACTTCCATGAAGCGGTCGAAATGGTGACGACACAAGATTATGCACCCGGTACGGTGGTATCAGAAAGTGTGCGCGGCTACAAAATGGGCGACAAAACCATTCGTCCTGCCCGCGTCAAGGTGGCCAAAGCACTTCCCACACAGCCGGACAAAGAAGAAAAAGCAGAGATTAAATAAGGAGAGTTATCTATGACTCAACAAGCCAAAAAAGGCAAAATCATCGGTATCGACTTAGGTACCACCAACTCCTGCGTCGCAGTGATGGAAGGCGGCCAGCCTAAAGTCATTGCAAACGCGGAAGGAACGCGCACGACACCCTCAGTCGTGGCCTACAAGGGCAGCGAAAGGATCGTGGGAATCCCGGCCAAGCGCCAGGCTGTCACCAACCCAGAAAATACGATCACTTCCTCCAAGCGCTTCATCGGCCGCAAATACGCCGAGGTCATGTCTGAAATCAAGACAGTGCCCTACAAGGTCGTGGCGAACAGCAACGGAGATGCCGTCTTCGAAGTGCTAGGCAAAGTAGTCACGCCAGAAGAGGTGGCTGCGCAGATTCTCATTAAAATGAAGGAAACCGCGGAAGCCTACCTCGGCGAAAAAGTGACCGAGGCGGTCATCACTGTGCCAGCCTACTTCAACGACTCCCAGCGCCAATCGACAAAGGATGCCGGGCGCATCGCAGGACTCGATGTCAAGCGCATCATCCCTGAGCCGACTGCCGCTGCACTGGCCTACGGCCTAGACAAAGAGAAAACCGAAAAGAAAATCGCCGTCTTTGACCTCGGTGGAGGAACATTCGACATCTCCATCCTGGAAATCGGCGATGGCGTTTTTGAAGTGCTCGCAACCAACGGAGACACACATCTGGGCGGCGATGACTTTGACAATGAGATCCTGCATTGGATGCTCGACACCTTTAAGCAAGAGCAGGGCATCGACCTCAGCAAAGACAAAATGGCCCTCCAACGTCTGCGCGACGCAGCCGAAAAGGCCAAAATCGAGCTGTCAGGCACCATGCAGACAGAGATTAACCAGCCCTTCATCACGATGGATGCATCAGGTCCCAAGCACCTTGCTCTCACGCTGACACGCGCAAAACTGGAAAGTCTGACCCACAATCTGATCGAACGCACCCGCGAGCCCTGCCTCAAAGCCCTTAAGGATTCCGGACTTGCCAAGCAGGATATTGGCGAAGTCATTCTCGTGGGCGGGATGACCCGCATGCCGGCCGTTCAGGAGATGGTCAAGGAGATCTTCGGCAAAGAGGGTCACAAGGGCGTCAACCCTGACGAAGTCGTCGCAGTCGGAGCTGCCATCCAGGGCGGCGTCCTCACAGGGCATGTCAAAGATGTCCTCCTGCTCGACGTTATCCCGCTGACTCTCGGAATCGAGACCATGGGAGGCGTCATGACACCTCTCGTCGAACGCAATACAACCATCCCCACGCAGAAGAAGCAGGTCTTTTCGACCGCGAGCGACAACCAGCCCGCCGTCACCATCCGCGTGCTCCAAGGTGAGCGCAAAATGGCTGACGACAACAAAGAGATCGGTCGTTTCGACCTGGCCGACATCCCACCAGCCCCGCGCGGCATTCCACAAGTTGAAGTCGCCTTTGACATCGATGCCGACGGTATTTTGCACGTCTCCGCCAAGGACCTCTCCTCAGGCAAAGAGCAGAAGATCCGCATCGAAGCCCAGTCGGGCCTCAAGGAAGAGGATATCAAGCGCATGGTCAAAGATGCCGAACTGCACGCCGATGAGGACAAGAAGCGCAAAGAGGAAGTCGACATCCGCAATGAAGCCGATGCCCTCTCCTTCCGTGCCACTAAGGCCCTCAATGAGTATCGCGATAAGCTTCCCAAAGATATTGTTGACGATGTCCAAAGCAAAATCGACGACGTCAAAAAGGCGATCGACAGCAAAGACATCGCAAAAATCCGCTCTGCCAAGCAAGAGCTGGAAGCCCACATGCAGCACATTGGCGAGGCCATGGCCAAAGCCCAAGCCAGTGCCGCAGGCCCTCATGCTTCCGCCCATCAGCAACAGGAGACCCCATTTGGCCCAGGAAGTGGCTCAGGAGCACAACCCGGCGGACAAAAGGGTAGCAAATCCGACAATGACAACATCGAAGAAGCCGAAGTCGAAATCATCGACGACGACGACAAGAAGTAACATCTAACAATTGAGTAGGAGGGAGGTCTAAGGCCTCCTCCTGCTCGATCAGCTTACTTTTGGTTTAAATCAAAAACGTCGGGATTTGTTAATGCATACAAAAGCGATTGCATCTGTGATGTCTGAGCGTTAATTGCCGCCACACCATATCATTTTGTAGGGTGTATGGCTAAACCTATGCTTTCCGGCGTGCTGGTTTGGAGTCCCTCGAGTGTGACAATGGCATTCCAGGAATAGGGATTGTCAGGCAGCAGGATGGCAGCTTGATAATTATAAACACTCGAATTGGAAATTAAATTAGGCCAAATAGCGATGACATTACCATTTTCATCCGATTGGAGCACTGCGTTGCATCCGCTAATTCCCGATTTAGCAAATGGTTGGGCAGTTGTCCAGTTCGATTGACTTTTCACCCATATGGCATAATTTAGAACACCGTCGCTATCACTCCAAACAGCAATTGCATTGCCATTGCTGTCAAAAACCACTGCTGTGTTGCTGTTGGCGCTGCTCGGGATAGAAATTTGTGTCGCTTTGTTCCAGCTAGGAGCAGGCGTGGGTGTCGTATTTGGAATCCCACAGACATTGGCCCACACGGAGTTATCCAGAGTATTGATCCACACAGCCATCGTGGTTCCATCCCCAAATGAGGCTAAAGAAGGTGATGTTGGATCTGTGAAAGTTGAGAAAGGCGTTCCGGAGCCTCCCCATTGGTAATCGCTAGAAGATTTCGCCATAGACCAAAGAGCCCCTGATGACGGCGATTGAATGCTAAAATCGTAAAAAATGGCGATGAGATTTCCCGCATCATCACTTTGAACAAGAGGCGGAGTTGTGCTCGGATCCGTGGACCTCCATAATCTTGCTGTAGACCAACTTGTGCTACTCCCATCCATAGGTAATGTAGAGACATAAATCAGATTAGATCCTGAAACGTCTGCTTCTTTCCAGGACAGAACAGCATTTCCTTTTGCATCGACGATCAAGTTACCTAACCAGACAAGATTTGTAGGAATTGCGACAGGAAATTGAGCTGACCACGCTTGGCCTGCAGGTTTAATTGAAGCTTGGACCGACTCTTGTGTCGTTCCTTGATAGGTCAATAATTCTGTCCATACTGCAACACAATTACCGACTGTATCCATAGTGACTAAGGGGACTCCTACATCGAAAATGGGGGGTTCAACCGAGACAAGA
>JAJFUZ010000272.1 GCA_021372155.1 Parachlamydia sp. | reverse complement strand
CTTGGCATCCTTTTGGGCCAGCAGCTGAGCAATGATATCCTCCTCTGGATCCTCATACTGCAATTCAGCAGAGAGGTTGCGGTTGAGCTTGCGTGCGCGGAAGGCGACGAGAGTCAGGCGCATGTCGCGCTCAAACTTCAGATACCATTTCATAAATCCCGTCGAATCCGCAACGGCGGCATCGAAATACTGCTTTAACAGCTGCGGGAAGTGCTTGAGGCGCTCTTCGCGGCTTTCATATTCGTTGAGAAAGGTCCCCAAATATCGGGGAAAGACCCCATACTCCTGGGTCAGCAACTCCTCTTCCATCTCAGCGGGATCCAGGTTCCCCCAGTAGTCGAAAGGCGTGCCCGTCCAGTAGGCGCGGATGTTAAGGACATCGTAAAATTTGCGCAGCCGGATGACCTGTTCCATATCACCCATGCTGAGATTCTCTTTCAGAAGAGTCTCCAACTCGGGCAGGCCGATCTCAGGCACGAGCCCGATCTCCAGCTTAGGCAAGGATGTCGCAAGAAAGTAGTAGTTTCTCATTCTTGTGCAAATATCCATTTGCGAAAATCTTTCCGCACATAATTAGCCAAAAGTTCCGTGAGAACCTTGTCAGAGAGATCGAGCGTCATCTTTTTATCGTGCAGCTTGACCTGAACTCCGGATGCAAAATTACCCAGCACAACACTCTTTTCCTTTAGCTTTGCCAGGATCTGTTCGCTCAGCAGGGCGTTGACCTCTTTGGCTGATAGAGCCTGGGAAACAGCCACGGAAAAATCCGCGGAGACTCCGTCTCTATCGATCGCCTTGACAATGGCTTCTGTGAGCTTGGCGGCCAGTTTTGATTCCTCAGGATGCTTCTCAACAACATCTTTGATGGAACTGTTGAAGAGTTTGTTCTCTATTTCTTGTTTAAGCATCGTGATGGTCTGTTTTGAGGCCTGCTGGAGCGAAGACTGGAAAATGTGGCGCTCCTGTTCAAGCGTCTGGCGCACTTCGCCCTGGGTCCTCTCTGCCTGTTTTTCGGCATCTGCAATGATAGCTCGCGCACGCTCCTCTGCCTGAGAGACGATTGTCTCGGCTTCTTTCCTGGCGGGTTCGAGCGTCTCTTCTTTGATGACCTCGCAGATTTTCTGGATCTTCTGTTTTCCCTGCTCAAGCGTCTTCATCGGCATCCTCACTTTACGTCTTCCGTCTAAATTCCTGCTTATCCAATAACAAACAAAATTTTGCAACCTGTTAGCTTGGATAGGGGCGATTTGCACATTAATGCCCAGCCATGTTACAACTTTGTCCTCACGAAAGCAAGGAAGTCGCATGAAGCTGATCCATTCTTTTTTTCTTCTATTAGCCATCACCACAACACTTACTGCCAATGAAGCCCTCCCTCCAGATGAGGAAAAGGCCCTTCAGCAACATAATGACGATCAGGCACAGGAGCCTGGAGCTGTGCTCTTTACTCCACCAGAGGGTTGGCATTTTGCCGATCCCAAAAAGCTTCCGCGCAGCGTCAAGGTCATGGTTGTCGGCAAAAGCTCCAGCGAATATCCCCCATCGCTCAATCTGGCCACAGAGAAATTCGATGGCACCCTGAAGCAGTATCTCAAGATTGTCAAAGAGATCAACGACCGCAGCGGAGCTGAGTGGAAGGATCTTGGGACAATCCGCACACAGGCTGGGGATGCCAGCCTCTCGCAAGTCGACGCCAAAACAAAATGGGGCACTGAGCGCCTGATGCATGTGATCGTGATCCGCGATGGAATCGTCTACATCATGACTGCAGGAGCCTTGAAAGATGAGTTTCCGCGCTATTACAAAGAGTTTTTCACTTCCATGCGCTCGCTGCGCTTCAACAAAAACGCTTATGACATGGTTTCGGATGCCAAGCGGCGCGACCTTCTAGAAAAGGCCGTCGACGATCTGAAGCAGAAGTGGGTCGTCTACCTGCATCAATACGAGAAGACTGCACAGCCAGCAACCACTGATCTGGCCATCAAGGCGTTTGAAAGCCCCGATTTCCAGAATCAAAGCTGGCAACCCTTTAAAGCCAACCTTCAGCGCGAATTCTCAGACCATGGAACCGTTTGGCAACAGCATGTTCTAAACAATACCAAAGACGAATTGTTGCATTGAAGCATGATGAACCTGATCAACTTTTCTGCCAATACGCCCGATCTCACCTATCAAGACAAGCTTAGAGTCCAACTCAGCTCAATTCAAACCTGGAAAGACCTATCTGGGTATGATCAAAAAGACGCCATTGAAAGTTTCATGAACGGCATTGGACAATTATTTTTGGATTACTTTCAATATCATCTCAATGAAGCAAACAAAATTGGACTCGAGTACGGTAAAGACCTAGTGTGGGCAGTGCGACCGATAGAAATATTGTATATTTACAAGCTAAGGAAAAGATTGGCTAGTACCGATGAATGGGATGATAATTGGGAAGTTGCTTGCTTGGGAAGGACAAACATTGAAGCTTTCCACTTAATGTTTGGAGAATTTTTAGTCGAGTTGGATGCGGGAGACATCGAGGAATATATGGAAGTGCGAAAAGAACAAGCTTGGATTCATCCTTTCTCAATCCCTAAAAACACTCCCAAAACACATTGGTGGTGGTTCACAAAGATTTAACTAACGAGATTGAGAGGTTGATATGAGCGGTGAGATTATTTTATGTCGATTCACTTCCACTAATGATGAAAGTCCCCACAGAAAATGTGTTGAGAGGCATTGTGTAAGAACTGGAAAGCCTCATAGTGCCTGTATAAATGTTAAATTGGCTCAATTTTTAGATGAACGCAAGTCAGGCTATGAAGCATTAAAGAATCAGCATTGTTTACAAGAAGCATCTGATTGGTGTCTCTTAGAGCAGGCCCTAATATCACCCAGCAGTAGCAGCCATGCAGTGATGAGTCATTTTGCTTTGCGAAAACAGTCATATGGTTTGCGATATAGATCTCACTCGGAAATTGGAAAGACTTTTGTGCTGCAACTCCTAAGGTCATATCGTGCTTTTTTCCAACCGTTGGAAACTCTTTGGGGCAGGGGCATTTCCAAAGATCTGATTGAAGAATATGAAAAATTATTTCTTGCCCTATGCCAAAAAAGTGAGCATATGACAAGCGATGGCATTTATCGACTATATGATCTTTGCCATGAATGTTTAAACAAAGATGGCCTTGTAGATTCAAAAAAGTTCAAAATTACCCATTTTTTATCTCTGCTTTTTGCATTTGGCCATACTGGCAGACATCCGAAAGTGCTATCTATTGATGAACTAGTCGCAAAATATCAATTTTTTGCTTATTATGCAGATGAATTCAACGAGGGATTTTTAACACGCTTTAAATTCAATTCAAGTCAAAAAGAAATCTCTCATGCTTATCTAAAAGCAGAAGGATCTGGAATTTGTGCAGACAATTTATGGAAGGGTTTTCTGGTAGCGGCTCAGAATTTATTTACCAACAATATTACAACCATAAATTACTATCAGTTCGAAAAATTAACTGAGAGTTTAATTAAACCTATGGGAGATTTGACTCATTTTGCCGGTCAGATCAAAAACATGTTTAGTAATCCAATGATCTACCGGCCTGCTTATCCACAAGCTCAAAAATTTCCGCTCACTTTTAGATATTCTTTTGATGCAGCCTACCATCCTTTCAAGCATGAAGAAGCATCGCAAGAGTTTTACAAAAAACCCCCAAAGAATTTTTTTGATTGTAATTTCAAAAGCGAACGCGATTTTATTCTGTATGCACATGAATCTTTGTGCGATTATTTACATATGATGCATGACATTATCCATGAAGGGCAATTGGTATACGTTCTGCCCGATCAATTTAGATCCGCAACCAGAATTAAATTTGAGAAGAAACAAATTTCATCGCGTGGCGTGGCTCGCTCTTATGGAGTACTTGTTCGTTGTTCAGAACAAGGTGTCTCTTATCTTCTTACTTGCTTTTAAACGACAATCGCGTTTGTTAGAGCTTGTTAATTTTAAAAGTAGGAATCTTTGACAAATCCCAGTTCTTTTATAGGTCAACAGCACTCATCGCCGCTGCAACAAAAATTCATTCATTTGCCTGACGAGCTTTTAATCCTCGTTTTTGAAAAACTACCGATTCCTTCAATAGGTCAAGTTGCTCTTGTTTGTACAAGATTTCGCGCTATTAGCAAAAAGCGAGAATTGTGGAAAAACATCTATCTCCAGCTCATGCGGCCGAGGCTTTTTCCTTTAACCCAGACTCAAGAAAACCAGAGCTACTCTTTCCAAAGTGCTGTATCCCGCATTCACCTCCTGAGCAGGAATCTAAGCGTATTAAAAAAAAGCGCACCCTGTTCAGGTGCTCAAGCTCTTGCCTACGATTCCGCTTCCAAAATCTACGCCATAGGTTTTCACCGCGATCATAGAACATGCAAAAATTGTATGACCCATGATCCTGACCGGTCCCGAAGGAATACACGTTTCATGAATATAACAGGTTTAGTCGGAATTCTCTCAAGTCCTGACGCAGCTGTTGAACTCAATCAAGAGGCATTTGGCCTTCATCAAATCAATGACCTGATGATCGACTCGGCAAAACAGACTGTGCTTTCCGTAGGGAGACCTGCGTTAGTCACGCAGCACAATCTTAAGGGTCAGCTCTTGCAAAAGCTCAACTTGGGCGCCAACGCAGAATACGATGCTTACGATATGCACATTGCCTCTGAAGATCAAAACTGGATTGCAACCAAAGCAAAACTTATATCAAAAAAAGATAATGAGCGATGCGAAATTGGAAACGGACATATTTTGTACACCGATCCAAAAACATCTTCACTGATTGTGCAAGAAGAAAAATGCCTTGCCTATTACCGATTGGATACAAGCGGCAAACCTGTACTTGATCATACTATCCAGGGGGCTTTTCTCGTCAG
>JAJFUZ010000257.1 GCA_021372155.1 Parachlamydia sp. | reverse complement strand
CGTCGGCTGTTGATCATCAGCCCTAACTGCCCTTGAAGGCTCCGCTCGCGCTCCGCCTATCAAGGGCGTTAGAACTGACCCCGCCCCTAAGGGCGGCTGCGCTTCGCTTGGTTTTTGGCACGGATAATTGCCTCCGGCAATTCCCGCTCCCAAAAACGGCAGCTCAACAGCCGACGTTATGCGTGAGAGGTATATATTGATGAAGAGGGTTTTTTTACTTTCCTGTATTATTTTTTTTATTTTTACCTTTGTTGTTAACGGAGAAAATAGAGCAAGTTTCGACTGTAAAAAAGCGAGAACCTCCATTGAAAAATGTATATGCAGTGATCGGGAGCTATCCTATGCTGATTCTTGGCTTACAGGAATATATCTTGAACGCCTGAAGTTTCTATCTGAAAAAGAAAAGAAAGATCTGAAGACTGAGCAAATTGCATGGCTTAAAAATCGGGATAAGGCTTGCAATCAATCTAAAAATATAAAAGCTTGTTTGATAAAAATGTATGAAGAAAGGACGAAAGAACTTAATTCAAGAATCCCTGGATTAGTGAGGTTTGATCTTAAACCAGCACAAGATTTAAAACGAATAATTCTCAAATCCAATGAATTTGATGGCTTACCTGAAAATTATTTTCAATTGAGTGATCATGAATACCTTTTTCCTGTTGATAGCCAGGGTGGGCGCATGCAACTTGGGATTTATTATGCAAATACCAAAATTAATAAAATGGATAAGATTACAAGTTGGTATCCTTCAATTGAGGGTGTAATCAAAGGGAAGGGAATAACTTGGTTAATAGTATATTATACAGATTTAGAG
Organism: Parachlamydia sp.; assembly: GCA_021372155.1. GTDB lineage: Bacteria > Chlamydiota > Chlamydiia > Chlamydiales > Parachlamydiaceae > JAJFUZ01. Next base: position 3,478 of record JAJFUZ010000257.1, on the reverse strand, counting down.
CATGGCTTCAGCAATAATGGATACAATGCTGTAATGATTATGGATAGAATCATAAGCAAGGAGCCATATCGAATACTTGACTTGGCATCAATTTCCAGCCCCTACATAGAAGAAGATTATGGTGAAGAAGGCCCGTGTTCGTATTTAAGTGATTCTCAAAAACAAGAGGATAATTCATATTCTGAGTTAAAGGGATATGATGTTAAGGATCTCAATGGCGATGGTGTTAATGATATGGTTTTTCATATCGAGCGATTCAACTGTAAAACCAAGATACATAGTTCCATTACAGAAACATATTATTTCCTTCCCAAAGAACCATACTTAAAAAAAATAGTACAAGAAAAAAAGGATTGAAAACGCATAACAAAGTCATTCACCAGACGGCTACGTCGCTGGTGATGACTGCCGTTGGCAGGAAATTATATATGGACTTACGCGAATCCAAAGATTGGTTATGGGCGAACTGGCTATCAATCATAGTTGGTCTTGTTCTGCCTTTTATTCTTGGTTGGTTATGGGTCTTTTTCCGAACTCCACTTGAGACCCTATCTCAACATACCCTTGGTTCCCTTGTCTTGGTCTGTGTCATTCTTGCTTGTAGTCTATTAGGTCTCTTGATTTATTCCATCAAAAGATTGCTTCGAATCACACGATTCGTTAATCAAAAATTCTATCCAAACGAAACTATTGACGGCAAGTTCAGCAACATGAAAGAGCAGATGGAACATGACATTGAATTTTCTAAGGGATGGGAAGAAGAAATGAAATGAAAAAACTGCCGACAAGCGAATCTAGGAGGACCGCAGGGGCCGCTCGGCCGTGCAAAGTTTATCGCTTACCTTCCCCTGTGGCCGCTGATACGCAACGTTATTCAGAGTAATTTGAGAAAGAGACTATGTTTTCACGAAAGACTATCATTGAAATAGTTAATGCTTTAAATTTTCAAACCCACGATGAAGTAGAGCGATTCGGAATCATATTTAATCTTGAAACTACGATTTCCGGCTTATATGTAAAACAAAAAGAAACATCTATTGTAAAATATCTCATTTCAAACCCAGAAGCGGTTGGTCCAAATGGATCAAAAATGGTGATTGAAGTAATTGAATACGCATTAAAAAACCATAAGGGATTTGATTCATTTTTAGAAAGTCATCCTGAACTTGTACATACATTAGATAAAGACGGATTTGAACTAACGGAAAATGGGTTAAGAAGGAACCTTCCGGCAGAATTCCCTATAGTAGAACAAGAAGATCAACTAATCTATCTCTTAGATAAATTTGGATTCGCAACAGCAAAGGGCCACTATGAACAGGCAGTAGCAGCTCATGCTCGTGGTGAATGGGCGGCCGCTAATGCTCAGCTTAGAACTTTTGTGGAAGATTTTTTTAATAAAACGCAAACTATCGTTTGTCCCGGGCAGTACTCAACAAGCAATGAACGAAAAAATGCTCTCGCCAATGCTGGCTTTTTTATTAAGGATTATAATGAATATCTTTTTAATGGGAAAGGCTTTGTTGAAGGTTTCTGGAAAAGGCTTCATCCAGAAGGTTCTCACCCTGGTCTCTCTGAAAAATCAGATTCCACTTTCCGGCTTCATCTTGTGATTTTGGTAATTCATCATTTCCTAATGCGATTGGAATTAAATTATGGCAAGGCATAACCATGGCATCCACGGGACGGCTGCAGCAGCCGGTGATGTCTGGCGTTAGAGCGTAGAATATTCCAGATGTAAGCTGAAAAGCACGAAAGAATGTCGAAGCGAATCGAAGAATTCAAAGAGATTGCCCACTGTGGGGGACAAGTTAGCATCCATGTAGAAACTCGTAAAGATGGGCAGAGAACTGTACAATTCGGAGTTAGAAGCTCTCGCCCCATCCCTTCTGCTTGGTTCGCTATTTATGCACTACCGGAAGGGATACCTATAGCTACTGTCGCTTTAGGTGGGATTGGACTCCAGACAGATCCACCCCCGACCCTGACCTACTTCTTGGTCCTAATTGGTTCTGATAGCCATGGGTTGTACGGACACCAATGTATGAAGTGTAATGGGTACTGGCGGTCTAAGTCTGCTCCTTCTCGATGGCTGTTGACATGTCCCTATTGTGGTTTTCGAACAGAAACTCAGGAGTTCCTGACTCCTGGACAGAGACGCTACGTCGATGCATGCTGTAAGTTTTTTCGCGATGCCATAAACTCTGCAAAAGATGGTGAACACATTATAGATATGGACGCAGTGGCAGATTCGGTTGAAAAAGACGGAGTAAAACCAAAATTCTATTACACTGAGGAGACTCAACAAAACAAATTCGAGTGTCAAGCGTGTGGGGTCTATAATGATATCCTTGGGCGATATGGGTATTGCTCGAACTGTGGTACACATAATGGGGTATTTGAATTGGAACACGACATGAAAATCATACAGAAACGAATTACTGAATCAGGGGACTACGAAGCCTGTGTAAAAGATGCGGTTTCATCATTCGACAGCTTTGCGCGGCAAGTTGCCAAGCAATTAGTAGTTCGAGTACCTATGACGCCATCACGGCAAAAAGAGTGGTCAAAAAAGCTATTTCATAATCTGAAGCCGTGCGGAGATTCACTTCAGAAAGTTTTTGATATAAACATCTTTAAAGGCTTGAAAGATAAAGACATACGTTTCGCATGCTTAATGTTTTTCCGACGCCATGTTTATGAGCACAACGGAGGAGAAGCCGATGATAAGTACATCAAAGAGAGCGGAGACAACTCTGTAAGGCCGAAGCAGATGCTACACGAAACCACAGAGAGTGCTCATAAGATCACGCGATTAATCACGACAATGGGCCGGAACCTTCACGATGGCTTTCACCAGATCTTTCCACCCGAAGAGGCTGCACTTAAAAGCATACTAAAAGGAGTCCGGGCTTGAGCAAGACATTAAAACTAAGGACACTATGCAACGCTCTAACCCACTAATGCACCAGACGGCTTTCAGCCGCCGCTGATCCGCACGTTGTCTGGAGGAAAGATGGCGAACATATTTAACGCTAAGAGCATCTCATTTCAAAAGAACGAAAGCCGCATCCCCGATTTCATGTGGCATACAAGCCCACGACTGGCTGAGCTGTCGAATGCAAAACACCTCCACTTTGACATGCGATCCCTGGATCCCGGCAAGTTCTCTTTCCCGTACCATTTCCACAGAGCTGCAGAAGAGCTGTTCGTAATCCTCTCCGGGGAGGCGACCCTCCGTTCCCCCGAAGGGTTCCAAAAAGTGTCCCAAGGTGACGTCGTCTTTTTCGAAGAAGGAGCCAAGGGAGCGCACCAGCTGTATAACCATTCCGATTCCCCCTGCATCTACCTGGACGTGCGCACGATGATCGGCATCGATGTCTGCGATTACCCCGATTCAGGAAAGGTGAACATCCTCCCCTATCGAAACATCTTTGAAAACTCCTCCTGTGTTGATTATTATAAGGGGGAAGAAAAT
>JAJFUZ010000228.1 GCA_021372155.1 Parachlamydia sp. | reverse complement strand
TAATAATATTCCAGAGCTTTTTCTACCGATTTCTCTAATCCTCCTAAACCCATTTCATGCATGTAACCTAAACGATTTTGCGCATTCGCATTTCCCTGCTCAGCGGCTTTAAGAAACCACTCGGCAGCTTTTTGATCCGATTGAGGAAAACCTCCTTGTTTGTCTCTAAAATAACAGCCGATGGCGAATTGGGCTGATGCATATCCCTGTTCTGCCGACTTCATATAAAATTCAGCAGCTTTTGCTTCTGATTTTAATAAGCCCGCTTTGCCATATTCATGATAAATCCCAAGATTGTATTGTCCTACCTTATCGCCCGCTTCAGCCTCCTGACGATACTGCTCCAAAATCTCTAGCTCAGTTAAAATCGCTATCTCTTTTCCAATAAACGTCACCTGAATGGATCTTTTATCTGATGCAAGAGCTTCAAATCTTGAACGAAATTGCCCAAGTGCTACCCCGGTAAAAGTCGAACCGTCGATAATAACTTCGGCGATATGCGTTGATTCTTTCAATAGGGCGATAACAGCATCGATATCAAGAGTTCCAGAATTAGCAAACGGCGATAGATCGATTCGAGTAAGGTGTTTATTCTCTCTAAAAATAGGTTTTAAATATGTGTCCACAATCTCAACTGTTAAATTCATCCTGATTTTAGGGTCGAGCGGAATAGGTCCTCTAACGGGGTGGTTCGACGCCCGCAAGACAGCCAGATTTACGATTTTTGAGGCATCGTCGCTATTTGGTTTTTCTATGGCTGGGTAATTAGGTCGAATAACTTCTGTTAGCACTTCTACAGCCCGCTGATTTGCCTTCACGCGCTGATTTTGCATTTCAATATTGTCGGGAACATAAACATCGTCTTTTGTCTCTTGAATATAGGCCGGAGAACTTGCAATCCTTTTGGCCTCTGTCATACAAGCGGCAACTTTTTCCTTCTTTTTTAATTTTTGATAAATTGCTGCTAAAGTATTGAGATAAAAAATAACTTTTGGATGCTCATTTCCGTAAATCTGCTTGATCATCGTGAGAGCCTTTTCAAGTTCCGCCACGTTTTTTTTATCTGCAAGTGCAAGAAGCCGCATGTTTGCGGCAATGAAAGGGTGATTGATCGGATAGATTTGCTGGTATATTTTCAAAGCTTCGCCATACCATTGTCTCACTCTTATTTTTAATGATTTAGTGATTAAAGACCCATCACTGGCATGAGTAAATACCGCGTCTCCTTGTGCAAGCAAGAAAAGAGCCATATAGGGATTATTTTTTCCAAAAGGGGTTTCATGACCCATCCAGGTAGCCTGGCTCACCCAGGCTGTCCGATACTTTTCCTCGAATTCTTCGCGAGGTTTGCCAAGAGCTGCATAGATGCAACCCTGTCTATAAACGATCTCTATCCAGCGAGGATCGGTTTCATCAAAGACAACTTGGCCCATTTTGAAGGCCATTTCGATCAGACATAATGATAGAGTATCTGACCAAGTAGGAATGTAAAGTGAGGCCTCAGCAAGTTCAGATATAAGCGTTGCAACCGCTTTCTGATTTTGCCCACCTCTTCTCATATAAAAATCGAGAGCTTGGTTGTAAAAATCCAATGCCTTGTAGACATGGCCATGCAGGGAATTTACCCACTCGTCGCGCGTCGGATCAAAATTGCGTTTGATAGCTTCGCAAGGAAAATGCTCGCACATCCAGGCGCGGCCAAGGTCATGATGGAGGACCGCAACATCAGCATGCTCGCTTCCTTTTAATTGCTTGTAAAGTTCGAGTGCTTTCATGAGATAATCCACAGCGCTTCTTCTTTTGCAATGCGTTATCTCTAGCTTTCCGAGTACGTGAGAGGATCGCGCAATTGTTGGCTTATGCTGACGCTTGGTTCCTAATGAAAACGCTTCAGACGCAAAGGGCCTTGCTTCTTCGAATGCGGCTTGTTCAATCAAAAGTTCCGCCAGTTTAAGTTGTATTTCTGGATTATCCGGGTCGACGGCAATGGCTCTCTCATAACAGACTTTTGCTGCATCAAACTTCTTTTCTCGGACATAGTTATCTCCCATCAGTGCGAAATTGCCCTGATAAAAGGTCTCTTTTGCAAGATGACTGAAGTCCCCTGTCTCGCATACCCTCTCGATTGCTGCCTGAAGAGGCTTGAGGATGGAAAAAATCTTGGTGATGGTTTCAATGTCTTCTGGCGACAGAATAAATTCCTCATCCACTTTGACTTCTGCTGTCAGGCTTTTGGGCTTCAAGGCTGGGTGGTAGGCCTTGTCGTTTTCCTCCTTGTGATGTAATTGACAACGAATACGCATCGCCATGGTAGCATTCAGGGCCGTTTTTAAATTTTCAACGCCATCGTAGCAAAGGATGCCTTGCTCCAAAAGAGCTTTGAGTTTGTCCCAGGAGTTTACCGCCTCAATTCCATAGTATTCGCTGATGCCCATAATCGAAAAGTTGAGCAAGCGATAGAGCTCTGCCTTGATATCAAAGCGCGGCTCTTGCTTTTTATGTTGATCCAGTTTTGGCGCAAACTCATTGAGATTTTCCCGAAGAAACAGTAAGGCACGCTGCTCCCTGATTTTTTTTCCAGGAGCGATTTCAGAAGATCGTGAAAGGATCTCCCGCTTCACCTCCATGTAGCGATTGTAAAGATCATGGCTGCCCACAGCCACCCCGACCGTCCTTAAAACAATCGACAAGATGGCATCTTCATCATAGCCGGCATCTGTTTGATAATATCCAAGTTCTTCGGGCGTCATAATGAGTTCTCTCTGCTTTGCCAGAGGCGTATTGCCGCCGCTATCAAATGAGAACCCTGTCTTAACTGGGCTTTTTCTACCTTTTTCCAGAATGTCGATTTTTGTCTCTCCCAAATGAATGACTTGAATTTCCAGCAATTTAACGAGCTTCCTAAAATAGGCCAGCGTTTCTGGATTTTTTTCTTTGATCAGGATGACAAATTCCAGATCAGAATAGGGGCTCATCTCTTTGCGCGCATAGGAACCAAGCCCAAGCAGCGTAAATTCGCATGGCGGCGCCCCTATTTCTTCATAAATATCTTTCAGAATATCCATTAGAAAACCATCGATCTTCAGCGAAAACCCCTCCAGGATGTCTTTTGGTGGATGCCGCGCGTTGGATTTTTTTTCAATCTCCTTGCGCAGATCGTTCAACTGATCCCGTCTTTCGAAATAGCGATCCGGTACATCAACAGCCGTTTTTTTTGTTGGTGGTTCTTCTTTCTCCAAAATCTCCTGTTCAATCTCAGCCATATTGATGACGATGCTTTGCCTAAGCCCTTCATTGGGATGCCTTTTGCATACTGCCAGCGCAGCATTTAAATAGACGGCAGCCAAAGACCACTCATGCAATTTCAGCATCTCCTGTCCGAGATTTCTTAACCTTTCGATCAAAAGGCGCAGATTTTTTTGCTCTTCAGCTTCCGAAATCGGAGGTCCATATTTCTCTTTTATTGCCGCAACGGCCTGCTTGTGAGCTCGCTCTTTTTTTGATCTCTCAGCCAGTGATTCTGAGGAGGCCTGGGCTGCAGCTACCCCATTGCTGTTTCTAGATCCTGATGGGGGTGGAGGCAGCGGCTTACGTTCCTTAGATGGATTAATTCCAGGAGTTAGTTGAGATTCTCCACTCGCCCTCTCTCCCATTCTAAGAGCCGCGACTTTGGATACCGTGGGATTTTGATCTGAAGGGGAGATGGCAAAGAAAGCAGGCGTTGAATTTGGCGGCGGAGTTGATAAAACCGGCAGTGCTGTCTCTTGGATGATGCTTGCAGTTAGTTTAGGAGCTGCCTTACCTGGAGGTGGTAGTGCAGGCAGAGACTTTTTAGGAACCGGAGGCAATGTTTTAGGAGAATTTCCTAAAGAAGTTCTAACTTCAGCAATGGTCGGAGTGACTTTCGGTTTAGCTGGAATTGGCGGTGGAGAGCCGGCTCCTTGGGAACCTCTTGCAACAGCTGATAAATCGCCATTCATAGCCACGCCTTTATGTATTGTTGGTTTTTTAAAACTAAGACTCAGCCATCCTTTTCAAAGACAATTTCAATTTCTTGATCCGATTTTTCCATCTCTTTGCAAATAAACAACTCGATGTCCTCTTCAGTTTTTTTAGGATCGATGGGCCTAAGACCATCAGAGGTCAGATCAACAGGTCCGAAGCCAATATCTTCATAGAGTCTGATAGGAATTGGTAGGGCGGGAAGCTCATACGGACAACTGTCAGAAAAGTAGTTCGCAGTATATCCGTTACCATCGGCCACGATTTGTCTTTTGAAAATTAACAGCTTTCTTTCTGGAGAGCCTACAACTTTTGGGCACTCGCAATGCATGGCCTGCGCGAAATCGGTATCGTCCGGCAGGTAATAGGGGTTTACAACTACTTTAACGGGTCCCTCCCGTGTTGTAATGACAGTAGTGGCCACCTGATTTCTACGCCAGGCGTCCCTGATCGCTTCTTGACTTGCCATTAGGATGGACACATCATCTGCTACATGATCTGCTTCATTGTTTGTCATCGGACGAGTGATTAGAATATCCGTCAGCACAGTTTTTTTCTTTTTCAATAAGGGAATAAGGGCCCCCTTTTCAACATGACACTCAACAAAACTGCACACCTTGACATCTGGAAATGCATCCAAAAGAGGAACAATGCAATGTTCCATTGCGCGGCACGTGATGCGCAAATGCTTGTGAAAGCCTTCTATCACATCGCGTGCATCTTCCATGCGAATCATCTCAAGATTGCGCGCATACTTTCGAAACTCTTCAACACTGATATATAATGCGCGGCTGAGTACCTCTTCGATGCGCTGCTTTTGGCTGGCTGTCAACGGCTGATCCTGTTCAACCGTCCCTTTGATAGCATTGGTTAACTCCGCTGTTTTTTGAATAAAAAAACCAGAAATACTTGGTGTGTTAGATGCCATATCCGATCCTTATTCATACATAAATGGGTTCTCAGTGAAATAACTAGTTGCCTTCGGGAGCAACTTACGATCCTTTAAGACAGCTATGATCTTTTTTAACTTTTGTAGTTCAATTTCATTAAATTGACCTTTCTCATAGATAATGCGGGAAATCAAACGATTTGCTTTCAAAAAGTCAGCGAGGAGATCAAAGTCAACCCCACCCGTAAATGACGCGAGAGAAAGGACTGTAAAATCAGGATGTGTTTCATAAACTTTCTGCAGAATACTCTCTACGCACTGTTTATCAAAAATGCAACCCTTGCCATGATCTTTCATGGGACCTTCATAGGGTTTGTTGTTGACAAGTCTTAAGTAAGTTTTAGCTTCAGAACGGGTTATTGATTCATATTTTTCTAATTGTTTTTTGTCGACATAGCCGTCTGGCAAATAACAGTGCAAGAGTAAATAAGTTAGTTTATCTTGGACATGTATCTCCTTCCCCTTAGCACCCGATTTTGCAGGATTTTCAAAGGGATTATGCCAAAAAGCCGGAGCAGGTCCTTTCACTTCTATGTTCCGACCAATTGCACGCATCACTTCCTGCAATTTAACCTGATCATTTTCATCAAATTGTTTGGGATCAATAACCATCCGAGTGATCTTAGGCTTTTCTCTTAAAAAATTCAGCAAAACATCAAAATCAACACCTCCTAAAAAAGTAACTAGGGACAGAGTGATGAAATCAGGAAATTCTGCAAAGATAGGCCGCAAGAGCTTGTCGACACAGGGTTGATCCAGAACGCACCACCCTCTACCCAAATCCCTGAGCGGGCCTTTTGCGGGATCATTTTTGACTTTTTTAAGATAGGATTTGGCTTTATCTGTTGCATCTCTTTCTAACCATTTGTCGAACTGCTTATCATCCGGGTACAAGGCATACAAAATCACAAGCTTCAGGGCATCCTCACAAGTCATAAAAGGACTTTTATCCAGGCCTTTGGGACGCACAACTGAATGAGGTTCTTCAGGAGTCAACCTGGCTAGCTCGACCATGTTTCTGGCATTGGGCAAAGCCCTGGCGGCTCCCCGCTGGTCAACCTCTCTAAAGAAGTCTAGAACCTGCCAGTTCATGTAATACTTGGTCCTCTTAGCCATTGAAACAGTGGGAGCAATATTTGTTACCTTAACACCTGAAACATGAATAGCGGCACGTTCGACTTGTTTGGGAACAAAGAGAGGCTGTTCATCTCTTGCAATTATCCAGAGTTTAGTCGACCCTGGATCACGTTTATACTTTAAGATCAGGTCGGCTACTGTTTTGATGAAAGCCGGCTGCGTATTGTAATTGGGGTTGATCACGTACTTGACAAATGTTACCCGAGCCTCTTTAGGCTGGCAGCGCCCCTTAAGATGTTGCAGGTTCTTCCTAATGGCAATTTTCTCACCAGCGGTCATCACACGCGTGATCAGGATTTCTCGAAGCTGATGCCGCGCACTGGCATTGATCAGACTCACAAGCGAATTGGATTCAACTACAATCCAGGTACAGTCGAACAACACGATATCTTGCCGGGAAACAACCAACGGCACGATACATTCCTGCATGGCCTTTTCTGAAATGCGGATCGTTTTATAAAAGCCATCTGTGACGGTATTTTTGGGGTTGTGCCTGGATTAGCTGGAGGTTTGTGGCATAACGCTTGACAAATTCCGTTGATTGATGAAAGGCGAAAGCAAGCTGCTCAGCGATTTTGTTCAGGAGAGGGTCTTCCAGAGAAAGTTGTGTCGCCGAGGAGCTGGCAGGAGGTGCTGGTAAAGGCTTTTTAGGAGGGATGGGTGGTAAAGCTTTGGCTGGTACTAGAGCGCCGCTTGATGAGGTTCTAGCTGCATAAGGGCTTTGCATGACTGCCTCACGAAGAATTGTTTAAATATTGAAATAAAACTTTCGTTATGTCAAGTCAGAGATTTCTTAATTTTTAACGTTTCTGGATACTGGTCTCCATTGAGTGAGATGGACATCTGAAGAGCCTTGTTTAAGTTTTCTTTCGCTTTGGAATTCTGTCCATTTTGTTTATAGCACACCCCTAACACATAGAAGCTGTTAATCATGCTTTTATGGGGAGCCTTGTATAAAGCCTGGTTCATTGCAAGGGCTTCTTCCAAAAGAGGAATCGCTTTAGACGATTCCGCAAGATTGAGTCTTGCCACGGCTAAATTTTTCAGCAAAGTTGCAGTAGTCTCATCAGGTGTGTTCCCTTTGATCTTTTTCTGCGAAGCTAATCCATCTTCGAAATAAGTTTTGGCTGTTTTCGCACTTGAAGTTAGGATCACAGCTCCCACCTGATAGCAGGCATCGACAAATTCAGGTGTTCCTTCCTTTTTATTTTTTTTCAAAATTCGCACCACCTCTTCAAGGTGATAGGCGCCTTGTTGTGTATTTTTGTTGGCATGAAAAGCCGCAAAACACAGCTTATGTGTTTCGATATGATCAAAACTGTCTTTTCCTTGTAATTTTTGGCGAATGGCTAAAGACATCGTGATCAAATTCAAGGCTTCGGCTGCTTTTTCTCCTTTAGATATGTAGAAAGCAGCGATTTTATTTTGCGTTTCCGCAACGCTTAGATGACACTCTCCATGCTCCTTTTTCTGCCTTTCAAGTTGCGCTATCAGATCTTGAATGGTGATCGTCTTCTGTTGGGCTGGTGCAGGAATGGCAGATGCAGCGGGTAAAGAATTTTGAATACTCAGCATGTTGTCAAGACCAGAAGCAGCGCTGCTGGATGCCGCCGGTAAAGCTTTATTATCTTGCGAAGCTCGATCTGTTTTAGGTAGAGGAAGATTAGCCATCTTTTGCTTGATATCTGCTACGCTGGGGTTGTCATCACCATAGACATCGACAAGCATGGCCAAAGCTTTGGTGTAAGACTCTTGCGCCTTGAAATAATCCTTTTGCTCAACCGATATCGAGGCCATTGCAGAAAGAATAGCTGCTTTTTCTGGCCCTTCCTCCATCCCTCTCAAAGCATCATTGTAGGCAATTAATGCCAGATCAAATTCTTTGCGCCCTCGGTGAAAATCCCCACGCTCCTTTAAAGATGTATGTGGTGGCTGCACTGACGCAGCGGCTTTTGGCATATCGGGTGGCGATCCGGGAGGAGGAACCGTAACAGGCAAATTTTTGGGCGCCCCTTTACCTGGGGGAGGAGGAAGCGGTTTTCTGATTTGTATAGGCGCTGATCCTAATGGCTGCATACTTTCTCCTCGGTTAAAAATCTATATTTGAAGCTTGCTTTAATACAAACTATTTGGCAAGAAATTTTGCAGGTATGTAACAGCAGGATGGTGAAGATGACTTTTAACCCGCTTGACTCGCTAGAAAACGCCACTTCACCTGGAGGGGGTTCATCGCTACCAACTAACCCGTCGCGACCGACAAATCGTATGCCCACTCCCGATGATTCCAAAATTAGTCTTGAAGCATTGAAACTTGCCAGGAAGTCTGTTTCAGCGAAGCCTAAATTCTCCAAACCTATGCCTGCACCCCCTGGAACAAAGACGGCAGGTTCTCTATCTGCCGCCCCAAGCAGCTTTGATCAGGATAGCTGGAAAGCTCAAAGCGACTGGCATTTTGCGAGAGGAGAATTTGGAGCGGCCCTGGAAGCCTCTACAAAACGTTTAAAGCGTGCAGAAGAGCAAAAGGCATCCTCTGCGATAGCTGAAACATTGAGAGACATTGGGAAGATCACGTTGGGTCAGGGGGATTTTGTTAAAGCGGCTCAAATTTTCAACGCATCCTTTGCTTTGTATCAACGGCAATCTCCTGTGGATGAAAACGCTCAACGTCTTGTCCTGAACTATATGCTCGAAACCGAAACAGCATTTTTAACCAAAGAGGGCTTTACCGAAGCTAAAAATGTTCTGAAATCCCCCGATATTTACCAGCAAAGGCGCGCGGCTTTGGGTAAAATGCGCAAAGAGTTGAAAGAAAAAAATAATCGCAAGGAGTCTACAGAGAAAATCCTCAAGGAGTTTTCCGGTTCGATCGGCCGATTTGTCGAAGCGATGATCCAGGAGATGTATCCCTTGTTAGGAGATCCTCCATGTGAATTCGCTTTGATTGGATTGGGATCCCTCGCCCGCCAAGAGATGAGTCCCTATTCTGATCTGGAATTTGCCCTGCTTATCAAAGAGGATACCCCTGCCAACAGGAACTATTTTCGCAAAATGGTGCGATGGCTGGAAATCAAGGTGATCCATCTTGGTGAGACCAAAATCAACATTATAGCAGGAGGGAGGGAGAACCCAGTCCCAACCGGATTCTCATTCGACTCAGGCGGAAACACTCCCTTTGGGAAGGAAAGCCAGATCGTACTGATGCAAACTCCCCAGAAACTGGCACAATTGCAATCAGAAAAAGCTTATCAGGAGGATATGATACTTTCCAATGTCCTGAAAGGGACATCTCTTTTAGTGGGAAGTGAATCTCTCTTTCAAGAGTACCTCAGAGAAATTAAGACTATCGTCCAGCAGCCATCTTCCACTCCGCCCTATTCGATTGAAGAGTGGAGAGCTCTGGATCTCTTAAGCGGACATTTGAAGCAATTTCAGTCACGCATCGATGAAAGTAAAAAAGAAAACCCTCATTATAACGTTAAGGAAGAGCTTTACCGCTTACCAAGTTTTATGATCGCCGTTCTAGGAGACTATTTTGGTGTCGATACGTCCAACACCTGGGATAAACTTGATGCGTTGCAGGAAAGAAAAATCTTATGCGCTGAAGGAGTTGCTCATTTAAAAGAGGCAATGGCCCGAGCCCTGCGTTTAAGGATTCGATGCCACTTGCATTATCAAAGGGAAGGAGACGCAGCCTACCATCCCGCGATGCTGAGCAAAAACAAAACAGAAGCATCCTTAGAGGGTGTCTACAAACTCTCTGAGTCCGAGATCGAAGATATTATCTGGATCCATAGGGTCATTTTTCCTCTCGAAAGAGCCTTCAAGCAGGCTTTCCAAACAAAGAGCTTTGCAATGTTATTCAGAGAAACTTTTTATGAAGATACTCCCAAGCAGCAAGCACAATCATTACAAAAACTGGGTTTTTATCATAAGGCGGAGGAATGCTACAAGAAAGCGATTATCTTAAACCCTCACGATAGTGAAGCCCATCTTGCTTATACTAAATTGCTATTGGATCTGGAACGCTTTTCCGATGCTCAGCTGCATGTTTCCGAAGTTTTTAAGAGAGCCGCCGAGTTACAGGATTATGCCATAGAATGTGAAGCTTATGCCTGTCAAGCAGCTATTTACAAAGAATTAGGAAAAGATAGGGAAGCCTTGGCCGAACAAATAAAATCCTGGGAGATTCATCGAGAGCATTTGGGCGATATAAGCGCAGAAGTTGCAGAGGATCTGCGGGATATCGGTAGTACATTAGTAAAGATGGGACAACCAGAAAAAGCTGTTGGTTATGTGGAAGAGGCTTTAAACATATCCAAACAGATCTTTTCACAAAGAGAGACAATCATAGGTAATTATACACTAGCTTTAGGAATTACCTGGGAATCACTCGATGTCTTACAGGCGATAAGACATTATCAAACAGCTCTAGCAATTTTTACTCGCCTTGGAGAAGATTTTTACAAGAACAAAACTCAGGCCTTTTTAGCGGCAGCACACCATTCAATGGACAATCATAAAAAATCTATTGAGCTAAATAAAGAGGTTCTTGCATTTCATAAAGAATTGCACCGCGGAATTACAACTGACGATTATGCGATGGTCCTCCTCGCCCAAGCCTTGAATTTCGATGCCCTGAATCAATCCACAAAAGCAAAAGCGGCGATAGAAGAAGCGGTTGGAATATTCAAAAGAATATTCGGTGAAAACAATTCTTATGTGGCATCCGCTTACTTAGCTTTCTGCAATCATTATATAGCAAGCGATGATCTCAAAAATGCTTTTATCTGTGCGCAAAAAGCTTTGAATATCCAAGAAACGATATTAGGCCATAACCATCCAGATCTGGTGTTTCCAATGAAACTCATAGCCATGCTCCATATGAGAAAAAGAGAATTCCTATTGGCAAAAGAATGGTATACGCGTGCCTTAGAGCTGGCAAGAAAAATGCCTATACAGGCGAAATTGGACATTCCCTTTATGGAAGCCCAACTCAATGAACTGAATGAGGCAAAAGTTTGAGTTTCAAGATTTGGATGCCTTTTGAACATCCTGCAGCAACTCTTCAATGTGCTTTGCCTCATCACTCCCTTTTCCATAAGCTCTTTGAGCAAGTGTAAGAGCAGAGCGCAACATCTGTTCACCCTTTTTCTTGTCGCCTTGTCCACAGTAAATAGAACCCAATAGCTGATAGATTTCATAAAGACTGACATGTGCGGCCCCCAGGCGTTCATTTCTGAGTTTGAAGGCCTCCTCTAAGGCTTTAATGGCCTTTTTTCGGTACTTATTCTGTTCATTATGGAGAGACACCCATGCAATGCTGATCTTGTACAGATCGTCTGCAAGCTTTAAGTCCTCTTCAGAGCTCTTTTCTCTTTTCCGACGAATCCGAATGGCTTCTTGCATGAGATCGATGATACGTTCATAGTCATTTTGGTTGAAACAAAGAGTGGCCCTCACTTCAAGCACTTTCAGGAGATGGCTCTCGTCCTTATCGGGGACATTTCTGGCTAATCTAAAGGCTTCATCCATGAAAAGGTCAAAGTGAGGGTTCTTCTGCTGGCCTAAAAAGATGGCAAGATGGAACATACTTTTCGCGACGGCAAGGATATTTCCTTTTAGATCTTTTCTTAGTGAAATCTCTTTTTGGAGAAGAGGTATCGCTTTATCGACATCATTTAAAGAAAGATGTCCTGCAACGAGACCCGCATAAACCGGCAATAGCGCCTCATGCCTTGCTCCCAGTTGCCTCTCTCTGATTAAACGTGCCCCGTCGCAGTAGTCGATTGCTTTTTGAAATTGCTTTGCCTGCAGGCAAAAAGGGGCTCCAGCGCTCTGAAAAGCCACAGCTACTGTCAAATGCTCTTTTCCATAGACCCTTTTAAATCCGTCAAATGACTCCTGGAGCATCTTCAGTCCATCTACCCAGCTTTTTTTGTACGCCAGCCGATAGGCTATCTTGGCGCAGAAGGGATGGTCTTCCCAATAGATTTTCCTGTAGACGTTTCGCGCCTCTTCCAGATGAGCTTCAGAGTTTTTGGTATCTTTAAGAGCATCCGCAGCTGAAGCCATCCCTTCATGGATGCAAGCGATATAGGGATGGCCTTGAGGGGATGTTTTCTTGCAGGTTTCAAGAGCTTTACCCAATTCTTTCAAAGCTTCCTCGAAATTGCCTAAAGCTAATGACACTTTTCCCTGCCAGTACAAAACCATCCCTTCAGTTCCAGGCTCTGGCTTTGTTTTCAGACTTTCGCGAGCTTCCACGTACATGCCCAACTTTAAAAGCGCTCTAGACTTTGCCAGAGCAGATAAATCGAGGCATTTGGAGGCCGCAATATGAGTCACATTTTGCGTCCTGCAGAACGTCTCAAGGGCTTCCTGTAAAGAAAAAATGGTTGTTAAGCACAAAATGATCTGCTCGATCTCCCATTCCCCAGCGATCGACGTACGGGCGAGTTCGCTGTAGCTCAAAGTGCGATACATGCGCGGATGATAGATCTCATCACAGCTTGCACCTGCCCTTAAATGAGCTTTGCAGCGCAAAAGCATCCCAGAAATCAGTGCTTTCCTAAGATTTTCTTTGGCTTCGGGGCTAATTATTTTCTTACCTGCCAAAGCCTCCAGCTTTTCCAGCACGTTTGGATTGTCAATACCACAATAATCACTCAATCCTGCAATCGCTTCCAAAAGGAATTTAAGGAGATCGGTTTCCAGATTAAACAAACGAGGATCTTTTATAATTTCCCCTTCATAATCATTAAGGGGCTCAACATCGGCGATCACCCCATTCAAAAATTGCAGCGCGCGCTGCTGGCGTATGCTGAGAGACTCTTTTCCGGAAGGGGAACTTAAGACTGGACTCATGCTGCTGATATATTCTGTGAGAAGGTTTACATCGCCATAAAGCAACCCGGGCTGGCGCAATACCGCTGCTGTTCCGGCATTTTCCTGCACAAAGCGGGCAAATTGGAAGCTAGCCAGCTGTTTTGGGGTTTTAACAAGCGGAAGTTCCGCGGGCTTTTCTAAAGTGAACTCGCAGCCGTGATCAAATTGAATCCCCTCCGCTATGTATGTCACCATCTTTGGGAAAAGGGTTTTCACTTTTGTCTCCCCTAAGAATATGAGTTGCAAACTCCACCATTTGACAAGGGTTTGGCAGTAGGCCTGGATTTCTGGAGTGTTATCTTTGACTAAGATGGCAACCCGTATCTTTGCAAAGGGACCGATCTCTTTTGGGCCTGGCAAACCTAAACAGAGCAGAGCAAAGCCACAGGGCGGGGTACCAAAAATTTGAAAGCAGTCCTTGAACATCCCTTGCAACAAAGTATAAAATTCCTCAGAAAACTCCTTAATGTGCTTATCAAACGCCATCCCATTTTTTTGACATTTCTGCCGAAGTTCATTGCGAAGTGCCTCTAATTTTGTCTTTCGTTCCAACAATTTGGCGGAGCTTATCGCATCAGGATTGATCTTTTGCGGATAAGCTTTTTCAAAGTAGCGCTTTTCCAATTCGGCCATTTTCGCCATGACCCTCTTTTTTCCTTCTGCGCTATTTTTCTTTTGATACAAACCCAAAGCGGCGACCAGGCTTTTAGCCGCTAATGTCCATTCTCCCTTTTCGATATAGGCACCGCTCACATCAATCAGTGAGGAGGCCATCTTCAAGACGTCATAATGAGCTTCAGCTTGCTGAAAAGCATCGAGAGACGCTTCTACAGATAGTTTTGAGGGAATCGGATTCTTGGGAGTACTCGCAATAGCCGCTGGTGCTGCAGTGAAAACCGGAGTAGCAGCTTCTTTTACAGTCGATGCTGTTTTGCTTGCTGGCGGTGGTGCCGGGAGAGCTTTTTTTGGAA
>JAJFUZ010000221.1 GCA_021372155.1 Parachlamydia sp. | reverse complement strand
AACTGCCACAGAAACAGGGAAAACTGGCGGTTGGTCACCTGTAAAAAGGGACTCGCAGCCACTTCCCTATTTATCTGCTGCGACAGCCATGAGCTGCCACCCCAGAAAAGGCTCGCAATGATTGCAAGCAGCACGAGCCAGAGCCAGAAAGGAAAGGGATTGGAGGATAGGCTGTCTTGGATGAAATCCTTCTCCTGCAATCTCTTTTCCGGTGGCCTGACTGGTGCAGTCATTTAGCCCTGAGCACAGTTGCAGGGTCCACCCTGGGCACAGCCACAGCAGCAAGACGGGCCACAGGAGCTGCAGCAAGAGGATTGTTGAGGGCAGCAATTGTCCTGACCGTTGTTATAGCCTGAATGGCAGCTGGCCAGCAGAGTGAGCGACAGGAGACACAGAGCGATTTTGCACATAAAGGTTCCTTTGGTTAACCCATTACTGACCATAGAAACTTGTCCATAAAAATTCAAAGAAAAATTAGTCAGGGAACCTAATTAAAGGATCATGCCTCTTTGCGATCTGTTGCAAAGCGCTGATTTCCGCTCTTTTGACCGCTTGCTGCTCCTGTGTAAGCTCAGAGGAAAATATTTCCAGGAAGCCCTCCTTGCGAAAAGCGAAGATCGCTCCGTTGATGTTTGCCATCAATTCGCTCGACAGGGATTCACATCGCAGATGATTGTCGAGAATGACACAAAGATTGTTAACATGACAATGTCAGAAAAATTGATAGTTTCATCTATAAACTTTCTACAGTTGCATTCAGTACAATAAACATTTTATTTATTAACAATATAAAAAATTTATTAGTTATATTGACATAAATTACAAACATTAGATATAATTAGTTTCAAAATAATTGTGAGGTATTAATTTATGGGAATTATTCAATCAACTACAAGAGTATTGGCCCCTGTCAACCAACTGGTGACTGGAGCTGGCCAAAAAGTTAAAAATTATGCGAAGTGGGAAAATACTCCTACCACTTTCAAAGCTCCTTACATCGCTTCATCGTTGGATTGCCTGGCAAAATACGCATCCAGTTATGCGACCTACGTGACTACCTCGACCCCGTTTGTGGTTGGTGCTTCCATGATTCCAAACGTATACGGCCCATTAGCCAACTGCAGCCCTCAACTGCGCGCTGTTGCCGTTGCAACCACCCTGGGTGCTCTCTGGTTCTTCAGACGCAACCATGCGGCCGGAGTCAAAGAAGCTCAGGAACTAAAAACCGTCGAACAGAATCGCGCGACACAGACGAAAGAACAGCGGTTGAAAGCATCTCTCATCATGGCATTCGGAGCTGGCGCCATCGGCACGGCACGTATTAATCCGGTGGAACTTGTTTCCGGACTCTTTGAATTCCGCGAAGAGAGCTTCCCGGCCGACAAGGCAGTTGTCCAGGTCGATAACAGCAAAAAATCGACAGTCTATGGCCTGCGCATCCAGGATAAGGTAACCAAGGATGTTTTTTACGCCAACGTCTACTATGCGGGTGGCAAGATTCAGATCGAAGCTCCTGAGATGCCGGTTCGCCTCAATGAGTACTCGCTTGATGCCATCGCTGAAAAAAGACACAGCCGCTATGAGCTGGTCCCCCCTCAAGGGAAAGAGTTGACACTTCTGCAGGAAAGAGTGAACCGCATGGAGCCGAAAGTGAACGCCCATGACGTTTCCATTAAGAGACTGGAAAATTCCAACGCCGAATTGCAAGCTCAAGTGCAAACACTGACAACCCTTGTAACCAGGCTGACGAGGACGCTGGAAGCTCAGACAGCCAAGGCAAGCACACCTGCTGGTGAAACTGGGGACTATGTAGAAGTCATTGCGCCAACTGCTCGCAAAGCTAAGGGTAAAAAGGCTCCCACTGAAACTGAAGAACCACCAACTGGCAAAGCCGCTTCTGCTGTCCTGAATCACCTTGTTGAAACGTTAGCATAACAGTTTTAATAGCCCGGTCTCTTCCTGGAGACCGGGTTTTTTATTGTCCGTAAATTCCCAGGCAGGCATCATATCTTAGGATGATGCAGCCAAAACTTCTATTCATTCTATTTTTCTTCGTCCTCTCCTCTTTTTCGGTCGATGCTGCCACAAAAATCGATGTCGACGATATGGAGACACGACTCATTGAGCAGATCAACGCCGAAAGATCTAAACAGGGACTGGTTATCCTCAAGATGTGGAAGCCGCTTTGCAAAATCGCCCGAGTTCACAGTGAAAACATGGCCAAAAAGCATGTGCCCTTCGGCCACGAGGGGTTTGACAAGCGCGCCCATTCGCTGCATGTGCGCTATCCGCTCAAGAGCTTCGGCGAAAATGTCGCCTACAGCCTGAATGTCAAAGACCATCTCTACACGGCTGTCAAGGGCTGGATGAACAGCCCTCCCCATCGCGAGAATATTCTGGGCAAATTTGAAGAAACGGGCATCGGCATCGCCTTTGCGCCAGACGGAAGCTTCTATGCCACCCAGCTGTTCGCTACCCGGGCCTGCCCGTGCGATTAGCGACAGTTTTGTGTCTTGCTCTGATTTACTCAAACGCATTGTCTGCGATCCTCCCCGACCGTCCTCTAACGCTCGCAGACCTCGCCAGCATCGCCCTGGAAAACCATCCCTCCACCCGCCAAGCCTGGTGGAATGCCCAGCGAGCCGCCGCGGCTTTAGGAAGCGCGCGATCTGTTTCCTATCCCAAGCTCGACTTTACTGCCTATGGCGCCAATGGACGCGAATTCAAGTTTCTTAAAGGTCCCGATGTCACCTACACACAAGTGGGAGCTGACCTCGCCCTCTCTCTGCTCATCTACGATGGCGGCGTGAATGCGGCTGATGTCCAGGCTGCCTGTCAGGCGTTGAGCGCGGCAGGCTGGGAAGCAGACTGGAACATCCAAAAGGTGCTGCTGAAGGTCTTAGAGAATGGCTACGCCTTCCTGCATGCGCAAGAAGTGCTGGCAGCGGCGCGCCTCTCGACGCAGGATGCCGAAAAGATGCAGCATTATGCTAAGGAATTAAATAAAGCTGGCTTGAGTCCTGTCTCCGATCTCTACAGCAGCCAAGCAACCCTCTCTCAGATGAAGCTCGATCTGGCTGAGAAGACCTCCCAGTTTGATATCGCTAGGGCTAAGCTGGCCGCAAGTTTAGGACTTCCTTCTGAAACCGTACTGACACTGGCTCCTCTTGCCCCTCTTCCCGAGCAAACGCGGGCCTTGCTTGCATTGGCCCAGTGTCAGCGCGCCGACCTTCTCGCGAAACAAGCAAGACTCGCCGAATCCAATGCTCTCTATGTCAAGGCTCAAGCCGACCGCCGTCCTACGATTACTTTTGCTGGGATTGGAGGCATGAACCATGCCATCCACGATAAGGCTAAGGGAGCTCAATACCGGATCTCCCTCAATCTTAGTTATCCTCTCTTCGATGGATTTGAGACGATGTATCAAAATCGCCTGGCCTATGCGAACACTCAACTGTCTCTGGAAGAGTTGGCAGAGCTGCAGCTCGACATTTCCCTGGAGGTGCTTTCCGCATCCCGCTCCTTGGAGGCTGCCCAGGTGATGCTTCCTGAAGCGGAAATCAACTTGCAAAATGCCCTTAAGGCCTACGAGGGCTCCCTCGAAACTTATCAGGCGGGCAAAGAGGGAATCGCGGTCCTCTCCTACGCCCAGCGACAACTCGCGGAAGCGCGCGTGCGCTTCAGCGAAGTCAAAACGAAATGGCTGGTCGCCCTCGTCAGGCTGGCCTACGCCACAGGCACCCTGTCCCCCTATCTGGAGGTCCCATGCGAATAGTCTGCATCCTGATCGCTGTCTTAATGCTCTACAGCTGCAAATCCAAACCGACTGCATCAAAAGAGCAGGCGCCTGTTCCGGTACATGCGGTATCTCCCGTGATCCAGGATGTTACCCTCTATCTCGAGATACTCGGAACACTTCAAGCTCCCCTTTCCGTAGAGATCCGACCGCAGATCGATGGAACTCTATCTGAAATCCTTGTCCATGAAGGGCAATGGGTCAAAGAGGGCGCTCCCCTCTTTAAGATCGACCCAGTCCTCTATCTCATCCGTCAGAAAGAGGCTGAGGCGCAGCTCGCGATCAATAAAGCCGATCTTGAAGCTGCCCAAAAGAAGCTCGCGCGCTTTCAGTCGCTAGCCGAAAAAGATCTGCTAGCTCAGACCGAATGGGATGAGCTGAAAGCACGTTCAACTAAAGCAGAAGCCACGCTTCTCCTCGATCAGGCGCGCCTGGATGCCGCACGTCTCAACTTGAGCAACTGCATGCTTAAAGCTCCGATCTCGGGAAGAATCGGCAAGCTGGATGCCAGCCCTGGGCAGCTAGTTGGCAAAGAGTCTCGCCTCGCCTCTGTCGCACTGCTCGACCCGTTGCGCCTCGAGTTCTCGGTTACGGAAAAAGACTTCCCGCAGATCCGCCTGCAAGAGATCGAGCTGCAGCCGCTCTGCATCAGCATGTCCAGCATGCCGGCGCAGATTACTTTTCTCGACCATCAGATCGATGCGCAAACGGGGCTGCTTCTCATCCGCGCCAAGGTTCCCAACGACAATCAAAAGCTCCTCCCCGGCCAGAGCGTCCGCGTGCGCATCCCCATTTCGAAACATGAGAAGGCCATGCTCGTTCCCCAAAAGGCCGTCCGTTATAACCAGCAGGGGCCCTATGTGTTTGCCGTGCTTCCCGACAAGACGATCGCCACCCGCCAGCTAATCCTGGGCGAGGAGCATGGAAGCAATCTGATCATCAAGGAAGGACTCGATCCAAATGAGCCTATTATTCTCGAGGGGCACCTGCGCCTATCTCCAGGCACCAAAGTGGATATCGTTCCATGAATCTTTCCGCTCCCTTCATCCACCGCCCGGTCATGACGATCTTCCTGATGCTCTCCCTTGTTCTGGCAGGCTGGCTTGCCTTTTTGCATTTACCTGTGAGCGATGTCCCTTCGATTGAACGCCCCCTCATCTATGTTTCGACAAATTTTACCGGAGCCAGTTCCGAGACTGTCCTCAACCAGGTGACCCTTCCTCTCGAGCAGGAGCTGAGTCATGTCAAAGGAGTTGAGGAAATCACCTCGTCAAGCTCGCCAGGTCACTCCTCCATCACTCTTACTTTCAGTCTGGACAAAAAGATGGCTGAGGCACTCCACGATGTGCAGTCGGCCTTGAGCCATGCCGAGTATTATCTTCCCGATAAAGTCCATCCCACCTACTATCTGCAGAACGATAGTCACTCTCCGATCCAGTTCCTGGTTTTGACCTCCGACCATTCCAGTATCGCCGATCTGCGCCGCTACTCCGACGCCTACATCACTCCGCGCTTAAGCCGCATCGAAGGGATTGCCAAGGTGCAGACTTATGGATCTGAAAAATCGATCTGGCTGCGCCTCAACCCCGAACTGATGTCCGCGCGGCAGATTACTTTTAACGATGTGACTGAAGCTGTGAAGCAGCAGACCTCAGAACTGCCTTTAGGGATCATCCAGACGGGCAGCCAGCGTCTGTCAATTGAGCTGCCCAACGCCATTCTCAATGCGAAGGATCTCTCCAACATCAGAATTGGCGCCATCCGTCTGAAAGACATCGCAGAAATATCCGATAAATCCAACAGCGAAAAAGAATTCCACTTCGCCACCGCGGAAAAAAATCTCCCAGCCCTCGTCATAGGAATTGTTAAAGCCAGCGACGCCAACACAGTCGCCGTTTCCAAAGCGGTGCATGAGACTCTGGACCAAATGAAACGCGAGCTGCCTCCCTCCATCCAGATCCAGGCCTGGTTCGACAAGGCGGTATGGATCCAGCAGTCCCTCTCCGACGTGCAGCTTTCTCTCCTTTTCGCCTTTGCCCTCGTCGTCCTCGTTATCTATTTCAGCCTGGGAAGACTCGCCGAATCCCTGATCACCACCCTCGCCCTTCCACTCTCTATCCTGGGCACCTTCGCGGTCATGTATCTCCTCAATTTCAGCCTCGACCTGCTCTCTCTCCTCGCCTTGACTCTCTCTGTCGGCTTTGTCGTCGACGATGCTATCGTCGTTCTCGAGAACATCGTCCGCCATCAGGAAAAGGGCGAAAAGCCCTTTCAGGCCAGCCTCCTTGGCTCCAAACAGATCTGCTTCACCATCCTCTCGATGACCTTCTCTCTTGTCGCCGTCTTCATCCCCTTGCTCTTCATGCCGGGTATGAATGGACGCCTCTTCCGCGAGTTCAGCGTCACTCTTGCTGTCGCCATCCTCGTCTCCGGCTTTGTCTCGCTGACCCTCACACCCATGCTCTGCAGCCGCATCAGCCACAAACCTCACCCTGCAAAAGCCTCGCGCCTCTCCTCTTTTTATGCGCGCACGCTCAAACCGTGTCTCCGCCACACCAAAACAGTTGCTCTCGTCGCCCTCCTCTGCACCTTTGCGACGCTTTATCTATTTTCACGCCTGCCCGTAAACCTGATTCCACCCGAAGATCGCGGCTTCTTTTATGGGTTTGTCGATCTGCCCCATGGCCTTGCCGCCACACAGATCACCACCGAACAGCGCAAGGTCGATGCCCTGCTCCAGGCCAATTCTCACATCGAAAGTTTCCTCTCCTTCAACTACAACGACTTCATCTTTATCTACGTGCGCCTCAAAACAGATCGGCCGCCCCAATCCGAAATTCTCGCCTCACTCCAGGAAAAATTCGACGCCATCCCAGGCTTTCAGACTGTCCTGCAGCCCTTGCAACTGATCGAACTCGATGTCGATTTCGGCTCTCCAGGCCAATATGAACTGGTCGTCCGCGGCCTGGACTACCCCACTGTCAATCAAGCCGCCCAGCTCCTCGCTCAAGAGATGAAGAGTCATCCCGATTTTTCCTTCGTCCAAGCCCCTACACATGACACTCCGATGCTCTCGCTCCATCTCAACCATGACCTCGCCCACCAACTCGGCGTCAGCCGCCAGGAGGTGCAGCAGCTTCTACAGCATGCCTACGGTCAGGCCTCCATCGCCTCCATCCAGAAGGGCCAACATACCGAAAAGATCTACCTCGAGCTCCTTCCCTCTTTCCAAAATTCAAAATCCTCCCCTTCCAAACTCATCCTGAACGGCATTCCGCTCAAATCCCTGACCACCTGGGAAGAGAAGCTTGGCTCCCCGACCCTGCATCGCCGCGACCAGCTCGCCTCCACCTCTATCCGTTTTTCCCTCGCACCCTCCATCTCTCCCGACCAGGGCATCCAGCTGGCCTCTGACCTCTCGCGTATCCTGCCGGATAATACCTCCAGTCTCCTCTCAGGCAGCGCCAAGACCATTTCACAGACCATCCGCCAGACCCTCTTCCTGCTCCTCGCCGCGGCCCTGGTCATGTACATCGTCCTCGGCATCCTCTACGAAAGCTTCATCCACCCTCTCACGATCCTCTCTTCCATCCCCTTCGCTGGCCTCGGCGGCGTCCTTACCCTCTTCCTCTTTAATGAGCCCATCTCCATCTTCTCCGCTGTCGGCTTCCTCCTGCTCATCGGCATCGTGAAGAAAAACGGCATCATGATGGTCGACTATGCTGTCGAAGCCGAGAAACAGGGCATTTCCCCCTCCCAGGCTATCTACGACGCGTGTATCGTCCGCTTCCGTCCCATCATGATGACCACTATCGCCGCCATCATGGGAGCGATCCCGATTGCTCTGGGACTCGGCGACGGGGCCGAAATGCGGCAAGGGCTTGGTCTGGTGATTGTGGGCGGGCTGCTCTTCTCGCAGCTGCTGACTCTCTATGTGACGCCGGTGCTCTATCTGGCTTTCGGCCGGCTTAAAACAAAATTCAACGTGATCAAATAATATTAAATTTTGTTATCCTTCCACCTCAAAATGTAGCCAAAAGACAAGGAAAAAATCATGGATTCTGTAGAGAGGGCTAAACAACTTCACCCTAGAGAGACTCATTCGGATTCTGAGGTCGTTTCAAACAAAAGAACCGCCTCAATGACAACGAGTCAAAAAGTCGATGAGCACGCCACAACAGTAATAGGGCAGCAGCCCAACCCGACGCCAAAAAGTCTCTGGTTCGACAGCAAGTGGCTATTTGAGCAAACGCAACGTCTCCTCCAACCCCAGCTATCAAACGCAAAATTAAAGGACTTACAGGAAGCTAAGCAAATGGCCCAAGTGGCTACTCCGGAAGAGAAAACCCAAATTTTAAGTCAGGCCATTCAAGACTACGGCAAATATAAGTCTGTTGCAGAATATCGCGCCTTTTGGGAGCTTTGTGACGAGTGCCAGCCATGCACTCCTTCCCACAGGCTAGACAAATTCAGTTTAACGGATCTAGGCGAAGCTCTTCTTGATCATTTGCGCACTGAAAAAGATCTGATGGAAACCACGGCGCTTCTGCGCATTCTCTTTAGCCTCTGCCGGTCTGGTTCCATGGATTTATTATTTGATAGTGAAGATGAGCACCATCCCGAAAAGATTTCCTTCATGTGCATTTCCTATTTTCTAAGTCACTCAGGTGCAATACAAAAAGATCTCGACTATTCTGATGTACTCTTTAATCTTTGTTTAGCTATGTTGCAAACTGAGTTTGAGTGTGATCTATATACCCTGATAGATGAGGTTCTGGCAAAGGACAAACTTCTATTAAAAGATTATCGTACCTGCAGAAGCCAGTTTCAACTGTTAGGTTTCAACAACTCTCGCTTTCTTGCTTTAGGAAGATTATGTTCTGTACTGAACAATCAGAAGGTCGATATGCAAACAGCCCAATCACTTTTACTTCAATTTTTTGAACACTTCGATTTAGAATCTTTCGATTCTAAATACGACTGTGATCGCTTTGCCCTGCAGGATTTACTGCTTGGCCTGACAAAGTTGAAAAAGAAAATTGTCCCTAATAAAACGCTTGCTGAAGCTACCACGAAATTTATAGAAAAAAATCGTTTAATTTTAAGCAAAGCAAAATATGCTGCATTTCTAGAGCTGCAAAAATAAAAACCGTTATTTCAATTGCAGCGCAGTGCTGACGCGCTTCATCAATTCATCTAAGAATGGATTGGCGTAGTACTTGGGGACAGCGGTGTCTTTTCTTCCATGTACCTGGACGAGTGTTGCCGGTCCGGACTCCAAATGAAGCACCTGATGGCTGCCGCGCTGGTTGAAATTTTGTGGCACGTCAAACGCTTCCGGAAACTCTTTCATGGCCTGCCGGGCCACCTTGACGAGGTTGCGGTATTTGATGCGTCCATGCACCTTGAATTTTTGAAAGGCCTCTTCCACACGCAAGTCGACTCTTTTTGAAGTGGGCGTTTCCACCGGGTTTTGGGCAACTTCTCTCCTCTTACTTTTTTTGGATTTCTTTTCCTTTCTCAAGCCCTCAGTTATTCCCTCGCGCACCCTTTGCGAACGCAGCTCCTGTTCCCTCTCTACCTCAAGTTGATACTGTGTCCGAAGGTCGGCTTTAATTTCGTCCTCTAATTCCTTCAACATGGTCTCAACAGGTTTGTTTTCCATCGCTTCAATTTTCTGCAACCATTCCAAGGCGAGCCTCTGAGCCTTGGGCTGTGCGGCATTTTTGCTTCTAATAAACAAATCCTGAAGCTGGCAGTAGGCAAATTCTCTTTTTTCTATTTCCCTCGCAGGCATTGGGACAAAATAGAGATCGCATTTTGATTTTTGGATTTCCCCTTTGATAAGAGACAACATCAATCTTGCTGCGACTAGTTGGAGCTGCCTGATCGCAGATTCTGACTCATTTGCTTGAGAGCTTTCGTTACCCGAAGGCAGCAGAGCGGGAGTTAGAACGCCTTTGCTGGAGAGTTCAACAGCCAGTTGAGATGATTTCTCAACGGCCGCGGGCAAAGCCACAGCTTCATCTTGGGGCTTGTCATTCAATCTAATAATAACTACCTCCCCTACCAGAAATGGAGTAGCAGTATCCATGCCCAAAAATTGACGAGCCTCAGCCTGCGCCCCGATGTCGACGATCACCCCGCTTTGCGTAATAAATTCGCTGAATTGGGTTAAAAACACCTTTGTCTGGTAGGGATTCTTCTCCGAGGGAAGTGCATCCTCTCCATAAAAAAGATAGATCGATTCGATCTCTTTCGTCTGATAGCTAAAAGGGATGGGACAGTAGCCATGATTGTCGCGATAGAACCCCATTCCCCCAACGTATCCTGGACGCACCCAGGGCACACCATCTATTTTCAGAGTGCTCAGAGGATTCAAAAGCTCAACTGCCCCCTCTTTTTCCAGCATCATGTGCAGAAAATTCGTCAGACGCTGAAAAACAAGAAAATGAGGGTGAATTTTTTCCTGATAGTGACGCTTATAATTGGGGATATCTCTAAGTGCAACCGTTTGCATATCCCGATAGCAGATTTGGCTAAGGAAATAGGAGATGAACCAGAAGCTGCTAAGAAATTTTTCCCGCGACGTCAATTCCTGTTTTGTCATTGTCTTCAGCTTGCGGTGCGTATAAAAAGGAAAAATGTTCTTATAAGACTGGAACACACACTCCCAGCAGTTCAATAGCTTTTCAAGCGAGCAACCATTTAAAAATTCGGCTGAACTGGATTCGGATTCGGTCCCGGGGATGATTCTCTGATGCAAATGATTCGTCAAAAATTGCTTAAAGTTCTCAAAATCTTCTACACTAACTTTCGTTTCCAATTTCTTCGACATCGCCTGAGCGACTTTGTGTTCCACCATCCTGCTCTCAAGCGAAGGTGGAGGGGGTGTTTGGGATGAGGAAGCTGCTGCAGGTTGTGCTGCGGGAGGCATAATGGGTGCTTCCCTGGCAGGATTCTGCGAAGAATATGGGAAAAGTCTAGGGCCGGTAGCTGAAATCATGGCACAATCTCTTGTTTACAACTAAAATAAATGCAATTACTTTAAAGCACATTTTTTTATACTTTCATTAAACTGTTTTTATCATATTAATCATTGAACAATGAACTTAATTTTTAATAACCCCCCAAGATATAAACTTAGGGCAAGCCTTCTTTTGAAACAGCTGTTCATCGAGACACCTCCCCCTAAATTTGAAACCTTCCACAATAAAGCCTAGAGGCATTGAGCGACTTGTTGAGATCCATCCAGACGAACAAATATTGCTACCAGCCGAATGAATCCTGAAGATATCGGATATCTATATGTATGCTATTTTGCTTGCCTTACGCGGCTCTAAATGCTATTTTTAGAGCCATCTCCGGGGCAATAGCTCAGTCGGTTAGAGCAGCGGACTCATAATCCGTT